>CAYVXE010000163.1:0-4354 GCA_964455375.1 uncultured Calditrichaceae bacterium
TCCCGGTCTTGCCCGACCACCTTTGCCGCTTCATCGTTCGTCCAATTCTTAATTCCCTGCATGGTTTTGAAGTGAAACTTCACCCAGAAACGCTCATTTGCCGCGTTGATGAAACTGTACGTATGACTGCCGTAGCCATTGATGAAACGGTAGCCTTGCGGCAGGCCGCGGTTGCTGAACAGAATCGTGACCTGGTGCAAACTTTCGGGGGAAAGAGACCAGAAATCCCACATCATTGTATTGGAGCGCATGTTGGTTTTGGGGTCGCGTTTCTGCGTGTGAATGAAATCGCTGAATTTGTACGGATCGCGAATGAAAAAAACAGGGGTGTTATTACCAACCAGGTCCCAATTCCCTTCCTCGCTGTAAAACTTCAAAGCAAACCCCCGGACATCACGCTCTGCATCGGCAGCGCCTCGTTCACCTGCTACAGTTGAGAATCGGGCGAGAGCGTCGGTTTTTTTGCCAACTTCGGAGAAGAGTTTAGCCTTGATGTATTGGGAAATGTCCTAGGTAACGGTAAGTGTTCCGAAAGCGCCGGAGCCATTGGCATGAACAATCCGTTCGGGAACGCGTTCGCGGTTAAAGGTGGCCATTTTCTCCAACAGTTGGTAATCCTGCATCAGCAAAGGGCCACGTGAACCCGCTGTTAGTGCATTCTGATTATCACCAATTGGACTGCCGTGGGCTGTGGTCAAAGTTTTCTTTTTACTCATCGTAAACCTCCTTGGTTTCATGTGTTATTGTGTTTTATTTTCTATTTGTGTTTGCACAAATACTATTATTATTTTATAAATTCAATTAGATAATTCTTATGAATTGATAGATATTATCTATCATAGGATCTACGTATGACGATCTTGCAGCTTAAATACATCATAGCAGTTGATACTTACAGAAATTTTGCCCTTGCAGCTAAAAAGTGCTTCATTACTCAGCCCACTCTAAGTATGCAAATACAAAAGCTGGAAGAGGAATTAGATGTGACCATCTTTGACCGGAGTCGAAAACCGGTGCTGCCTACGCCCATCGGTGAAAAGATCATTAACCAAGCGAGAGTTAATGTAAGGGGACTCAATAAGATTACAGAGATCATTCAGGACCAGAAAAATCAGATAAGCGGTGAATTAAAAATTGGTATTATCCCGACTCTGGCGCCGTATCTTTTACCACTGTTTGTTACGAAATTCCTGGATAAATATCCCGGAATACATATCCTGATTGAGGAACTGCTCACCGGGCAGATTCTTGAAAAGATCAGCCAGGACAGGTTGGATTTCGGAATTCTTGTCACGCCCACAAAAGACAAGCGCGTGATTGAAATCCCATTGTTTTACGAATCGTTTGTCGCATACATATCTACAAACCATCCGTTATCAGAGCAATCAATTCTTGATTTGCATGATTTGAACTTAGATGAGATGCTCCTGCTCAGTGAAGGACACTGCTTCAGAAACCAGGTGGTTAACATTTGTCCCAAACACAAGGGAAGCTGTCAAAAGAATCAGTTGCAATTTGAGAGCGGCAGCCTCGAAACCTTGAAGAGGATTGTGGAAAATCGTTACGGCTACACTCTCATACCCGAATTAGCTGCTCTAAATTTGGGGAAAAAACAAAAAAACTTTATCAGGACTTTTTATGACCCACAACCTGTGAGAGAAGTCAGCCTTGTCATTCATAGAAGCTATTTGAAACAAAAGCTTATAGCATTGTTCAAACAGGAATTACTCGCTAATATCCCGGAATCGTTGCGAAAGAATTCCAGGAAAAATCTTATTGAATGGACTTGAAAATCATTGTGATAGTCGGCGTCTGCTCGCTTCAACCGCATTGAATATGATCGCGGGTCTCCGGCAAGTTTCTGAATGGCCCGGTCGCTGCTGCGGTGCAGCAAGCAATAAATAAGACGTCCGGTACAGAATCTGGGAGTGGAATCAGGTTTAAACGGCCGGGGTTATCAACATTTATGCGTTACTTATAGACAGATTACAGGGTGTTTTAGCTGGATGTCTGGAAAAGGGTTTAAACTGTGTTTGAGCAAGTGTATGAGAACCCGAGTGAAATTATTACAATAATGTTGATATTGTCTTGACATTCGATAAAATTCTTTTTATACTACGTACCTATAATAGATTGGTTGATTCTCATCTTTACAAATACAAACCCATCGTTTAATTAACAATATCATACTGAATTTAAGTGTTTCCGGTTTTCAGGTGCAGATTTGAAACGTTATTTGTTTGTAACGCTGTCTTGCAACTAGTCGAAGTGGCTGTCATTGTTCATATATCATAATTAATTTATTTAAAACACTAGGATAGAAATATGACTATAAGTAAATCCCTCCTCGGTGAATTTAATAATGAAATGGCGAATACGCTTAAGACCCTGGAAAGGATTCCGGCAGATAGATTGACCTGGAAGCCACATGAAAAATCATGGTCAATGGGTGGATTAGGTACGCATCTCGCCAATTTGCCAAGCTGGACACTCCATACCCTGAATGAGGATTCACTGGATATTGCACCACCGGATTCACCTCCACCAAAGATGCCTCAGGCAAATTCTGTCGATGAAATAGTAGCGATGTTTGACAAAAATGTGAATGAAGCCCGAACCGCAATTGCAGCCGCCAGTGATAACCGGTTTTTTCAGCCGTGGACGCTTTTATCCGGTGGAAATACCGTATTCACAATGCCAAGGATTGCCGTACTCAGGAGTTTTGTGCTGAATCACAGCATTCACCACCGGGCACAATTAGGGGTTTATTTGCGTCTGAATGCTATTCCGGTCCCGGCCATTTATGGTCCTTCCGCCGATGAGGGGGATATGCTGTAAGATTCATGGCGTAGATAGTTATTTAATTCTGACTTTTAAAATGAGTACATTGACCGTCAGACCTGTGCAAAGTGGCGTAAAAATCTAATTTTGCGATGTTCGATAACCTATAAAAGGAGGTAGCCATGAGCGTCTTACTTTTTCCGCAGGACATACTCTTTTTTCAACGGCTGTTGAAAATTGAGGGACTTTATAAGCATGCTCTTGATGGGACGTGGGGCCGGTTGACAGAGGCTGCTGCAAATCAGTTTGAAGTATTGTCTGAAGATATAAAGGAGAGGACAAGCGAGTTTGATTTCCGAACCGAAAAAAATATCAGAACTCTAAAGCTGGAAGCCCAAAGAGAAGCAAGAATTTTTATGGATAAAGTGTTAAGTTCTGGAATAAAGGCTAAAATTATCTCCGGCACACGAACCTACGCTGAACAGAATGTGTTATTCAAGAAAGGACGATTTGGAAATCCGGGGCCGAAAGTGACAAATGCCAGAGGCGGTCAAAGCAATCATAATTTTTGTGTGGCGTGGGATATTGGGATATTTACAAAAACCGGTGGCTATATTACAGACGGTGAAGATTATGAGAAAGCTGCAAAAGTCGGGATGCTGGATACGCTGGAATGGGGTGGCAATTGGCGCAGCTTTCCGGATAAACCACACTTTCAATTAAAAACGAACCTTAAACTTGCTGAAGTCAGGACTAAATTTGAAGATGGTGAGAACTTTACCATGGTCGCATAAAAATTGTGTCATGAATAATAGTATGGTGGACCAAATTATTCTTCACTTTTTTTGCAGGAAATGAAAGGTATTTGTTGATTTATTTGTTAAATCTATATAATATTCATCTGTTGTTCAAGGTGAGCAATCTAAATTAGACCTCTGATTCGTACACGCTTCTAATTCCTTTCTTATTAAAACGCTCAACCTTGTTGCTGTTTGCTCAGTCTGTTGTTTATCCCAAAATAAGGAGATTCTTTTATGAGTCATTCCCCGGATCAGAAAAAAACCAATGGGAAATCCGGAACCATTTCCCGACGAAGTTTTCTCAAAGGGCTTGGTGTTGGGTCCGTAAGTGTCGCAACTGTCCCCGGAACAGAGCTACTTGCCAAACTGAAGGGAACATTCCCCATGGAAAATGGCAAACTCTATGGGACGAATGTTGTATCGCTGCAATTGCAGGTCAACGGTAAAAATATGCCCGTCAGAATAGAACCGCGCATGACACTTGCTGACGTTCTGCGTGATGAACTTCAGTTGACAGGCACAAAAATCGGCTGTGACCGCGGCGCCTGTGGCGCCTGTACGGTTATTCTGGATGGCAAAACAGTGAACGCATGCATGACACTGGCCCTTGATGCCATCGGTAAAAAAATTCAAACGGTGGAGGGATTAGCACTTACAGGAAAACTGCATGACATTCAGGAATCGTTTATTGAACACGATGCCTTACAATGTGGATTTTGCACCTCAGGGATGATTATGAGCTGCAAGAACCTGCTGGATGCAAATAATAATCC
>CAYVXE010000163.1:4454-7445 GCA_964455375.1 uncultured Calditrichaceae bacterium
TGGGTATGCCTAAAACAAATATCAGGGTGCTCACAAAATATATGGGCGGTGGTTTCGGCGCTAAATTTGGAGCTGGGGTTTACGGTGTTACCGCCGCAAAATTAGCCCGTAAGGCAAAGGCTCCCGTACGCCTGATGCTCGATCGCAAGGAGGAACATCTTTGTGTGGGAAACCGTCCTGATTCGGTACAGACGCTTAAAATTGGTGCAACGAAAGACGGCAAGCTCACCGGAATAAAATTGATATCCTACGGCACTGCCGGCGTCGGTACTGGTGCCGGTACGTCGGGTCCTGCCAGAAATATTTATGATTACAAACATTACTACTCAGAAGAGTCTGATATATTTACAAATGCAGGTCCGGGAGCAGCGTTCCGTGCTCCGGGGCACCCGCAGGGAGCATTCGCCCTGGAACAAATGATCGATGAACTGGCCTACAAACTCGGCATGGATCCGCTTGAATTTCGGAAAATGAATACAGCGACGAATGAAATCAGACAGGCTGAATATAAACTCGCTGCAGAAAAGTCCGGATGGAGCAAAAGAAATCCGCAACCCGGCGTCGATAGCGGACCGATAAAACGCGGTATCGGCCTAGCGAATTCAGTGTGGTATTATTTCTATGGAACCGGATTTCAGGCAACCGTGCAAGTCAACAAAGACGGTTCCGTGGAAGTGACGAATGGCGTGCAGGATATCGGCGGTGGAATTACTACGGTCATCGCAATGGTGACTGCCGAAGAACTCGGGTTGAAACCGTCCGATATTGTTGTCACCATCGGCGATACGAATCTGGGATTTGGACCGGCCAGCGGCGGCAGTCAAACAACAGCCGGTATAACTCCTGCAGTGCGTAACGCAGCCTACAAAGCCAAATTGAAGATGTTCGAGATTGCAGCAGAACGACTGGATGTTTCCACAGACCGGTTAGACATCGGTGGTGGTAAAATATTTGTCCATGATCAACCTGATAAAAGCCTAACCTGGAAGCAGGTGGCTGCAAAAATACCCGGTGATAAATTTTTAGCGGTCGGGGAACGCAAAAAAGATTTTATTGATACGATTCCAAAAACCATTGCCGGTGTTCAAATTGCCGAAGTGGAGGTTGATACGGAAACCGGCGTCATCAATGTGGAACGTGTCGTAGCGGTTCATGATTGCGGGCGTCCCCTGGATAAACTCACGCTGGAAAGTCAAATAAACGGCGGCATTATTCAGGGCATTAGCTACGCACTGTTTGAAAACCGGATTCTGGACCGTAATACAGGCGTTATGGTCAACGCTAATCTGGATTATTACAAAATTGCCGGTTCACTGGATATCCCAAAAATTGAATCGTATGTTTTGGATGTCAATTACGGGCAAAGCAGTACCGGGGCAATCGGCATTGGTGAACCTGCAACCGTACCGACATCTGCGGCAATTGCAAATGCTGTTTTCCACGCGACCGGCGCACGCATCCGAGAGCTGCCAATGACCCCGGCAAAAGTACTTACGGCGCTTCAATCCAAGCAAGGAGGGACCTCATGAATAAATTTGAATTTGCCAATCCACAAAACTTGGATGATGCCCTTTCATTTCTTAAAACAAAAAATGCCTTTGTGAAGGCTGGGGGCATTGACTTGCTCGACCTCATGAAAGAGGGCATCATGACCCCGCAACGCCTGGTAAATATTCGTGACCTTGAGGAATTGAAATCTATTAAACCTGATGATGCAGGGGCGTTGCATCTGGGAGCGTCTGTAACCCTGGCAGAATTAGCTTCGCATCCGGTTATCCGGAAAAAATACCGGGCACTGGCACAGGCCGCTGCAGAAGTTGCAACACCACAGGTCCGAAATAGCGCCACACTTGCAGGGAATTTATGCCAGCGACCGCACTGTTGGTATTTTCGCAGTGGGGATTTTGACTGTCTGCGGAAAGGTGGCGACACCTGCTTTGCTGTGGATGGGGAAAACCAGTATCACGCCATCTTCGGAAACGATGATGGTTGCGTGATCGTCCATCCTTCGGCAACGGCCGTGGCCCTGAGCGCCTTGCAGGCCAGACTCAGAATTACGCACAGGAAGAGTACTCGTGAGATTTCGATTGCGGAATTTTTTGTGACGCCTGATCAGGACATCACAAAGGAAAATACCCTTCAGGCAGGCGAGATCATCACTGAAATTGTTTTACCACCGGTCGCGGGCGGTGTCAAGAGCTTCTATTTCAAGCAGAAAGAAAAACAGGCATTTGATTGGCCTATCGCTGATGTTGCTGCCGTTCTCACCATGAAGCAGGGGACATGTACGGATGCAAGAATCGTTTTGGGAGCTGCTGCACCTGTTCCGTGGCGAATTCAGAAGGCTGAAACGGTTTTGAAAAATAAAGCTGTCACTGTGAAAGTGGCAAAAGAGGCGGCACGTGTGGCATTAAATGATGCGACACCACTGTCCGGAAATGCCTACAAAGTCACGGTCTTTAAAACAATGATTTATCGAACCATTTGTTGGGCAGCAGGAATCGACCCTTTTGTTTAAGAGGAAAGATTATGAAATTTGACAAGAGATCTCACTGCAAACACCTTCGTTCCAAAAAAGCGTATGTTCCGGATTGCAATGACGTGGAAAGCTGGCGCAGCGCTGAATCGTCCACGCAGCAATTCTGGTGTCTGTGTACGATGACGACTGCGGGGCCAGATAATAAATTGGTGGCCCCGGAGACATGCAGTCCGGAACGCGCGTGCTATGAAAATGTGGAATTTTGAAGTTAATGTTTGATGACTAAAAACGCTTTGCTTTCCTGTACTCTGCGTATTATGTGACACGAGGGACAGGAACGTCTCTTTTTTTTCTTGACTTTCTCAAAAATAATAATTACGCTCATTGTAGAATGATGGTATCCCATTTGGCTAAAAACTGTGGTACCTGATAGTTGTTTTTATTGTGCACTTCGTGTCATATAGAAACAAGAAACCTTCCTCATTATTAACGATCTAGATTTCTTGCTTCCA
>CAYVXE010000164.1:0-5410 GCA_964455375.1 uncultured Calditrichaceae bacterium
GATGAGTAAATCAGACCTGGAATCCGACCAGGCAAATATCCAAAGGATAAAAGGAGTGAGATACGTGGGGGTTGATTACATAAAAAAAGAAATAACGGTTCGATATCTGAAGGGGAAGGGAGTTTTGAGGGCTATAATGAATGTTCTGAATAAGAACAATTTGGCTGTATCTCATACCGTTTCAACAGACGCAGAGCTTGACAGGCGTCTTGATGCCATTCGATTTGAATGTCTCCATTATAAAGAGGCGCAGGCAATCTGCGAAAAACATTTTCGACCTATTTTATCGGATGCTTTTGATTATCAAAATTGTTATGCAGTCCAGGTGGAAATTAAAGTAACTCCCGATATTTCAAAAGATTACGATTTGAACTCCCAGGCATGCATTATAAATGACAAAGGAGAACTTGTAAAACCAATTACATGGCTTCAATTTCCTAAAAAAGATCAACATCTACCTAAGCTTTCAGGTTTATTGATTTTTCCCAAAGTACCCGTGCTGGGTGTCGGTTTAACATTACGGTTGCTCAGAGAAAACGGCGATGGGTATGACAGTTACAGCATTGATATACCGGATAAATAGCACCAAGTATAACGGTGGAGCCTCTGGTTGACCCCGGATTAATCCGGCATTTGCAGGGATGTATCGAGGGTCCATTGTGAATATTCCATGCATCAGCCTGCAAGTAGAGGATTTTGTTTCCCATTGGAAGCGGAAGCGTTTTTTGCAACCAGACCGAGAAAGTTTTCAGTAGCTTTCTGAAATTAAAGCCGCATCCACACAGCGGGGCTTTCAACTTGTTGAAGCGCTTCTGTGAGCGTGTGCCCGTCATACGGATTACCGTGCACCGCTCTGATGCCCAGTATCCAGTTACTCGTGGCACCGGTGACTGCGACCACACGAAATAAAGGAGAAATCTGGCTTAGCACCTAACTAACAAGTATTTACCAAACAAGATTTCTCCCTGGGTCGTGCTCTGTTAAAATAACATTTTCGGATTTTTCGTTCAAAAATTAATTAAAGAAACTGTCGTAACTTAAAGAAAGGTAAAAGGTTGTGCCGATATCGACACTTCCGAACATTTGTTTGTAATTGTCACCGGTCAGGTTGTTAACGCCGGCCTTTAATGTGGCATTTTGCCGTGTAAGTTTATAAGTCACCTGAGCATCGATAACTGTTTCACCCCCAACTCGACCTTCTCCGAATGTTGCTACCCAATCGAAATGCGTGCGGTATCTTCCGGCAACATTGAACCCAAAATTCTTAAACAGTCTCGGGTTACCGATGCTGAATTTTACCCGGTGTTTTGCCCGGTTAATGCTGGATACGGCATCATTAGTTCCACCGGTTCGATTAATATAGCCATAACTTCCGTTTATTCTGAATCCGTTGTCGAAACTGTAGGTTAACCCAATTCCTGCACCCTGAATGATGATATTTTCATTCTGTTCGTTGGTATAAAGTCTGTATGGAAGTACCTTCCCTTGCGCCAACAATGCAGGGTCTAAAACCGTTGTGAGTTTAAAGGCGTCGGTGTAGTCGGACCAGTAATAATTCGCATCGATAAAGAGTTTTTTTGATATCAAAGATTTATAGCCGAATTCGAAGGTTTTCTGAAATTCCGGTTTTACAAAAGGGGTCTTAATAAATTGGCCTGTGGCCGGATCAAAACCATTGGCATAAATACGTTCGGTTCCGGTTCGTCTGACATTGTCAGCAGTTCCACCCAGTAAAATGATTGGGCCAAGATTCAAATTGATGTATTGAAATTCTATAATAGGATTGTTAAAACCGGATTGGTAAGATGCTCTGAAATTGTGATCTTTAACCGGTGTGAATACCGCTGCAATTCTTGGAGAAATATGATCTTTAAAATTCTTATGACCGTCCAAGCGCAAAGAACCGGTTACTTTCAGTTTGTTCTTAATAACATTCCTCGTTGCCTGCGTGTAAATACCAAATTCAGTTACGTTAATACCTTCAGTCGCATCACTGTAGATGGTACCTTCTGTGTTGACGGTGTAATATCTGTAGTTGCCGCCAACCTGCAAGTCAACAAAATGGATCATTTTTGAGAAATTGTACATTGCTTCAGCATTGTAGAAACCTGATTTGGAGGTGAAACCGGCGCCGGTAGCAAAATCCTTAGTGGCCTTTACTTTTTTAAGTGCTTCGTTGAATTCAGGGGTTCCAGGTTCGAAGCGGCCATTATCTGCTGCAGCTCTTGCAGCGTTATGCGCAGCATCGTTAGCGGCACCTTGTAACTTAGCCCCGATATAGGTTGTTGCGTAGTCCGTGAACCATTGCGTGTCACTTTTCCATTGTCTGTTGACGTTCCATCCGGAGAAGACAATATCATAAGAGTTTCCGGCATCTTCACGCTGGGCATAGCCTCTGATGAAAAAGTTTTCACCTTTTAATTCCACTTTGTTCCAAAAAGCGCTGAGGTCGTCGAGAGCGTAGCGGTTTGTTCCCTGATAAATGCTTCTTCCGGTCCCCGCTCTGAAATCATAGCTTGCTTCCAGGCTTTCGGTGGGGCGATATTTTAAGCCGATATTAAATTTTGTTGTTCTTGCCGGATTGTAGTCATAAAGGTTTTCTTCTTTGTATCCGGTACGCGCCACGAAAATTGATCCTAATGTACCGGATGGAGTGCCTGCCAGTGCGTCAAGGTTAAGCGTTGTAGCGACTTCATCACCGTAAATATTCACGCCGTTGAATCCTGCTTTACCACGGCTGCCGAGATTCTTGTCGGAGTAATCGTGGGCAATCCAGTCAGTGGCCTGAAAATGAGACCCGACCAGTTTGAAAGCAAATTTGTCGTAGGCTTTGGCATAGCGGAAAGAGCCGTTGTACAGCGCATGCGACCCGCCGTAGTTGGAATCCGTTCCGCCGGATTTAACCTGAAGACTGAGGCCGGGATAATCGAATGGTGATTTTGTGTTGATAAACAAGACGCCGCTGAATGCATTGGGGCCATAAAGTGCAGACGACGCGCCGGGAAGAAACTCAACTTCAGCGACATCGATGTCTGAGATACCGAGCATGTTGCCGATGGAGTAACTGCCATTGGCAATGCCCGTGTTGTCGGTACCGTCAATCAGTTGAATCAATCCGGTATTGTGGGAAGAACCAATTCCTCTTCCGGTTGGGCCTGAAAAAACCATGCTGTTGGCTGTGAGTTCGATTTCCTTCAGGTTTTCAAGACCGCCATAAAATGTGACTGACGGGGTACGCCGAATGGCTAATTGATCCATTTTTTCAACGGAAACCGGTGCTTGCAGAATGTTCTCCTCCACTCTCGACGCGGCAACTACGATGTCATTGGTCATAAACGCTTCCTGCCCAAGAGCAAAATTTGCATCAGACATGTTTCCGGTTATTTCCACTTCCTTTTTTTCGTACCCTATCATTGAAATGACCAGGGTAAACGGTGTCTGCAGGGATGTTTTCAGAGAAAAATATCCATTAGACTGCGCTGCCACACCCACGTACTTATTTTTTACGTGTACGTTCGCACCCGGCAGTGCCTCACCGGTTTTCTTATCTGTGACCTTGCCGGAGATGGTTACTTCGGCCTGCAAGGCACTGACAATACCGGTCGTAAATAAAATGAGACATACTGTCAGAATGCGATAAAAATGCATTTTGAATGATGTAATGGGTTGCTTCATAAGTTCTTCCTCCTCAGAAGTTCTTAATTTAGTGAATTATATATATGCTGTAAAAAAATACAGTTCACCACCAACAAAAATGGATTTGTTTATTCTATTTATATATAATGAAAGAAAAAATCTGTCTGAGGAATTTAGCCTTGAAAAAAAATAAGAATTATTTGCATAAATGTCAATAATTCTTATTGTGTTTTGGTGAGCAAGTTGCAATTGCTCCCAATTTGAAACAATGCAGCAGCGTTCAGCGTCTTTATTTTTGGTCGAGTTGTTCTAAATCCGGCAGACCGATGGGCTGCATTTGCTGAATTTGTTTTGCCACTGTCAGCACCTTTTCTTCCCCCAACGGCGGGCCGACAATTTGTAAACCGGCAGGCAATTCGGATTTGTCCAATCCGCATGGAACGGAAGCGACCGGCAGGCTTGTCAGACTCAATATAAATGTCGGAGCGATCCAGTCCACATAGTTTTTCATTTTTTTACCGGCGATGGTTTCGGGGTAATTTTGTTCCACCGGAAAGGGTGGGACTGCCATGCACGGTGTCAGCAGGAAGTTGTATTTGCTGAAAAAGTCCCGGAAGATTTGCCATATATTACCCCGTGCCTGTTCAGCTTCCGCAAATTCCTCCATGTTCAAAGCTAAGCCCGCTTTGATATTCCCGGCAACGTTGCTGCCAAGCTGATCTGTTTTATCCAATCGTTTGTATTGATGCGCCACCATCCAGTAACCGCGGATGGCGAGGAATGCTTTTCGTCCAAATGACAGGTCAAACTCAATTTCTTCCACCACTGCACCGGCTTGCTTTAAATCGAAGGCTGCTGCCCGGCATGCCGTTTCAATAGATTCCTCGACACCGATTCCTGAAATATCTTTGCAGTAGGCAATGCGAAGGTTTTGCGGCAGACCGGTTTCTATGTTTGCCAGGAAATCCCTTCCACCCGTCGGCTGATACACCGGGCAAAGTGGACTTTGTCCGGAAAGTGCCTGCAGTGACAACGCAATATCTTCCGCCGTTCGGGCCATGGTGCCGGTGACCTGCATGTTGTCCCAGAGATAGTCGGAAGGGTAGGTGGGGATAAGCCCCGGGGAAGGCCGAAGACCGACAATCCCGCAGAACGATGCCGGAATGCGCAAAGAGCCGCCAAGGTCGGTGCCTTCCGCCAACGCCATCATCCCGGTAACCAGGCCGGCTGCACCACCGCCGGTGGAGCCACCGGGACTCAACGCCGGATTCCAGGGATTGCGCGTGCAACCGAACACATCGTTAAACGTATTTCCGCCGGCAGCAAATTCGGGACAGTTGGTTTTCCCGATGATAATCGCGCCTGCCTGGCGTAGACGGCTGACGACCAGAGCATCTTCTTTGGGCACGTAATCCGCATATAAGGGCGAGCCAAAGGTGGTACGAAGACCGGCGACCGGTGTCACGTCTTTGATGCCCACAGGAAGTCCATGCAGTGGTTTTAACGGCTGCCCCTTTTTCGTGTTCGCATCCAGGCGTTTGGCATCGTCCAGCGCGTGTTCATTTAATGTGACCACGGCGTTGATTTTTTCGTTGTACGTGTCGATTTGCGCTAAAGTCGCCTCGATGAGGTCGGTGACCGAAATTTCCCGTTTCTCAAGCATGGCTTTTATTTCAGTAGCAGAACGGCGGGTCAGCTTTTCATTTTGAGACATGTTTAAATCCTAAAAGTTAGAGAAAAAGTTTTTTCCTACCGCAAATATCACGGAAGCGAG
>CAYVXE010000164.1:5510-7194 GCA_964455375.1 uncultured Calditrichaceae bacterium
TTACCCAAACAATTTTTTTAAATCCGGTTTGGTTACTTTTCCCAGGACATTCCGCGGCAGTTCCTGCACGCATAGCAGGTGTGTGGGTATTTTGTAAATAGCCATGCGTTCTTTCGCCCAGTCTCGTAGTTGCTGTAACGTTAGCGAAGCGTTTTTATTAAGCACCGTTGCCGCACAGACAGATTCTCCCCATTCTTCTTCTGGAATGCTCACCACTGCACATTCTGCGATGGCCGGATGCGACAGAAGGACGGTCTCAATTTCGAGTGCCGAGACTTTGTAGCCGCCTGTTTTGATGATATCCACGGACTGCCTGCCTAAAATGCGAAAATAGCCGTCTTCCACGATCACTTCGTCTCCGGTGCGGAACCAGCCATCGGAAAATGCCGCCTCTGTGGCTTCCGGCTTTTGCCAGTATTCTTTGAAGACATTTTCACCTTTGATGTGTAATTCCCCCGGCTCGCCTTCCGTCGTCACGTCCTGCTCTGTTTCATTTATGATACGCACGGTGACTCCAGGAAGTGGCTGCCCAACATATCCGGGCCGGCGTTCACCCTTTAGCGGATTGGAAAGTGCCATGCCGATTTCAGTCATTCCGTAACGTTCCAGAAGCGCATGTCCACTGATTTTTTGCCATTTCTTAAAAAATGGTACCGGCAATGCGGCGGAACCGGATACCATGAGCCGGAATTTCTTGCAGGCTTTTGACATGTGCGCCTGATTTTCCGACGCTGCTTTTTCCCAGGCCCTGATGAGTCTGGAATAAATCGTTGGCACCGCCATGAAAAGCGTCAGGGGGTCTTCCATAAAACAGCGCCAGACCTCTTCAGTGTCGAATTTGGGCAGAAATTGACAAACCGCGCCGCTCCACAACGCACACGACAAAACATTGATGATGCCGTGCGTATGGTGCAGTGGCAGCACATGTAAAATGTGGTCATCAGATGTCCACCCCCAGGCTTCGACGAGAGACTTTATTTGAGCTGCCATATTTTGGTGTGTGGCGACCACGCCTTTGGGTTTGCTGGTGGTGCCGCTGGTGTAAAGGATCATGGCCCGGCGGCTTGAATCGACGGCAGGAAGCGGTTTCTTAGATGCATCAGCGGTTTCTGTGGTGAGTAGAAACCGGATGGCCTTTTTCTCTGCCAGCGGACGCAATTTTTCTGCGAAATCCGCATCGCAAACGAGAACGGCTGCGCCCGTGTTTTCCAACACGTAGTCAATTTCCGGAAGGGGGTGGGAAACACACAGGGGGACGGCAATGCCGCCGGCCATCCAGATACCCCATTGCACGGCGACGTATTCGAATTTTGCCGGAACCATGAATGCAATTGGAGTTTCATGCAGATCCGGCGTTGTTTCCAGTAATGTTGCTGCGACTGCCTCTGCGGCTTTCAGTAAATCGTTGTAACTGTGCTGCCCGGCGCTGTCGATGATGGCCGTTCGCTCTCTATGTTCGTAAGCGCGTTTTATCAGTGGAATTGTCGACATGTCTTGCATTAACAGCTTCACTATTTTGGCTCCGGTGATTGACTTTAGTACAGACGGGCCGTCTCGAAAATCAGAAGACTTTCCCGCGGTGATGGCTCAAAGCCATCCTGTAACTCCCATAAAAATTGGCCGTCACGGCTCTTTAAATCTAATCGTTCTAAAACTTTTGACTCTGACTTGATGTCCTCCTAAG
>CAYVXE010000165.1:0-7147 GCA_964455375.1 uncultured Calditrichaceae bacterium
CGCTCAAAGAGATCGCGGAGTTGCTATCTCTACGGGTTGACCCGGAGACGACCTGCCGACAGGTAAAAGAACAAGTAGAAATCAAGATTGCAGATATAGAGATCAAACTAAAAACGTTGCAAAAGATGAAAAAAGCCCTTCTGCAATTGGAGGCGGCCTGCAGCGGTCAGGGGCCAACCAGCGACTGTCCGATTCTGGAGTTTTTAAATCACTAAGTTAAACCTGGCAGATTTTAAAAATATTGAAGAAGGTTGAAGGAATCGAGAAACTCAAAATAAAAATCAACGAAGGCTCGGTAAATTTGTATTACAAAAAAGGAACTAATATTGATAAGGCTCTTATCGCAAAAAAATGAAAGAAGCCGGTTTCACACCAGGGAAGATGAAAATCGAATGTGAGTCTCAGAGGATAAGATTGACCCGATACATTATATGTGGTGGATTTTGGTAATGATCGAGAAAAATCAGACTGATAGAAATACGCTCAAGGTGACAAGATAAAAGTGATTTCTCCTTAAGTTGATGCACCAAGGCAGTCGCCGGATTTGAAATGACCATAAAATTGGCGTTTTTGTTTAATCCCCACATAAAAGTGTCATCCGTGGTCTAATTTTGTTTTGCTCGATTATCCATGTGATCTTTGACCCAACCAGGCAATGAATGGTTTCAGTCCTTACCTACAAAGGCCCCTATTTCATGCCATGCTTCTTCAGTTTATAGCGCAGATTCCGTTCACTTAAGCCTAACATTTCTGCCGCTTTCGTTTGTATCCCATCTGCCTTTGCGAGGGCCTCCCGAAGGAGTTTCTGCTCAAAAATGGCTAAGCGTTCCTCAAGCGTTCCTCTGGCCATTCTGTTTTCACTCTGTAATTCCTGCACTGAAAATGGCAGGTCATCGGTCACAAGAATGTCGCTGCGGCTTAGCACCACGGCCTGTTCGATGATATTTTCCAACTCACGCACATTCCCGGGATAATCGTATTTCATCATTAAATGCAGGGCTTCTTTCGACATCCCCAGAATAGACTTCCCGTTCTCTTCAGAATACTTTTTTAAAAAGTGGTCAATTAACGGTTGGATGTCATTTCGGCGCTCCCGTAGCGGTGGTATCAAAATGGACACGACGTTCAGACGATAATACAGATCTTCCCGGAATTGCCCCTCTTTGACCATTTTCTCCAGATTGCGATTGGTGGCTGCGATGATTCTTGTATCCACATGAACGGTTTCGGCGCCACCAACCCGTTCAAAAGTCTGTTCCTGAATTGCCCGCAAAAGTTTTACCTGAACTGCCGCCGGAATGTCGCCCACTTCATCGATAAATAATGTGCCGCCTTCTGCCCTTTCAAACCGGCCTTGCATTTGCCGTACCGCACCGGTGAACGCTCCCCTTTCGTGTCCGAACAGTTCACTTTCCAACACGCCTTCCGACAGTGCCGCACAGTTCACCACCACAAACGGTCCATCGGCGCGCGGGCTGGCCACATGAATGGCCTGTGCCACCTGCTCCTTGCCCGTTCCACTTTCACCGCGAATGAGAACCGTCGCTTTGCTTGTTGCAACCCGTGCCACCCGGTTCAAAACATCTTCCATTTCCGTACTCTGGCTGATAATATGCTTGAAACCAACCCGCTCCGTCAATTGTTCTCGCAGCCGTTTATTTTCGGAAATAAGTTGTTTTCTTTCCCTTGCCTTTTTTATAATGAGCTCTAATTGCACCAGATCGATGGGCTTGGTTAAGTAATCGACGGCACCGGTCATTAAAACCTGTCTGGCGGAATCGATACTGCCGTAAGCTGTCATGATCACCACATCGATTTCCGGATTAATATCTTTCGTTTCAGTGAGCACTTCCAGACCGGTTTTTTCCGGCATTTTAAAATCCGTCAGAACCAGGTCGACGGGTTGAGACTTTAGTAATTTGATAGCATCGTTCGCTGAGGTTGTGCTCACGACGTCAAAGCCCTTATTTTTCAAAAATCCGGACAGAGCTTTCAACTGCATGGGCTCATCGTCAAGAACCAAAATCGTGTAATTCGTCATAATCTGATTTGCCTGTCTAAACAAATATCTAATTTCATTGGACGTTTGTTCTACGCTTCCATCGGTAAAATTATTTTAAACGTAGATCCTTTCCCCACTTCGCTACTCACCGTAAATCGGCCGCCATGTTCTGTGACGATGCGGTGCGACACACTGAGTCCCATACCGGTTCCGTCATCCTTGGTCGTAAAATAAAGATCAAAAATTCTGCTCAAATTGTCTGGTGGAATACCGATCCCGGTATCTGAAATTTCGACAACTGCGTCATTATTTTCTTTGTAAATCTCTACATTAATTTTACCTTCGGACGATGTTGCATGCAGGCTGTTTTGTAATAAATTCAGCAACACTTCCTCCATTTGACTGCTATCAATGCGGACATCTAATTTCTCATGAGATTTAAAAATAAGATTCACTCCCTTTTCTTTGGCCTGACTTTCTTCCAAAGTAACCACTTTTGCCACCACAGCATTCAGACTGCTTTTCTGCAGATTCAAAGCGGGGGGACGGGCAAATTTCAGAAAACGCTCTATAATTGAGCTCACCTGCCGGGTTGCCGAAACCACGGACCCAGCCAAATCAAGATATTCTTCCTTGTTCTCTGCAGGATGAAATTCATGTACAAACCGTTGCGCAATGATGCTGATGGCATTGAGCGGATTTCTGATCTCATGCGCCACTCCCGAAGCAAGCTCGCCCATGGCGGTAAGTTTTTCCTGTCGTCGGAGTTTTTCCTCCAAGGCCTTTTTCTCCGTGAGGTCTTTAATGACCGCAACGGCCGAATCGATTTCTCCGACGGAATTTTTCAACAGTGTAGTGGTTACCGAAAGGATACTTTTATGACCATCGAATTCATAAACCACTCCTTTGTCCTCAATTTCTTTTCCTGTATCCAGCGCTTCATCCAGTAATGAGGTTTGCTGGCCGATTATATCGTGACACGATTTCCAGATGACCTCAGAAGAGGGTTTGTTGAACAGCTTTTCGGCCGCTCGGTTAAAAAGTGTTATTCTCCGGTGCTGATCCACTGCCACCACTGCGTCTGCCATATTTTGCAAAATATTGCCGGTGTAGGTTTTGATTTTCGCATAAGCCTCTGTCAATAAATTGTAGTTCTGATTGGAAACTATAAAATTAAACAGAATAACGCCGATGATGATGAATCCGATCGCAACGGCTATGGCGCGTTGGATAGTACGCCGCACGGCTTCATTTACCGAATCCATTTGCAGTCCCACACGAATCAAACCAAAAATCTGGTCATTTACAAAGAACGGCTTAACTGTCTCAAACACATCGCTTCCTTCAAACTCAGTTACTCTGGAAGATAGTTGGTTGGTCACAATTGCCTGTTGTAAAAATGGGGTGTTGTTCAGGCTCGACATGGTTGAGACATTGGCTGTAGCCGCAAGAATACCCTGGTCATCCTGCAACACGATGTAGGCAATTTCTCTGTTCTTACCGATGTCCTGAATCAAGCGTCCCAATCCTACGCGCTTGCGGAGGTCCAGGAGAATGCCGGGATTCGCACACAACACCCACGCCGTCTGCTTAGTCGCTTTTAAAGCGATAGCGTAATGACTTTGCCCTTTCCAATCTTGAACATAGCCGCTTTCGTTTTCAAGGTTGTCATGAAATAACGGTTGCACAAATTGAGCAAGTCCCTGCTTTTGGAAATCCTCCGGGCCGGCTTCCGGATACGCGAATTTCAACCATTTTCCCTTTTTGTTGACATAAAAAGACCTCGCCACACCGCTTTCCGTCATTAAATTAGTGAAAGCTTTTTGTGAAAGATTGTTTTCTCCTTCTAAATGTTTCAAAAGACGAGCTGTGTTTAGCAATTGTTTTTCAATGTGTGTTTCAATTTCTCCATAGGCCTGCACAGCGTTTTCAGCGCTCACAGACATGGCGTCAGTAACGGTTTCCCCTTCCCGGCGCAAAAGCTCCATCACATCTTTACGGCTCTGGGTAATCTCAATATAGCCCCCGGCCAGTCCCAGCAACGTCAGTAAAGCAACCAGCGATATGATAAACTTCGGGCGCAATGTTCCCCATTTTCTTGGTAATGAAAATTGATCCGATTCGTTCATTGCATGATTCTCCGGGAAAGCTACTTTTTAAAACTGAAAGTTATTAAACTAAAATAGATCATTCATGATCGTCGTGATTATGCCCGTGTTCGTGTTTGATATCCCATTTGACTTGTTTCGCAGTGATACCTTGCACAACACCATCGCCATTGTGCCAGCCCAATCCGCAACCAGGGCAGACTTCTTCCCCCTGTTTTAAATTGTCATAGCAGTCGCAGGAACCCTCATGAAGCAAGCACCAGTTACAGGCCGGATGAATGCAACAATTATATTTCCCGTCATCCGCCAGTTCTTTTTTCACGGCTCTAAGATCCCCTTTGATAGTGACAATCTTTTGTTCCGCGGTTAAAGAAACAAGCTGTGTTTTTATCGCCGTATTTTGGTTTTTCTCTGTATTCTCCGTCGATTGACACGACACGAATATGAGTGAATTTAGTAGAACAAACAAGATAAAGAAATTTTTCCGGATCATTTTGACATCTCCAATTTTCGATGAAAGTCAAATTGCAGCTTTTTACTCCATAGAGACAGCAATCGCTGCCCATTGGGAACATTTGGTTAATTTACTATATTTATGCAACACCTCTATCTGTAAGATGAGATAGTGCTTCCGGTATTAAACAAGTGGTGGCGGAGGCTGTAGCAGGCTGGAGAGAACGTACTTATCCCTCGTACGGATTGGAATAATGTGCGTCCCCAATTGCCATGAACCTCTAACAGGACACATGTAAAAAATTCCTTCCGCCAAATTAGAGAAAACATACAAAATGGAGAAACAATCTTGAAGGTGCTTTAAGTTTAACACATTTGAGAAAGTGTTGGCAACGTGGGAGTTCAGGCTGCTGCCACAGCAAAAGACATTTTCCTGACCTTGTTCGTCATGTTTGTGTGAAGGTGCGGCATGATAATCGTGTGCTGCCACATCAACGATAGCACAGACGGCTTGCTCCACCAAACAGGCCTGCGGTGTAACGCACAGAATGAAAATTAAAAATACCAAACAGACGTTTGATTGAAAACTTTTCATAGACCTTTTCATCATAGATTAAAGTATAGATGTTTTTCATTCATTAAGTCAAGATTTATTTAATCGAAATTATTTTGAAAATAAATTGGTAGGGGTTTGTTGAAAATTCAAGGAATCCTCTGATAAATTGTTTCCGGCTGCGGCTTCATTGGCCAGTTGGTCACAGCGTTCGTTTTCCGGATCACCTGCATGACCCCTGGTCCATTTAAATTCCACCTGATGTTTTTCACACAGGTCTAACAGAATTTTCCACAGGTCGATATTTTTGGCCATCTCTTTTTTGTTGCGCTTCCAGTTGTTCGCCCGCCATTTTAGCGCCCAGCCTTGCGTTATGCTTTGCACAATGTACTGAGAATCACTATAAAGCGTTACATGGCAAGGTTGCTTCAGAGTCCTCAGCCCCGCAATCACTGCCATCAATTCCATACGGTTGTTGGTGGTATTTTTGAACCCTCCGGAAATCTCCTTGCGCTTGCCCTGAAACAGCAGCACCGCGGCATAGCCTCCAGGGCCGGGGTTGCCATGACAGCAGCCATCTGTGTAAATGGTCACGGATTTATCTATGTCACCCACCTCTGATTTTTCTGGTTAACGCCGGTTCCAATCCTAACAGACGTGCGTACAGGGTTAACTGTCCGCGATGGTACATCTCCTGTGCGACGCCGTGGTTCAGCCAGGCCAACCGTGTTCCGGACTTACCGTCAAAGCGTTCGATGCATTGCAGCATGTGCAACTCACCAGCCGCTTGAAATTTTTTTATACCTTCCTCCAACTGAGATACCAACAGGTCAAGAATATCTTTTTTCGAATGTAATTCATAGGCCGAAGCGGCATACATTTTTAGCAATTCCGACCAGGGTGCGCGTTTAAAATTTGTCTCCGGTCGGGTTAATTCTCCCGTCATCAGCATGGCAACTTCCAAAACATGCACCGCAAGTTCTTGCACGCTTTTAACCGCCGGCACAGGCCGGAAATTCCACTTTTCTTCCGGAATATTCTGCAACTCTTCAATGACACCCTGTCTTGCATCCTGCCAGCCTTCAAGTGTCTCTTCCAATAATGTTGTGAACTTTTTCATCCAATGACTATTCTAAAGGCTAAACGACATGAGCGGCACCTTTACCTCCATACCTGCTTTTCGGCTCAATCGAATCGTTGGTTTTGGAAGCTGCACTTTTTTTAATCCCGTTGAGTTAAACTGCAAAATCGAGTTACTGGGACCGGGACGGTTGGCCACATGGTAAAGCCCGATGGCGAGCCCGCCAAACACACCTCCCACAAAGGACCAGCGCATGATGTCACCGTTGTCTGCTTTCGTTGCCAGAACTAACGCGCCGCCAACCAGCAAGCCTGTCAGCGCACCGTAAAAGGTAGACTTTGCCACTGAAATCATGGGATTTTCATTGCCGCCGCGCACAACGGCCACCTGAGCCTTTGCCATCGAAGTAAACGAAAGTGAAAAAAAACAAAGCAACATGATGGTCGTTGTTAACACCTTTGTAGATTTCACGGTATCCTCCTCATTTTTGTTGAATACTAAAATAACAAAAAACCGTCTGAATGCAAGCAAAAGTTGCCGTTCTTTGTATTTACACTTGAAAAGGAAAGAACCAGGAATCATTAAACTACATCACGAGGGTACGGTTAGGCTGAAATAATAAATAATCTAAACCACTACTTAATTTTTGCCTTGAAGTCTAGCAGACAATTCCCGGCTATTCTAAAAGTCGAA
This sequence comes from uncultured Calditrichaceae bacterium, assembly GCA_964455375.1. GTDB lineage: Bacteria > Zhuqueibacterota > Zhuqueibacteria > Oceanimicrobiales > Oceanimicrobiaceae > CAYVXE01. The sequence continues at coordinate 6,891 of CAYVXE010000165.1, forward strand.
AAATGTTGTCATCCAAAATCCGCGGCAGCCCATCGCGTCAACTTAAGGAGACGTCACTTCTATCTTGTCGCCTTGAGCGTTGCAGCGCAAAACCGAAAGGTCTGACCCAAGAACAAATTTGATTTCTCACCGGTCACCGCCAGTTCGAAACAGCAGAAACAAAAATAGTCTGTTAAACACTATTTGAGTAAGGTCAATTTTTTCGACTGCTCAAACCCCCGATCCGTTGTGAGCCGGTAAAAATAGATGCCGCTGGC
>CAYVXE010000166.1:0-1739 GCA_964455375.1 uncultured Calditrichaceae bacterium
AGCATCACCTTGCCAAGGTGAGGGTCGCGGGTTCGAATCCCGTCTCCCGCTCAAAAAAAAGTCAGCCAATCAGGGTTTTGTCATAAAAATTCTGATTTTTTTATTTGTAAGGCGGCGTAGCCAAGTGGCTAAGGCGGAGGTCTGCAAAACCTCTATTCATCGGTTCGAGTCCGATCGCCGCCTCAAAAACGATGTAAAAGATATTGCCGGGGTGGCGAAATTTGGTAGACGCAAGGGACTTAAAATCCCTCGGGGATTTATCCCCGTGCCGGTTCGAGTCCGGCCCTCGGCACTTTGAAAAACTGGCAGAATCACGTTAATTATACTGCCGGGGTGGTGAAATTGGTAGACGCGCCGGACTCAAAATCCGGTAGACCTTGGTCTGTGAGGGTTCGAGTCCCTCCCCCGGCACTTTTTAAGAAACAGTACCTTAAAGCCCGCATACTACATGTGGGCTTTTTTTGTTTGCTGCCAATATTCAGGCACAAAGGCTTCATCACTGCAAATAATGAATGGTAACATACTGCCAAAGAAATTAAATGCATTTCTTACAGGAAAGTAGTAGTATTTTGTTGAAATTCTAATTAGAAATTGTTTATTTGCTTTAGTGTTGCTATGTTTAAAAATGAGTACCTTGGTTGCAACAAACAAAATATCTTTCGTGAAATATGTTTTTGCCGTCACTCACAGTGATCAAGAAATATTAAAAGAGGTACAACTGGATATCAAAAAGAAAATCGGAGACGTTGATATTTGTTCTGATGCATTCGTATTTAATCATACAACGTATTATCAAAAGGAGATGGGGGAACATTTGCAGAAACAATTTTTCAGTTTCGAAAAATTGTATCCATTGGACTTTTTAGTAAAACTGAAATTGTTTTTTATGCAGCTTGAAAAGAAATATTCTATTCGAGGTAGTCGAGTGGTCAATTTGGATCCCGCTTATATGGAACTGGCAAAATTAGTCGTTGCAACAACGAAAAACTTTGATCATCGAGTATTTATCGGACAGAATATATTCGGAGATGTGCAATTAAGATATCGCAATAATAAATTTGTCTCAAATGATTGGACCTATCCGGATTATAAATCTGAGCGTGTGTTGAATTTTTTTTATCGGGTCAGACAAAAGTACTATTCTCAGTTGAAAGCACAAAAATGACGCATCCTTCCTATAAAGAGTCTGGAGTTGATATTGAATTAGGGGACAAAACTATTGATGCGATCAAGACGGTAGTTGCGCAAACGCAGTCTGAAAATGTGTTGCGAGGGTTGGGATTATTTTCAGGATTTTATCAAATTGATTTAAAGAAATATCGACAGCCTGTTCTGGTTTCGAGTATTGACGGCGTGGGAACAAAAGTTAAAATTGCTGAGATGGCCGGCTCGTATGAATCTGTTGGGGTGGACCTGGTAAATCATTGTGTGAACGATATTATGGTTTGTGGGGCTGATCCGTTGTTTTTTCTCGACTATATTGCTGTGGATAAGTTAAGTTCCCCAATGATTCAGGATATTGTCGTCGGGATGGCACGGGCATGTAAATTAGTAAATTGTGCAATGGTGGGTGGAGAGACGGCTGAAATGCCCGGGGTATATCAGGAAAACAATTTTGATCTTGCCGGAGCGATTGTTGGAATCGTGGAAAAGTCGAATATCATCGATGGCAGGAATATCAAAGAAAGTGATGTATTAATTGGGCTATGCTCAAATGGTCTGCATACCAATGGATTTTC
>CAYVXE010000166.1:1839-7016 GCA_964455375.1 uncultured Calditrichaceae bacterium
CACATCGGTACTGTTCAGGATGTTTGTCGTTCCGTGGGGGAAGAGACGATGATCATTGGAGTTGTTGAATCCAGAAAAAGTGGAGAGTAATTTTGGCTGACATTGGACTCATAGGAGCGGGGAGTTGGGGAACAGCAGTCGCTATTCAGTTAGCAAAAAACGGGCATCGTGTAACCTTGTGGGATAGAAGCGCTGAACACCTTCAAGAAATTTACACCCAAAAGGAGAACAAAAAATATTTGCCGGGTGCGAAATTACCGGATACCATTCAAATAGAACCCGTCTTAAATGAAGCCGTAAAAGGAAAAGAATGCCTGTTTTTTGCCGTTCCCTCGCATGCCGTGCGTAAGATTCTCACCGACATGGATGCCATTCCATCGGATGCGTTTGCCGTTAGTTTAGCCAAAGGAATTGAAAATGAAACGTTGTTGCGCGTCAGTGAGATTTTAAACTTAAAATTTGATGAAAATAAAATCGTGGTTCTCTCCGGTCCGAGCCATGCTGAAGAAGTGAGCCGGGGGGTGCCCACACTGGCGGTTTGCGCTTCGAAAAATGTGGAGTCGGCGAAATGGGTGCAAGCAGCGATCATGTCGTCCAAATTCAGGGTTTATCTGCATGATGATGTTATCGGGGTAGAATTGGGAGCAGCGCTTAAAAATATTATTGCAGTTGCTGCCGGAATCATCGACGGGGTTGGCGGTGGGGATAATACAAAAGCAGCTTTAATTACCAGAGCACTTGCGGAAATAACACGCTTGGGTACAAAATTAGGTGCTAATTCGCTGACGTTTGCCGGTCTAAGCGGCATGGGCGACCTCATCGTTACCTGTATGAGTCGGTATAGCCGAAATCGTTATTTAGGCGAACAAATCGGTAAGGGGAAGAAACTCGACGAAGTGCTGTCCGAAATGGTCATGGTCGCGGAAGGTGTCAAAACGACACGTTCTGCTTATGAGTTAGCCGCCAAAAATAATGTCGAAGTGCCCATCATTACCGAAGCCTATAATGTCCTGTTCAATAACAAAAATCCCGAAAAAGCAGTTTTTGATCTCATGACCCGTGCAGCTAAGTTTGAAGATTGGGGTTAAAATAACCTAAGGATAAAATGATAAAATCAATATTACTTCCGGTTGATGGTTCAATATTTACCGATGCGCAGGTAAAACACGGCATCCATCTTGCCAAGTCTTTTGATGCGACGGTAAAAATTCTTTCTGTTGTAGATATTCGCATTATAGAGTGGGCTGCGGCTATGGGAACGGACGGCTTTGTTCCGGTGACGCCATCCACTATTTATAAAGACGAATCAAAAAAAATTCTGGAGGCAAAATCTGAAGCTGTTCTGGAGAAATGTTCAGGGATATTTAAAAAGGCCGGTATAAAATTTGAGATTGAAAAATTGCATGGTTCGCCGGCAGATGTCATCTGTGAAAAAATGCATGTCGTTGATTTAGTGGTTATGGGTTTGCGAGGCGAGTTTGCTAAATGGCGGCACAAGTTGGTTGGCGCAACCCTCTATGCTGTGGTCAGAGAGTGGGAAAAACCTATCTTAGTAACGAAACAGCATTTTAAAAAATTTACTTCGATGCTGTTTGCTTATGATGGTAGTCATAAAGCGAATAAAGCCTTGCAATTAGCCGGATATTGGGCTGCAGCGCTGAATGTTCCATTGACTGTTTTGAGTGTTCATGTAAAAGAAAAGTTACGCAATAAAGTTTTGAATGAAGCCAAAATTTATCTAGAACCGTACGGGATCAATTTGGACCTAATCGGGGTGGCAGGAAATCCCGAAAAAGAAATTGGCAGATATTGCGAACAGAAAAAATGTAATCTGATTATCATGGGTGCGTTCGGTCACTCGAGAATACGGGAAGCGATTTTAGGAAGCACCACAGAACAGGTCATGAGAAATTCGAAAATCCCGGTACTTTTATCAAAATAAACCTATCACCAAACAGAAGGAAGTTTAATGAAGGATAAAGTGACGATTAACGAATTAAGGAATCACGTGGGGCAGGAAGTTAAAGTTTATGGTTGGCTTTATAATAAACGGTCGAGTGGGAAACTCTGGTTTCTCCTTGTCAGAGATGGGTCCGGCATTGTACAATCGGTTGTTTTTAAGGGAAGTGTGGAAGAAAGTGTTTTCAATTTGTGTGAGGAATTGACTCAGGAATCTTCCATGGTGGTGACCGGGGTTGTGAGTGAGGATAAGCGGTCACCCGGCGGTTATGAGTTGCAGGTTAACAAGGTTGAAATCCTCCAGCGAGCACAGGATTATCCAATCACGCCAAAGGAGCATGGCACGACGTTTTTAATGGATCATAGACATCTTTGGCTGCGATCCTCCCGACAATACGCCATTTTGAGAATCAGACATGAAATTGTAAAGGCATGTCGCAATTTTTTTGATGACAGAGGGTTCACACTCGTCGATGCACCGATTTTCACCCCCAATGCCTGCGAAGGAACATCCACATTATTTGAAACGGATTATTTCGGGTCAAAAGCGTATCTCACCCAGAGTGGCCAGTTGTATATGGAGTCCGGTGCCATGGCCTTTGGCAAAGTCTATTGTTTCGGGCCCACATTCCGGGCTGAAAAATCAAAGACCCGAAGGCACTTAACCGAATTCTGGATGATTGAACCCGAGGTAGCATTTCTCGATCTCGAAGGCGACATGGACCTGGCCGAAGACTTTGTCTCCCATATTGTGGCACAGGTTTTAAAAAACAGAGCGGATGAGTTGAAAGTTTTGGAACGAAATATTGAGGTTCTGGAAAAAGTTAAGAAGCCGTTTCCCCGAATCACCTATGATGAGGCTGTTGAGATACTGAAAAAGAACCATGCGGAGTTTGTCGATGGTGATGATTTCGGAGGAACCGATGAAACGGTCATTTCAGATAATTTTGATCGTCCGGTGTTGGTACACAGATACCCGGCCGCCATTAAAGCATTTTACATGAAGGCCGATCCTGAAGATTCATCAAAAGCGCTCTGTGTAGATATGTTGGCGCCGGAAGGTTACGGCGAAATTATCGGCGGCGGCCAGCGTGAAGATGACTTGCAAATACTGGAACGAAAAATCAAAGAGCACGACTTGCCGGAAGAGGCTTTCGAATGGTATTTGGATTTACGACGCTATGGCTCGGTGCCGCACGCCGGTTTTGGCCTCGGCATTGAACGGACGGTGTCCTGGATTTGCGGTCTGCCGCACGTACGTGAAACAATTCCATTTCCAAGGCTCATGCACAGACTAAATCCGTAATCATGGAGAAGAAAATTATTGGCGTTATTGGCGGCGCCAGTTGTTCGGACGAGATAAACCATATTGCGGAACAAGTGGGTGAAGAAATTGCCGCAAGAGGGGGGATTCTCATCTGTGGAGGATTGTCCGGCGTCATGGAAGCAGCCTGCCGTGGTGCACATAAAAAAAATGGCCTGACAATTGGTGTTTTGCCGGGGATTCTTGCTGCAGAGGCAAATGCTTATGTGGATATTCCCATCGTCACCGGTTTAGCTGATGTCAGAAACGTGATCATTGCCAGGACTGCGCAGGCGGTTATCGCCATCGATGGAGAGTTGGGGACACTTTCCGAAATTGCCTTTGCACTTAAATTTAAGAAACCCGTGATTGGTTTGATGACGTGGGATGTGCATCCCGGCATTGTTCAGGCGACTTCTCCCACGGACGCAGTTGCTAAAGCGTTTGCTCAATGATTGTGACTTTATGAATGTTGCAGCGAAAATTATTGTTTCCGGCCGGGTTCAGGGTGTTGGGTTTCGTTGGTTTGTTTTTAAAGAGGCACAACAGGCAAAGGTGACCGGACAGGTTCGAAACCTATCTGATGGAACTGTTGAAATCGAAATTGAGGGGGACAAGCAGGCAATCAAGAAACTCATTTCGAAAGTTCAGGCGGGGCCAGCGTTCTCGCACGTAACAAATGTCCAAACGAAATGGCAAACCTACAAAGGGTCTTACAGAGAATTTAACATTGTATGAAAGGACATGAACAATGAGTTCTGATTTGGAAAAATATATCAGGAACGTACCGGACTTTCCGAAAGCGGGTATCGGTTTTAAAGACATTACTACGCTGCTTAAAGACGGTAAAGCATTTTTTGAGGCAGTTAATGTCTTAGAGCAGCATTTTGCAGAGAAAAAAGTTGATAAAGTCGTTGGCATTGAATCCCGGGGATTCATTTTCGGAGCAGTTCTGGCGTACAAATGGCAAATTGGTTTCGTGCCGATTAGAAAGCCCGGAAAATTACCGGCAAAAGTCATTAAAGAGGAATACGAACTGGAGTACGGTACCGATGTCATCGAAATGCATGAAGATGCCATTCAACCGGGTGAGAAAATTCTTTTGGTCGATGATTTGCTGGCGACTGGAGGGACCGCTGCTGCCTCGGTGAAATTAATTGAGAGGTTGGGAGGTGATGTTTCCGGAATCGCCTTATTAATCGAGCTGACGTTTCTAAACGGCATACAAAAACTCAGTGGTTATGATGTTTACTCAATTATAAAGTATGCCGGTGAGTGAGAGGTTATTAAGGGCTCAAAGCATGGCGTAAAAAAAAAGCCGCTTTTTTCAAAGCGGCTCAGGGGGTTAAAAAATCCCTTTTTTTGTTGATTCGACATCCTTGTCGATTATATTATCGGAGAGAAACCGATTTTCCTAAAGTGAAAATGTAAGGATTTTGATTAAATAACTGTAACATGATTTAGTCGAAATCCAGATCCAGGTCTTCTTTGTAGTTGTTTAATTCAGCCCACAGTTTGCAGTTAATCGACAATTCCCGATACCATAGTTGTTTGTAAAAATTTGTTTGCCTGGCATGATAAACTTTATTGTTATAAATCAGCCAGCCGACCAACACAAGCAAAGATGAGATGACAATTGCAGAAATCATAAGATGCTCCTCTTTTTTTATAGAATCGTCTCTCTCATAAACGATCTGAAGTAATTTGCAAAGAATTCATAAGCATCAAAGTTTGTTCACAAAAATAACATTTCAGGGACATCAAATTTAGGAAATTATCCACAATAAATGACTGATAAATCTTGATTTTATCGGCATAATAATTTATATTGTTCAATTCAAATTATCGTATTTAATTTATGCCCCTATAGCTCAGGTGGATAGAGCTACGGTTTCCTAAACCGTGTGTCGCAGGT
>CAYVXE010000167.1:0-6964 GCA_964455375.1 uncultured Calditrichaceae bacterium
CCACCTGTAGCGCTCTCTCGCTAAATGTAATCGGCGCCAGTCCCGGCGGACAGCTTAAGCATTTCTGAGTGCCGCTGTAGCAGACATCGATTTTCCAGTCATCCACTTTAACCGGGACGCCACCCAGTGATGTCACGGCATCGACGATAAACAGGGAACCATGTTTCTCACATAATTCGCCCACTCCGTCCAGAGGCTGCAAAACGCCCGTAGAGGTTTCCGCGTGCACTAAAGCAACGGCTTTTACTTTCCCATTCCGCTTTAAAGCCTCTTCAATTTGCTCCATGCCGATGCTCTCTCCCCACGGTTTCTGCAGTTGAATAACGTTGGCGCCACAGCGGGTGACGATGTCGGCCATGCGGTTACCGAAGACGCCGTTCACCCCGACAATGACCGTGTCACCCGGTTCAACGACATTCACGAAGGCCGCCTCCATTCCGGCGCTACCGGTACCTGAAACGGCAATGGTAAAGGAATTTTGCGTCTCGAAAACAACGCGGAGTTGTTCCTGTACCCGGTCCATAATTTTCAGAAACTCCGGGTCAAGATGCCCGACAATGGGCGTCGCCAACGCGCTGTAAACCCGAGGATGAACATTACTCGGTCCGGGACCAAGTAAAATTCTTTGCGGTGGATTTAAACCACTTATGTGTTCCATGTGCTCATCTTCTTCACTTAAAAATCTGCAATTTTTCACAATATAAAGAAGTCTTCAGGAAAATGCAATGGATTCACCCCCGACCCGGATTACTTTTTTCTTGATTTGAGGTTCATCGTTTCATAGCTTTCATACATGATAATCACAGACAAACCACTCCAAGGCGGTGAAACCGAAATAGAAAATGACAAATAAACTTCCTCCTCGAAATGCCAAACCTGAGGGTCACCCCTTTGGGGAATTATATGTTAAGACTAATCTGGAGTTTGCATTTTGTCAATTGGTACTTTTAATTGCTCGATAACAAACGTTGCAGGATAAATCATGACAAAGAAAACCGGCTTTCTTTCCGGCCAATCCATTTCACCTGAACCCATAACCGCACAAATATCTCTTACCGATCTCGTTGACCACGCCTTTTTAGCTTACAACGGTGCACGATTGCGCGAGGGCTGTCAACTTTTCGTAGAAAAAATGCTTGCAGATAATACCACTGTGGGCATGAGTTTAACCGGTGCGCTCACACCCGCCGGTCTGGGCATGTCAGCCATCATTCCGCTTATCGAAAACGGTTTTGCGGACTGGATAGTCAGTACCGGCGCCAATCTCTACCACGACGTGCATTTTGCCCTGGGGCTCGAATTGCACCGCGGTACGTTCCAGGCGGACGATATCCGGCTCCGTGACGAAGGCGTGGTACGTATTTACGACATCTTTTTCGATTATGACGTCCTGCTGCAGACAGACGCATTTTTCCGTAAAATCATTGAAGCGGATGAATTTCAAAAAAACATGAGCTCGGCCGAGTTCCACCACAAGGTGGGTAAATATGTCGCAGAACGCGAAAAAATGCTCGGTCTTAAAAATAAATCGTTGCTGTCAGCAGCTTACCAGGCCGGCGTGCCGGTTTACACCTCATCGCCGGGGGACAGCTCCATCGGCATGAATGTGGCCGCCAGGGCTTTACAGGACAGCAAGCTCAGAATCGATGTTTCCGCCGACGTCAACGCAACGACCGCCCTCGTTCTGGATGCGAAACGTTCCGGCAACAGCAGCGGTGTGCTTATTTTCGGTGGAGGATCACCGAAAAATTTTATCCTGCAGACCGAACCGCAAATCCAGGAGGTGCTGGGTATCGATGAATCCGGTCACGATTATTTCCTGCAGTTCACCGATGCCCGCCCCGATACCGGCGGGCTCTCCGGAGCAACGCCTTCCGAAGCGGTGAGCTGGGGAAAAGTCGACCCCAACCGTCTGCCGGAGTCCGTAGTCTGCTACTGTGATTCAACCATCGCCATGCCCATTTTGACCGCGTACGCGCTGGCGAAAAAACAACCAAGACCGTTAAAGCGTCTGTATGATAAACGTGACGTCATGATGGAACGGTTGAAACGGGAAGCTAAATTCTGAATTCAAATCTAACCGGAAAACATGATGGAAATTTTAATTGCACACCAATCAGACATTTGGAAGTGGCTACCGATGCAGGGCTGCATCGACCTGATGCGGGAAGCTTTAAGCATGTTGGCGAGGGGAAAAGGGATCAATCCGCTGCGCAGCATAATGTGGCTGCCCGATAAAAGCGGCCTGCTCGGCATCATGCCGGCTTACCTTGAGAACCGCCAGGTCATGGGTTTGAAAAGCATCAGTATTTTCCCCGGAAATCATGGAATGGAATTTGATTCCCACCAGGGTGGCGTCCTGTTGTTTGAAACCAAAAACGGCAGACTCCTGGCCTTGCTGGAAGCCGGGGCAATCACCGCGATTCGCACCGCCGCAGTCAGCGGTGTGGCCACGCAGCTTCTGGCAAAGAAAGATGCCGGACGTCTCGCAATTCTCGGCTCAGGTGTGCAGGCAAAAACGCATTTGCAAGCTATGCTGTTCAGCCGGAAAATCAGTACCGTCCGTGTTTGGAGTCGAGATTTTAATCATGCCTGCCGTTTCGTCGAGTCTGAGTCTAAACAGTCTGGTGTGAAAATTGAGACGAAAAAAACAGTTGAAGAGGCGGTTTCTGACGCAGACATTATTTGTACGGTGACCGCAGCCACCGAGCCAATCCTCAAAGGTGACTGGCTCGCACCCGGATGTCATATCAATGCTGTGGGGTCAAGCACGCCGCTTGCCCGGGAATTAGATACCTGTGCAGTGGTGAAATCACGTCTTTTTGTGGACCGGCGGGAATCCACACTCAATGAGGCCGGGGACTATCTCATTCCTTTGTCCGAGGGCAAAATAGATGCATCCCATATTCAGGCAGAGATAGGCGACGTTCTTCTTAAACAGAAAAAAGGCAGAACCTCTGACAAAGAAATCACCCTTTTTAAATCACTTGGCCTGGCAGTAGAAGACCTGGCTGCAGCGCATTTTGTCTACCAAAGGATGCTGGAAAACAATGCAGGAACCCGGGTCGAATTTTATTGAACGATAATTCTAATTAACATTTACGATTAAAATTTATGCAAACCATTACCACAGCCTGCCCGAGAAACTGCTACAGTACATGCAGTTTTCGTGTTACCGTCCGGGACGGACGCATCGGCTTGATCACACCGCACCATGAAAACAAAGCCACGGGTGAGGGGATTTGCCTGAAGGGCCTGAGTTATGCGGAGCGGGTTTATCATCCTGACCGGCTGCTCTTTCCGTTAAAAAAAATGTCCGGCAGGTTTGTGCGCATCTCCTGGGACGATGCTTTTTCTGAAATGGAAACCCAAATTCGAAAAGCACACCGGAATTACGGTGCAAAAAGCATTCTGTATTATGCCGGCAGCGGCACCAAAGGGCTGCTCAATGCAGTCGGCGGATATTTCTGGGAAATGATCGGCGGTTACACAACCACGTTTGGCGACTTGTGCTGGCCGGCAGGTCTGGAGGCCACCCGCTTAACGCTCGGTGAAAACAAGCACAACGCTCCCTGGGATTTGCAACATGCCAGACTCATCATTATGTGGGGAAAAAATAGCGCTGAGACCAACATCCATCAAATGACATTCATCGAAAAAGCGATGTCCGAAGGAGGCTCGTTGGTGGTTATCGATCCACGGCGTACTGAATCAGCGGAACGGGCGCACCTGCTGATTTGTCCCCGGCCCGGCACGGACGGAGCGCTGGCGCTTGGTCTGGCACATTTGATCATCGAAAGAAATGTCATAAACCGCGATTTCATCGAAAAATACGTGCATGGCTTTGACGCATTTAGCGAGCTGGTCAAAACGTACACCCCGCAAACGGTGGCTGAAATTACCGAGGTTCCCGTTGAACAGATTGTGCACCTCGCTGATTTAATCGGCCGCATAAAACCGTTCACCATCACTGCGGGTTACGGCATGCAGCGCTACACCAACAGCGGTCAGAGCATGCGCGCCATGATGTCTCTCCTGGCCATCACCGGAAATATTGGTAAACCGGGTGCCGGCTGGGTGTACGCGAATCTGCAAAGCCATATTTTTAACGCCGTTAAAGACCCACTGGCATTCTACCCGCCTGAAAAACCAAACGGAAAAGTACGGGTCTCGATATCAACCACCAAACTCGGTCGGGACATCTTAAACACCACCGACCCACCCATAAAAATGATCTGGGTGGAGCGAGGAAACCCGGTCACCCAAAATCCGGACACCAACACGGTTTTGAAGGCATTCCGTTCCGTGGATTTCCGTGTGGTCATTGATCAGTTCATGACTGACACTGCAAAGGAAGCAGATCTGGTGCTGCCTGCTAAAACAATGTTTGAACAGGCAGATGTGATCAACGCGTACTGGCATCCGTATATTCAGTACAAGCAGAAAGTCATCGATCCCCCCGGTGACGTGAAACCGGAGTCGGAAATTTACTATTCGCTGGCCAAACGATTCGGTTTCGATGACCACGAGTTGAACGGAAAAATTCCCGCACCGAACGATGCCGCGGTGGAAGCCTTTTTACGACAAAAACTACAACCATTTCCGGAATTAACCCTGGAGCGTTTACGAAAAGGTCCCTGTCCGGCGCCCGGTTGTGAAGATGTCGCTTTCACTGATTTAAAGTTTTCCACGCCTTCCGGGAAAATTGAATTGCTTTCTGAAGAAGCAGCTCAGCGCTGGGGCGTTGGTGAGCTTCCGGCTTACAGCGAACCGGAAGAATCGGCCAAAAGCAGTCGGTTCCCGTTTCATTTTATGACGCCGAACACAAAAAATCGCATTCACTCCCAATTTAACAATTTACGCCTCATCCGGCAGTTCAGTGCAAAACCCCTGCTTTATCTTCATCCAAATGATGCGGAAAGGAAGGGTATCACAGAGGGCGATGAGGTTCGCATTTTCAATGACAGAGGCGCTCTAAAGATCGAGGTGAAATTTGATTTTGGTTTAAAGCCGGGCTGTATCGCCGTCACCAACGGTTGGTGGATTTCCGAAGGCGGCACGGTTAATTTTCTCTCACCCGGAAAAGAAACCGACATGGGATACGGCGCGGCCTTTCACGATACCATGGTTGACATCGAGAGGCTTGCCTGATGCAGGCCGGTTTTTTGTTTGACGCCAACAAATGTGTGGGTTGTCATGCCTGCGCCGTGGCCTGCACCATTGAAAATCATTTACAGCCTGAAATGAGCTGGCGACAAATTCTCACCTTCAACCCTGCCGGGGTAGCCGGAATTCCACATTTTCACCTCTCCATGGCCTGCAATCATTGTGAGCGTGCGGTCTGTATGGAACAGTGCCCTGCGAAAGCAATCCTTAAAGACGCGGCAACCGGAGCTGTCCTCATCAACAGCAAACACTGTATCGGCTGTCATTTCTGCTCCTGGGTTTGTCCCTACGATGCGCCAACGTTCGACCATTCAGAAAATGTAATGACCAAATGTACATTTTGCTCGCAGCGTCTGCAAGACGGACTGAGTCCGGCCTGCGTCACCGTTTGTCCAACAGATGCTCTGGGATTCGATTATTTTGAACCGCCTGCAGCGACGCCAGATTTTCCGGGATTCCCCGAATCCGGCATCAGGCCGTCCATCAAAATTACAGCGTTGCGATCCAACGGTACGACTACGCAACAATTTCCCCAACCCTATTCGCAAGACATCCTTTCCGGATTCATTGGGGCAAAAAATGAATTACCTGCCAAAATATCTCTGCAAAAGGAATGGGCGCTGGTTCTGTTTACCCTGCTGGTCGCAATTTTAGGTGGTATTTTCAGCGCTGCTTTTTTTAGCGGAGCCAGCGTGAATCCGTTTATTTTTGCCGGCTGCGGTGCTGCTGGCATGGCGCTGAGCACCATCCATCTTGGAAAAAAACGCCGCGCTTTCCGGGCTCTGCTAAATTGGCGTTCTTCCTGGCTGAGCCGTGAAATTCTTTGCTTCTCACTTTTTATGGCGAGCGCTACCGGATTTTTATTTTTTAAACAATTTCTTTGGTTGGGATATATAAGTTTGGGACTCGGATTTACTGCGGCTTTTTGTGTGGACATGGTGTACAATGTCACAGCAAGCGTTAAAAAAGAAGCCCTTCACAGTTCTCAAATTCTGCTTTCGGTTTTACTTTTTAGTGCCTTTTTTAACCACTTTTTACCGGGAATGGTTTTTCTTGTTTTGTTTAAAATATTTCTCTATCTCAACCGAAAACGCAAAGACATGCCGAAAAAATTACGTTCTTTTAGTTTTGTTGCAGTCAGACTCGTGAGCGGTTTGATTCTACCGCCGATCCTTCTTTTGATCGATGACAGAACCTTTTTCTCCTCTGCTTTGATTTTAATGCTGATTGGTGAATGCATCGACCGGGCGGAATTTTATGGGGAGTTGGATATTCTGACACCGGAAAAGCATACGAACGCGGAATGCCAAAAAATATTCAGGTTGACTTATTCCTAAGCCGGACAAGCCGAAACCAAAAGTTTTTTGACAGGATTACAGGATTTTCAGGATTGGTTTTTGAATATGCATTATTCATGAACTTGTAAAATACGCTCAAACCTGCCAAAACCGAATTTTGCGGCGCCAGTTGGGTGTTCACGCTTTAGCGTGCTTCTTTTCAGTAATTTACAGCCTGTAAGTGGAACACCGAACTCGACCGCTTCAATCATGCAGGTGAAATCAATGAATTCTAAAAATCTTGTTTATCCTGTATATCCCGTCTAACCTGAATTATGCATTAATTAATTTAACGCAGAGTTCGCCGAGAACGCTGCGTTCCGCTGAGAAAAACTAAAACATTTAATATTATAAGAGTTAGGTTTCTATGTCGAGGTTTTGCAACAAACACATCGTCTTTCTCTGCGTCCTTTGCGCACTTGTATGTTAAAAGTGACCGAAGGCCACCACCAATTTGTTCT
>CAYVXE010000168.1:0-6844 GCA_964455375.1 uncultured Calditrichaceae bacterium
TCGACTTGACGACTGTTGCACCCTACGTGTCCGGCCCCAACACAGTAAAAACCATGACGTCCATTGTCGAGATGCGCAAACGGCAGGTCAAAATTAATAAAGCCTATCTGGTGTCTTGTGTCAACAGCCGGTTGGAAGATCTTGCAGAAGCTGCCGCCATCGTCCGGGGAAAGAAAATCGCTGATGGCGTGCAGTTCTATGTTGCTGCGGCGTCAAGCGAAGTGCAGGCCGAAAGCGAACATCGGCATGACTGGCAAACTCTGATGGAAGCTGGTGCCACTGAACTGCCGCCCGGATGTGGCCCGTGCATCGGTTTGGGGGCTGGAACACTGCAAGACGGTGAAGTGGGAATTTCCGCCACAAATCGTAATTTCAAGGGGCGAATGGGAGCGGCAAGCGCACAAGCGTATCTTGCCTCACCGGCCGTGGTGGCCGCGTCCGCGGTTGCGGGCAAGATCGACTATCCTGGAGAATGGGAGAGCGGGGGCGTCAAAGGAAACATCTCCATCAATCCAAAGCCTGCCCAGAAGGCTGTTGAAGTTAAAATTCTCGATGGGTTTCCTGAGTCCATCTCCGGCGAACTGATTTTCTGTCATCAGGACAACATGAACACCGACGGTATTTATCCCGGCAAATACACCTACATCGATGAATTTACGGCGGAACAACAGGCGCAAGTCGTCATGGAAAATTACGACCCTGAATTTGGCAGGATTGTCAAAAAAGGTGATATTTTAGTGGGAGGATTTAATTTCGGCACCGGCAGTTCGCGAGAACAGGCGGCAACCGCGTTAAAGCACCGCGGCATCGCGTTGGTGCTTGCCGGTTCCTTCAGTGAAACCTACAAGCGCAATGCGCTGAATAATGGTTTTTTAACTCTTGAAGCTCCGGGATTCGTGAACCATTTGAAGCAGAAATTCGGTACGAAAAAACTCACCATTAAAACGGCCATTCAGGCAACCATCGATTTTAAAAAAGCGGAACTGCTTGCAGATGGTAACATCTACAAACTCAGTCCGGTCGGTGCAGCAGCGCAGGAATTAGTCCTGGTTGGCGGCCTCGAGAACTGGGTAAAGAAGAATCTGGCATAATATCGTTTTACTGGATGAAAACCGAGCCGTCCTCATCTGGTTTAGAGGTCATTCCTTTTCACTGTCAGCTCGGAATATTTGGCATATTTATTTTTGTTGTTATAAAAGAACCCTGTCTCAATTACTCATCATTTTTTTAACAAGTAGTTCGGATTCATTTTTAGAAATTTAGCATAAAGAAATAAATGCCGCATAAGCGTCTTGCTTGTAATAATTTGCTTTATGAATATGAAAGCGAAGGAGCATGTATTTCCAACAAATCTTTGAACCAAAGTTAGCGCAAAACTCCTACTTGATTGGCTGTCAGCAAACCGGCGAAGCCATCCTTGTTGACCCCATGCGCGATATCGATAGATATGTGAAAGTTGCCCGGGAGGCATCGTTACGAATTGTGGCGGTGACCGAGACCCACATCCACGCTGATTATCTTTCCGGTGCCCGGGAGTTTGCCGAACAGAGGGGTGTCAAAATATATGCTTCCAATGGCGGTGAGGGAGACTGGCGGTTCAAGTGGGTCGTCGAAAGTGACTACGCACACCAGATGTTGAACCATGGGGACATTTTTCATATCGGTAACATCGAATTCAAGTGCCTGCTCACACCCGGGCACACGCCGGAACATATGTCATTTTTAGTCACCGATCGCGGTGGGCCGGCGGAAAATCCCATGGGAATTTTATCCGGTGATTTTGTCTTTGTGGGCGATGTGGGCCGCCCGGATCTGTTGGAATCGGCAGCCGGTCAGGTGGGTGCAATGGTGCCGGCCGCAAAAACATTGTACCAATCTCTGGCACAATTCAAAGAACTTCCTCACTATCTCCAGGTGTGGCCGGGACACGGCGCCGGATCGGCCTGCGGTAAAGCGCTCGGCTCCATTCCGATTTCCACCGTGGGGTACGAATTACAGTACAATCCTTCACTTCTGGCAACCGAGTCTGAAACCATGTTTGTGAATTACATATTGGACGGGCAGCCGGAACCGCCAATGTATTTCGCGCGCATGAAAACGGATAACCGGGACGGCCCGGCCATTCTCGGTAGTATTCCGGAACCGGAACTGCGAACAGAACCGGATCTTCATGAGCTGGCCCACAATCAGGAATCAGTTTTAATCGATACCAGATCATGGCGGGACTTTCGGACCGGCCATATTCCCGGCGCTATCTTCGCACCTCTGGATAAAGGATTTAATTCGGTAGTCGGCTGCTATGTAACTCCGGATATGCCCATCTATTTGCTCATTGATGACCAAAATGTTCAGGAAGCCGTGCTTGACCTCATCCGCATCGGACTGGATGACATTCGGGGTTATTTCACTAAATCTACCTTCCGCCAGTACAAAGAAAATGGCGGCGAACTTGCCACAATAGATGAAATCGATGTGAGAACATTCCAGCGGGTTCTTAAAACAGAGGACGTTCATCTCCTGGATGTGCGTCGTGCTTCAGAGCTAAATCAATTGGGATTTCTTGACTGCGTACAAAATATCGCCCATACTCGCCTGTCTCCCCGTCTATCGGAAATTCCAATCGAGAAACCGATTATGGTGTACTGCCAGGTAGGCATACGGTCCGCTTATGCCGCTGCGTTTCTCAAAAAGAACGGCTATAAGGTAACGAATGTTGCCGGGGGCTTTTCCGCCTGGGAACGTATGGGGGGTGCAACGATCAACCCATAGAGTTGGGATTTGCAAGTGTTCCGAAGTGGTCTGTAATAAAATCATTAGCAGTAGGGGTAGTGAAATTTCTTTGCCTACAACGGAGTGTTAGCTGCTGTGGGCGTACCAGGTCGCCAGCAAATTCAGAAAGTATGTGACAAGCGTCATATAGCCGTACATCTTGCGCACGACAAAGGCATAGCCGATCATTCCCAACAAGCCCAAATAGTACACACCCAGATAAAGCCAGAGCAGGTTGGTTTCTCGAAACGGCAAATGAAAAATGTAATCGAAAAAGAGCTCCACGAGAAGAAAAAGAATCAGTGGAATGGGGAGCAGTACCAAAAACCGGTTGCGTTTTTCTTTCAAATTCAGGTACACCGCAAACGCGACCGGAAAAATGAGTAAGATGAGGCCAATCCCCAGAAAATATTCCAGGCGTTGAAATACCAATTTTCTGCAAATAAAAATAGCTACCAACACTAAATTGATCAAATTGGCGATAAGAACCACCATCTGATCGATCATGTCATGTTGCGGGTTCATTTTTGTCAATGGATACCCCTTTCATTTTAAAATAAAATATTCTAACTTAATCCTCAACTTAATTTTTCTAAATTGACAATTTATTTGAAAGGCAAAAAATGAACGGCGGAGACCTGATTGCTGAGGTTTTGAAGGCACATGGTGTACGATTTCTCTTCACATTGTGCGGCGGACACATTTCACCGATTCTGGTTGGATGCAAGCAGCGGGGTATCCGGGTCATCGATGTGCGCAACGAAGCGACGGCGGTATTTGCTGCGGATGCGGTGGCACGGCTATCCGGTGTGCCGGGCGTGGCGGCAGTGACAGCCGGTCCTGGTGTAACCAACACCATTACAGCTATTCAAAATGCAAAAATGGCGCAATCTCCCTTGGTGCTTTTAGGCGGTTCCACGGCCACAGCTTTAAAAGGACGCGGTGCACTGCAGGATATCGATCAAAATTCCGTCCTGAAACCAATTGTTAAAAGGGTAACCGTCGTAAAAAAAGTCCGTGACCTGGTGCCGGTAATTCGGAAAGCCTTTCAAATTGCACAAAGCGGCGTACCCGGACCGGTGTTCGTGGAGTGTCCCATCGATTTACTTTACGATGAAGCTTTGATTCGGCAGTGGTACGGAATCAAAACTCAAGGTGGCAAATCTCTTCAAGACAAAGTATTGAAATTTTACTTGAATTATCATGTGAACCGGTTATTTTCAGGGAAAGAGACTCCTGTCCCGAAAACACCTTTATCCGTGAAAAGTCGTTCAATTCCCATTTCTAAAGTTAACAAGGTAGTATCGAAACTGGAGAACAGCTGCAAACCACTTATGCTCATCGGCAGTCAGGCGATGTTACACGTTAAAAAAACAGAAAGTTTGGTAAAGGCTGTAGAGGCGCTTGGAATTCCGGTTTATCTGTCTGGCATGGCACGCGGCCTGCTTGGTAAAGATCATCCGCTGCACATGCGGCACAAACGGCGCCAGGCTTTGAAGGAAGCTGATCTGGTCATTTTGTGCGGTGTCCCATGTGACTTCAGGCTGGACTATGGCCGTCACATTCGCCGTAACAGTGACCTCATTTCGGCGAATCTGAATCCGGCTGAATTAAAATTAAATCGCCGACCGAATCTGGCGGTCGGTGGTTCGCCAGATAGCTTTCTCATGCAACTCGCCGCAGACTTTAAATCGGGTTTATCGTACGACGACTGGCTGACAGTTTTGCAGCAGCGCGATAAGGAACGCGAACAGGAAATCGAAGCGTTTGCTTCCGACCGTACCGATAAAATAAACCCGGTTCAATTGTGTCGGCAAATAGAGCAATGTTTGCCGGAAAATACCATTTTGGTCGCTGATGGTGGTGATTTTGTAGCGACGGCATCCTATATTGTCAAGCCGCCGGGCCCGCTTACATGGTTAGATCCGGGCGTGTTTGGTACCCTGGGAGTAGGTGCCGGATTCGCTCTTGGGGCGAAACTGGTGCATCCGGAATCAGAGGTCTGGATTCTTTTTGGCGACGGCGCGGTGGGGTACAGTTTAAGTGAATTCGATACGTTTGTCCGCCACAACCTTCCGGTTATTGCCGTTGTTGGCAATGACGCCTGCTGGTCGCAAATCGCCAGAGAACAGGTGGACATGCTGAAAGACGATGTGGGGACCGTTCTTAATCCGGCATCGTACCATGCCGTCATGCAGGCGCTTGGGGGGAAAGGCACGGACGTTGAGAAAAATCAAGAGATTGCAGACACCCTGGAAGAAGCACGGGATGCTGCAAAAGAGGGCACCCCGGTTCTGGTTAACGCTCACATTGGCAAAACAGATTTTCGCAAAGGGTCGATTTCCATGTAAATGTTTCTCATGTTTGCCTGAAAAATGCTGCTCTTGTCTTGCCTGTTCAATCCGACCAAGGGTGCTCGCACAAATCGATTTTTGAACAAGGAATAACGAAAGATCATTCCTGCCTTTGGAGGCAGAAACTGTGAAAATCCTTTTTGTCCGTTAAATCGGTGTGCTTTGTTCTGCGATTTTTGAATTATGAAACTTCAACTTACGAATTGGAATTAACGAAGGTCTTTGCACACGCAGTATAAATCCTACGCTACAAACTCCACATTTATCCTGTCGCTTTTGTGAAAGATAGTATGTTTTAGGTCAAATAATAATCCAATAATACTTAAAGTCCCATCCGCGCACGCAAATCTTTCGGTAGCGCATCTTTGTGCACCATAATTGCAATGGTTTTGCATTTGACATACGGTTCTGACATATAAACGTAACCATTGTACTTACTGTCTTTTGTGCCCCACGAATTTTTCGTGATATAGTAGAGAGTGCCATTTTGATCTTTTGCAATGCCGGTGATGTGCATAAGATGATCATCGGTTGAGGTATAATTGTCAAAAGCTTCCTGACGTATTTTTTGAGTCACATTTATCTCAGGCTCAGGTCCGTCACAAATGGCATCTTTTTCTTCCTTGCTGCGGTCATTCCACTCCTTGACCGGAAGAATAGCAACGCCCTTCTTTTTACCAAACGACTTTTCACTCACGTCGCCGTCCCACGCCACAGAAAATCCCCTGTCGATGGATGTATTTATGACCTGCATCAATTCATCAAGAGGAATGTTATAGTAGGTGTTCGCTTCCCAGTTGTCAGGTATTTCAAGACTGAAGGATGTGTTAAACGGATGGTGCTTATAGGAAGTGAGTTGCACGTAATCATCCGGATGAATGCCCAGCATTTTCGCAAACGATTTCGGCGTGTACGTCTTGCCTTCGTACACGAACGTTTCCGGTATTTCACCCAGGTATGCATTCAAAATGCCCTCAACCATTTTGGGCCAGGCTTTTGAAATTTTGTGCGACCGGTTATTGATAACGGCATCCAGTGAAGCTTTGAGCACCGCATCCATTTCGATGTGATTATGCTTTGTGGCACCGTAAGGTTCACCATTATAAACGCTTTCAGGAACCACCCCGAATTCACGAACCGCACGCATAACATCTCCGGAAAGCCCACCCGAACCCAGCGTGGCATTTCCGTGCATCCGCACATATTTTGCCGCTTTCAGGGGATAGGTTTCGCGAACCACGAACATCTCAGAAATATCCAGCGGCTCGCCTCCCAGTCGCAGCACTTCAGTCTCCATAAATGAATTGGTCGCGAAGGTCCAGCAGGTACCGGTTTTTGCCTGATTTTTCACCGAAGTGGTTTTTACCTTTTTTACCGTTTCGAATTGAAACCCCTTTTTCAGGTCGACATCTTTCTCGGCACTCAATCCGACATTTACAAAACAAGCGATAGAGAGCACAATACTCAATTTAAGCAGATGTTTTTTGAAGAATGACATTTTTTGCCTCACTTATTACGATGAAAGAACAAATTACAAACCGGTCCGGTGCATGACCGATCATTCTTAAGCAAGAAAGTTCAAATCCATAATCTTGACATAAACTGACATTTTACGAATTTGAATGAACAATTTCAAGGAGAGATTTAAAATCAAAGAAACTCAGAACCGCCCGGATTCGTTCTGACAACATTTCAACTCCATGCTTTATTTGTAACATTCA
>CAYVXE010000169.1:0-6794 GCA_964455375.1 uncultured Calditrichaceae bacterium
AAAAATAGCGTTTGAAAAAAAACAAATGGCCAAGTTATTTAATTCACAGTCCTAACACAAAATATTTTCCGCACTGAACTTTTTGCTTGTACAATTTATTCAATTTTACTCATTTAACAAGGGATCACAGCATTCATTTTTCTTTCTTTTAATGAAAAAAGCCTCCCAATAATTAATCTGAAAAACCGAAAATTGTAATGAACATTTTTCTACGACTAGTGTGAATTGTTTAACCTGTTTTTAGAACTTTACTTTTACCGATAAAAATAATCAGCCGGCAGATTAACTCTCAAAAAGAGATTTATTTGTATGACTGCAAATATATAGAGTATATGAAATTTCAACTATCAAATTGACTCATTACTTTTAATTAAATCTAAACAAATTTAAAAAGAGGACTTATGGATATAACCGAATTGAAAGGCTTGAAAATTGCCGAGCTAAATAAGCTGGCGCAAAAATTGAAAGTACCCGGAATAACAGGGCTCAGAAAAGCGGAACTCATCTTTAGAATTCTGGAAGAACAAACAAAGAAAGAAGGCCTGATCTTCGCCGAAGGCGTTTTGGAAGTCTTGCCTGACGGTTACGGTTTTCTTCGCTCTCCGGACTTTAACTATTTGCCGGGACCTGACGACATTTATGTTTCCCCTTCGCAGATCAAGCGCTTCGGTCTTCGCACCGGCGACACGGTGTCCGGTCAAATTCGCCCGCCAAAAGAGAATGAACGATTTTTTGCTTTGCTCAAGGTGGAAGCTGTTAACTATGAAAATCCGGAAGAAGCGAAAACCAAGATTCTTTTTGACAATTTAACGCCGCTTTACCCTGACACCCGGATTAATCTGGAGACAAACGGCAAAGATTATTCCATGCGTATCATGAATTTGTTGACGCCCATAGGCAAAGGCCAGCGCGGACTCATTGTCGCACAACCGAAAACCGGAAAAACGACATTGCTAAAACAATTAGCCAACAGTATTTCCGAAAATCATCCGGCAATAAAAATGATCGTCTTGCTGATTGATGAACGGCCGGAGGAAGTGACGGACATGCAAAGATCGGTCAAGGCAGAAGTGGTTTCATCAACGTTTGATGAACCGGCAGAACGCCACGTTCAGGTTTCAGACATGGTTCTGGAAAAATCCAAGCGACTGGTAGAGTATGGAAACGACGTGGTGATTCTTCTTGACAGTATCACACGCCTGGCCCGAGCACATAACGCCGTCGTCCCGCATAGCGGCAAAATCCTCTCCGGTGGTGTGGACGCAAATGCACTCCATCGCCCGAAACGTTTTTTCGGAGCTGCCCGAAATATTGAAGAAGGCGGAAGCCTGACCATCATTGCAACAGCACTGATTGATACCGGAAGCCGGATGGATGAAGTCATTTTCGAGGAATTTAAAGGTACGGGCAATATGGAACTTGTCCTTGATCGTCGTCTTTCGGATCGTCGGGTTTTCCCATCTATCGATGTCAACCGCTCCGGCACCAGAAAAGAAGAATTGCTTCTGGATGACCTTGAATTGAAGCGTGTATGGATTTTGCGGAAATTATTGGCAGAACTTTCAGTAGTGGAAGCGATGGAGTTTTTGTTGGGGAAAATGCACGGGACACGTTCCAATAAATCTTTTTTAGATTCGATGAACACCTGATCCTTTCGGCCTTGAATAGAACAAAGGGATGCAGTCAGTATTTACAATGACTTGACTCAGAACAAAGGGCTGCAGCCCTTTGTTCTAATATTCTTTCCCGTTCAGGCTTTGAATTCTGTCAATACTTTCCTGGGTGCCCATCACCAGGACAGAATCACCAAATTTAAATTTATAATCAGGCTTTGGGGGAATGACCTTCTGTTTTTCCTTTTCATCTTCGTCATAACTCTGCTTAATAAGCACAACTTCAATGCCAAAACGACTGCGCAAATTCAATTCCCGTAATGATTTGTTCACAATCTCACCCGGAATTTCAATCTCGGAAAGGATGTGTCCGTCCATCAACTCAACACGCTTTAATTTTTGCATGGACCCGATGTAGCTGGAGACTGAAGTCACCATATCTCGCTTAAACACTTCTTTGTTATACGCTTCAATCACGTCGGTTTTGAGACGGTACCAAAAATTTGCTTTTCATTTTCCTCTTTAACGATCGGCAATTCATCAATGTTGAGTTCACCAAAAGCTTTCATAACGACGTCCAGCGTATCATGCGGTGTAAAATAGTAATTCATCGGCCTTAAAATGTCATACGCAACAAGTATAAAATCAAGATCATCCGACTCGTAGAGAATTTTTCGTACATCATGAACAGAAACAACACCCAGCAAACGATCATTCTTGTCGACGACGAAAAAGTTTGAATGAGGGCTGCTCACAGTCAAATCCATCAGTTTACGAAAAGACGTATCAGCATAAACTTTTTCATATTCCGATTTCATCACTTTAGATACCTGCAAGGAACGCAGAACATTGATTTCCTGCCCCTGAAAAATATCAATACCCCGCCGGCTCAATTTAAGTGTGTAAATAGAGTCCTTTTTCAGTCGCGAGGTGATCAGAACGCTGATAATACAAGCGATCATCAACGGAAGAATAATGCGGTAATTATCGGTCAATTCAAAAATAATTAAGATCGATGTGATGGGTGCATGCATGGCGCCGGCTGCTACAGCGCCCATTCCCACCAGCGCGTAGGCTCCTGACGTTGCAGTATGCGCCGGAACAAGGATATGAACGATTTTGCCAACAAAGCCACCCAGGCTTGCGCCAAGAAATAAAGACGGTGCAAATATCCCACCCGAGCCTCCGGAACCGATGGTGATAGAAGTTACCAACAGTTTCAGGCCAATCAATAGCAATAGAAAATACCATGTTAGTTTGCTTTCCAGCGCCAGGCTAATGGTTTCGTAGCCCACACCAAAAATATGAGGGAAATAAATCGCAACGGCGCCGATCATCAAGCCACCAATAACAGGTTTTACGAGGCCCGGCAATGGAAGCATCTCAAACAAATCTTCGGCTTTGTACAAGATAATGATAAAAGCCAGAGCAACAAAAGCCGCTAAAACTCCCAGAATTGCATAAGGGACCATTTCAAAAACGCTGACCAGCTCATAATGGGGAATAATAAAAGCGGGGAAATCTCCTAAAAAGTGTCGCGAAATGACTGTTGCAGAAACCGATGAAATCACAATTGGGCTAAACTGCGAAATGCCAAAATCACCAAGAATAATTTCCATGGCGAAAAGTGCCCCTGCAATCGGCGCATTGAAGGTAGCGGCAATTCCGGCGGCGGTTCCGCAGGCAACCAGAGTGCGCAATTGAGAACCACTCACTTTGAGAAATTGTCCCAATGAAGAACCGATTGCCGAGCCGATTTGCACGATCGGGCCCTCCCGTCCTACCGACCCACCGGAACCAATGCAGACAGCAGAGGCAATGATTTTTGCAATCACGACACGCGGGCGAATAGCACCCCCACGCAACACGATTGCTTCCATCACTTCAGGCACACCATGCCCTTTGGCCTCGCGCGCAAAGTAAAAGACAATCGGGCCGACAATTAAACCCCCTGCTGCCGGGGCAAAGAGCTTGACATACCACGGAAGCTGCAGGGCATAATTCAGTGTATACTGCCATGAACCAAAAAAGATCGCTTGAAACAATCGGATTGCAAAACGGAAAAATATAGCTCCAAAGCCCCCCAACACCCCAATGACCACCGCGACCAGAACCATAAAGGTATGCTCTGTCATCCGTAATCGTTGCAGTTCATACGTGATGAAATGTTGAGTGACCTTTAGAGTCTTGCGCACGTTTAGTCGAGTCATTTTGGATGTCTTGTCTTGAAAACAACATAGCTTCCGAAAACAAGCGACCGGAATGAAGCTATTCATCCCGGTCGTTGTTTTTGGTACATCTTTGTCAGGTGTTGCAGGGGAATTTTGTTACTGAATAATAATTAATTTAAATTAACAATGCAAGCTATTTTCTGCATGATTTGAATCTTACTTTTAGGTGGTTTTAATTTTCAATTAGCTTTGAAAAAGCAGGAGGGCGACACCTTTACAGGCTGTCCATGATTTCCGACAAATGGTATATATGTCTGTACGGAAAAGGGTGTTTTTGTGTAACGCAGACTTTCCAGTCTGCGAGTCTGCAAAATAAACAAGGCTAAATCATTTTTTCTGTTCATTCCACTCGTCGATCTGGAGGTCGACGTTACGATTCAACTGACTTTTCGGACAGACATATAGCACAACAAGTTTTGAAATGACTTTCCACTGGTTTTTTAAATACGCCTGGTGCTCATCTCATTCGCGATGCAACCCGATCTTGTCAAAAGGTATTCTTTTAAATCCGACTTTAAATGCAGGTGAATCTTTGCGCAAATGAAAATTTCTGCTTTTTATGTCGACAAATCCGGGATTGCCTGTAACAATCAAGTTCCCTTGCAGCTTTTTTAAGAAATCAACATCACTTCGAGTGTAGATTGTGCCTGTCGGCGCATCTTTCACTTTCGGCCCGCGCCAGTAACATAAAATAGAATCGGCAATGACATTATCCTGCATTTTTAAAACCTGCGGGTCCACACCGTCCTCAATGTCCAGCCATTTTTTGCTGTAAGAGACATTATGCAAAACCCGGTTGTTTTTTGGTATAGCCGGATTATCATTATAATAGGTCAAAAGCTCGGGATAGCGCTCGCTATATGGCGGCTGATCAAAATGCACCGCTTTCATCCGATCCGTAAGCACCGTGTAGCGACCGTCAAAATAATTCTTCGCCCAGGTGGTGCCGCGGGCGTCGATGTGCACGGACGCTTCGCAATCGATAAACACATTGTTCTCCACGGTATTATCTCTGCCGCCGCCGAGAAAAACCGCTCGTCCGGCGCGGTAAAAAATATTGCCGTAAACTATTGTGCCGCTCATAAAGTCATCCAGATAAACGCCCATAACGCCGAACAGACCGGGCCCGTGCAAATCGTGAAAATAATTGTAACGAATAACATTTCCGCGCCAGGTATAGTCCCGGCCGGTATGAATGGCGCCGGCATCTCCGGTTTCTTTAACAATATCATAAATTTCATTATATTCGATGAGGTGTTCATTGCCGCTAAAATAAATCGCTTCATGAGGCGCGTTGTGAATAAGATTGTGAGACGCCACGTTGCCCACACCGCTCAAACGAATTGCATGACGGTAGGTAAAATCGATGCGGCTGAAGCGATGAATGTGGTTATTATCGGCATAATTATGGCCGGGCGTTAATGTTAACCGATCTCCTCCTTTTATCTGAGTGCCGCCATCGCCGGTATCGTAAATATCACAGCCTTGTACGCCGTTGTCTGTTCCTCCATTCACGACGACGCCAACATTGCCGATATTTCTGATGACACAATTTTTAATTTTATTATGATGCCCACCATCGATCTGAATGGCTCCTGCCCGTGAAACTTCAAATGTGATCTCTGCAATTGAAATGTTCGCCGTGTTGTCCAAATGCAGCATGACTTTATCCAGAATAGAAACGAAAGCATCTCCCTTTTCCATGGGTTGTGGCGGCCAGAAATAGAGAATGCCCTTTTTTCGGTCCAGGTAGTATTCGCCCGGGGCATCCAGTTCCTCCAATATATTAAGAAAATAAAACCGTTGTTCTTTGGTAAAGCCGTAATGGTAATGCGGTTCAGCCGGGTAAATCTCATTTTTCTGCAAATCAATTCTGCCGACTTTGATATAAGCATCAGCCCAGTCCCATGTCCAATATCCGTGCATCCAGATGTCATCTCGCTGCTGCCAGCGCTGTGGTCGATGACCGGGAAAAACAAATCGACCGTAATGTCGGCCCCGTGGTATACCATCCTTGCGGGTGTGACTTGTGCCTTTGTTGAAAAGTTTTTTCCCGAATTGCGGAACATCCACGATTTTCAACCACCCCTCATTCGGATAGCGGGCAATGGTCATGGCCTTTCCTTTGAAGAAAAGTTCGAGGCCTGTGGGTTGAATGGGCAGGCCCATGCCGGTCATTTTCATTTCGCCAAAGTCTGAAATACCTTGTGCCTTTAAATCGACCTGCAGGACATGGCCGCGTGCTGACGGATCGAGCCGGGATAATACGCCCTTATCAGTTACTTTTCCGAATCCGCCAATGGATTTGCCGCCAATAAATTTAACGGTGTCCCCGGGATAGGATTGCCAAATAACAGGCGATCCGTGTGGTCCTGAATCCCCGGCAGAGAGATCAAATGTATTATCCAATGTGTACACGCCGCTGTGGATATAAACCGTTACACCGCCACGGGGAAAAGAGTTTGATTTTTTCAGTGTGCGAATCGCTGCCCTGGCTTTTGTCAGCGTCGCAAAAGGGCCATCGGTTTGTGCACGATTGGGCGCCTGCAATTTTCCAGACCAGGAATCATTGCCGGTTTTTGCCACAAAAAAAGAATTGGGATTTAGATTTGATCGGGTGCAGTTGAAATAAGCAGCAACAACCATCAGTGTAAAGAGCAGCAGGTGGCGTGATTTCATAGATTATAATTCCTTTTGATTTTTTGACAATTCTATTGTGTAAGATATATCGATTCTGAAGGACTGCGCAGAAGAAGAAAACCGCGTATCATTCAGGTGATATTTTGTCGAATCTGTGTAATAAGGCTGAAACGATGCTCCCAATAAGCCATAATTAAACCTACAACTGAAATGTTTGCTTTATTTGATGAATAACTGTTTTAAGGTCTAAAAAAGGTATCCTCTCAATATTTTCGGGTAGTTTCTGTATTCGCTAACCCCTGATTAACGG
>CAYVXE010000170.1:0-6784 GCA_964455375.1 uncultured Calditrichaceae bacterium
TGTTCGTCTCCCGGACCGGTATGCCAGATGACTGTTGAGAACGCGGACAGCCCGCTGTATTCCTCGCCGTTTAAATCCGTGCCCTTGCCGGTGAAGACAATCGACTCGGTGACGCCAAATTTCGTTTCATAGTCCCACACGGTGTAATTGTGAAAACCTGATCGAATCAAAATGGAATCCATCAAGGCGTCTTTACGTGCATCTTTATCGTCATCCACGCTTGCATCATCATCGATGATGAGAACGCCCTGATCCTGCGTTGGTCCGAGAACATGAAATTTCCGTTGTGCCGGTGTTTCGTCAATTGCGCCATTATCATCAACAGCGCGAACCTGTAAAGTATAAAAGCCGAGCGGCAGCTTGAAATCCTGATAATTCTTTGGCGTGGTTATCCAGGTATTGTCGTACAAGGGGCCCTCGATTCTGTACTGAAATTCCTTGATTCGTCCGTCCCGGTCGTTACCGCGCCATTGGATGCGCAGCCTGAAAGGATTGTTTATCGAACCTTCTGCCGGAGTGGGGCCGATAAAAGTTTCCGGTGGGAAATTATCCTTTGCTTTTCCGGGATTTGTTGGTTCAATGTTACAAGCAGCCAGTACAAGCAGTGCAAAAAATGAAAATATCGTTGCTGTTTTTAATCGTTTATTCACTGTCATTTTAATCAGTTCTCCAAATGGAAAAATTCAAAACATCAGTTAGAAGCATCACTGATTGTATTGCAAAAAGTGCATCAACTGAACACCGGTAGAGATGGCATGGTCGGCGCCATGACTGTTATTATAGACTGCCAGATGAAACTCTAAATTAGCATCTGTATCCGGGTTTATAATGATGTCGGTTTTATCATCCTCGACCAAGGTGTTCAGCGGACGACGAATTTCAACAGTCCATTTGCTGCCGTCATGTTTTCCCACTGCCTGAATATCGGCTCTTTCGCCCGTTGGATTTTGGATGATATAGCCGGGGATTCTGTTGCCGCCAATCCATGGCAAGGTGCTGTAATACGTTACGGCAACCGAATCGTACAGGACCGGGACATTTGCGCCCGGATCCTGCGGCGTTGCGAAGCCTGGGCCATCATTTTTGATGTTTTCTTTGAATACGGCATCTCCCTTGTCCCCGGAAATTCCCTCATCATTCATGGTCATATCATCTGCATATTTTTTGGGATTTGAAAGACCTGCATGCCAATACCATATATCCACATTTTCATCGGTGTCTGTTTGCATGGTCTTACCATGGCACATATTCGTGCAGTTGAGAAAATTCGTAGCATTGACATTGAACATAAATGCAAGGCCGTCTTCATCGCCGCTGAATTCGATCTTGTTATATTCGTAGATGAATTGGGTGTCCGCAGGGACAACGGTTGTGTCAATTTTTATTTTTTTGACCGTACCGAGATAGTTGTAAAAAGGCTCCGAGATGCGCTGCCAATTGTATTTGATTTTTGCGTTGGCGAAGGTTGTATCGCCGGAATTGGGTTTTCCTAACCACCAGAAATCTCTTTGTTCGCTTTTGCTGGTATCTTCCCATGTGGCCAAAATGAAAACATAGTAATTATCATATAATGCCTTCAGGGTGACAGTGGGTCCCGCACCGGAATTGGTTTCCGTTTCCACGTCAAGGGGCATTGTCAATCCCCAGACGGCATCGTTTCCGTCGCCGTCCATAACCGGGGCAGTGGGAGAGTCGGTTTCAAGATATCCCATAATGGGATATACATTCAAGCTCGTTGATTCAAAGTCTTCAACTGATAAACCGGTTTGTACAACCGATGTTGTCCCTTTTTTATTGCATGCCGTAAAACTTAAAAATGCGAGACCAAAAACGACCAGAATTGTTATGCGCATGTACCTTCGCATCAGGACTTCTCCTCATTTGGATTATAATGTTTGACTTGTTCTAATTACATTTTCTAGTACTAAACACTATTTCGTCACTGTTTAGGTAACTTTAAATTTTCTTAAAATACATTCTATTTAAACGCAGAGGTCGCGGAGAACGCAGAGATGATATTGAAACTGTCCATAATAGCAACACTTCAAATGCTTAAAGGCGTATTTGTCCAGTCGTATTCAAGTTTTTTCCTTTATTTTGTAATTTAACCTGGTTTAGGGTCTTTACATCCAGCGAAGTGCAAGTATCAAAACCTGATATTATTTTTTTCCTGTGCATCTCAGCGTCCTCAGCACCTCTGCGTTGATTTTTTTACGGCATAACGAACTTCAAGTTGTAAAAAACTTGCAGCAATCTGAACAGTTATGCTATTTCTTTATTTCTTTCAGGAAAATTTTAAACATCTTTATAACCACGAATTTCACTAATGACACAAATTGATATAAAGATGAATTGGCCTGTCTTTTCTGTTCCAGACATGGTTAACCCTGTTAAACAGATACTTTCGTTATCTACCTAACTCGGCTGAAAATATAAGCACACCTAATATTTTTAGAAAGTACGATAATTATTTAACAGGGTGAACCAAACTAATTTAACATGCCAAGAAACGAAACGACAGTATTCAAATCCTTCTGATATATGACCTTAAAAAAATCTATCCCGGTATATTACAAACTTTCATTGCTGCACCCACAATATCGCAAACTTTTTCCTTAAAAATAAATTCTGCTATTTGAATGACTCTCAAAATTAGTGTAATTAGTGGTTCATTATCTTTTACTTTTCAAATGCAGTTTCCGCTCGATTCGCATAGAACCATATTACATTTTAATTGTGTCGCGGCGGTATATATTCGAAACTGAGAACCACTTGGTCTCTGCTGAGAAAGATGGAGTCATTTGAGCTTTCCAGCGGAGATTTTTTGTTATTACCGATGGCAACCAGGAAAACCTGGCTGAAATAGCGATCGTCGGGCGAAAAGGAAATATCATTTGAATGTTTTGTAGCGGAAGAGCGAACAAGCTCCACCGTCCATTGCCCATCCTGCCAGTTCCCTGCTGCCATGATGTCCGCAGGGTCATCTTTGGGTTCTTCCAGGGCATAACCGGGAACTGTTACATTTGTTGTCGGTTCTGCATAAGGCGTGTTCTTTAAAAAATCGGCGTCTGATTTGAACAGAAAACTATTGGGTGCATCATCACTGGAATAAATGCGCGGTTTTGTCGGTGGTGCGGAACCGACTGTGTTCACCCACGCCCACAATGGCTTGTCATCCGTAGAATCTCGGGGGGTGAGATTGTCATCGTAATTCAAATCCCATGTATTTTGCTCCGTATCGGTGTCGTTTAAATAATTTAATCCGTCAATCCAGAGGGAAGCTTTTTGAGTGGAATCTTCTGCCTGGGAAATGAGTAAGTACTGATCTTCTGCGTAACCCAGAGGGTTCGTGAGTGCTGCATCCCAATACCAAACATCATTGCGATCCGACAAGGAAAACCATTGAAGTAACAGCCAGTCAGATTGTTGATTTGTGCGCTGCCAGCGACTTTGGTCCGGCAGGTATTCCCAATGTTGTTTGTCGATGTTTTTTTCTGCATCGGGCCAGCTAATGAGCAGTGCAAGATAGGCACGTTCGTTCCAGTCTGCTTTTCCTTTGGCCCACTCTTTCCACCATACGGCTTTAAATTCAATGTTGAATTCCTGACCTTTATTTTTGCCTTCGGTAGGCACAACATGAACATAATATGGTCGTGCTTCTTCCCACAAAGCTTCATTTCCAATTCCGTCCAGCACCGGCCTTTGGTCAACATATTTGGCCTGAAGTTCCTGCAAGGGGGCTGTGGCTGTTGGGATCGAACCATCGCTGCAGGCCATGAAGACCAATCCAAATGAAAAAAGGATTAATAAAAAAGTTTTCATAGTATTTCTCTTAGAAATTTAATGTGAGAGTTAATCTTTGTGCGTTTTGCAAAAAGCCCATATCAACATAGGCATAATCCAGCGATGTCTTCATCCCGGCTATCGGAACATTGAAGCCGACACCGAAAGACGGACCTTCCATCGGCTCTTCAGCGGCGACGGAATGTTTTGCATCAATTTGAACTTGTTTGTCTTTATCTTCCAGCATAACAAATCCGCGATATCCTGCTCTCAGTGCCAATATGTTTTTAAAAGTATATTCCGCTCCCATGGCCACTTGTTCAACATTGTCATTGGGGTGCGCGCCTTCAACAGTAACGATCATTCGATTGTCATTCCAGTTAAAAGCTTCACCAACGATGCCAAATTTAAAGGTTGTCGGCAAAGAAAACTCTTCATTAATGAATTTGACGTTCGGGCCAAAATTGGTGATCATCATGGAGAATTTTATGCCGCGAATACCAATGTTAAACATGGTGCCAAAATCTACGGCCCAGGTTGTCACACTCTCATTGTCCAGGAATTCGGAAACCATTTTGACGTTGCCGCCAATTGCAAATCTATCCGTGAGCCCGCGGGCATAACTCAGGCCAACCAGCCAGTCTGTTGCAGAAAAATATTCGCCGGTCCAGCCTTTATAAGGAACGGTTTTTTTCATATCTCCTGTTGAAAGTGCGCCAACGAAAGCCCCGATCGTTCCGAAAAGTTTTGTCGGAATGGCTGTGCCGACAAAACCATAGTTAATATCAGCGGGCCATTGCGTCAATGAAAAAATTGCTCCCCGCTCTTTGAGTTGTGTGAGTCCTGCGGGATTGTAATACATCGCGGAAACGTCATTGGCGAGCGCAATGAAAGATTCTCCCATACCAACAGCGCGGGCACTCGGGCCAATTTTAAGAAATTGGAATCCGGTCGTTCCTACTTTGCCGCGACCGGCAAATCTTGTCAATTCGACTTGTGCCGAGGCGAACGCCGTCCATGCAAAGAGTATGATTAAAAAGACATAGTGTTTAATTTTCATCGTAATAAGGCTCCTATCAGCTTGTCCCGCTTTTGTAATATTTTGCTACTGGATAATTACAAATTTACCCACATAACTTCCGGCGTCGGATTCAACGGAAAACATATAAATTCCACTGGCAATAGCCTGAATGTTGCGGCTGACCAGATTCCAGCTTTCGCGGTGTGCAATCGGACTTTTGCCCGGGTATTCATGCTCAATGACGCTAACAAGGTCACCGCCCAATGTATAAATTCTAATAGTGCATTTTTCCGGTAAATTGGTAAAGTCGATGCGCTTATCCGTATCTCCCCGTCCGGATTCCCATTGGGCATCATAATAATCTGCATTGATACGATACGGATTAGGGATGACTAACACTTCATCTATGCCGCTCGAAGCACTTGGTCCTTTGGAAGGTGCAATTTTAATCATATTGATGACAGGACTGCTTTCCAGGGGTTCCAAACCGGTTGGCGCATAGCCGCTGTCAAAGGCGGTTACAGCGTAGTAAAAGAATTCACCGTTTGTCAATCCGGTATCTGTGTATGAATACCAGACCGTCGTGTCCGGCGGGCTTTTGCTGTTGTCAATTTCCATTTGCGGGTTCGCACCTGCAAAACCAAAATCATAGCCGAATCCATCCACTTTATCGTATTCCGCCAACAACTGCATATCGTTCAATACACCTGTTTTGCTGCGATAGACCCGGTAGCCCTGAAAATCAACGATGTGGCTGAAAGTATCGACCGCGTATTCGGAAATGTTATTCCAGCGCAGCGTCACTTTTTGGTCACCGGGCACGACCTGCAAAACCGGGGAAGGCGGCGGCGGCGGGCCGGAAAAATCCGGGATGCCGTCTGCCGGGGGATTGTCGTAAACATCCTTTGCCCAGCGTGCATTTCTTCCCAGGTCGTCGAACTCGTCACCGACGCCCGGATTTGGCAGGCCGCCGATATAGGCGAGGGTGAGCGTCAGCGTGCTGTCCGGTTCCACATCAAACGGGCCGAAGGAGAGAAAATATCGTGTGTCCATGCCGCTGGTGTTTACTCCGGTTGGCGCGTTTGCTTCCGTCTGATCCGGATCAATATAGTTGTTGCTCATGACGCGATACATTTGTCCGGGCAACTCGGGAATAAATCCCCAATCGTTGGGATTGTTGGGATCGGTCGGCCCCCAATCAGAGGGGGGATCCCACCAGTTATAGCTCACGGTTTCGGGCCTTGGAAAGAGAGGTCGAACACCGGTTACTCCCGGGGTAAGGCCGTTGTCGCCGTCATTATCTTTGATCCAGGCGACGTTCACCGTGTCTCCTTCTGAATTCACGCGCAGAAAGCCGGTGATATCATCAGAATAATAAGCCGGTATTCCGGTGTAGCCGCAGTCGCCGTCAATATAAACACCCATGTAGAGTTTTTCGAATTTGTGCGGCTTTTTCATAACCTGACCGGAGATATTTTTTATGAGGAAATCGAAAATGATAAAGTCTTCCGCATAAGAATAGCTCCAGGCATAGCTCTTTTGCGTGATGTGTAATCCCATAGGTTCATGGCCTTCAAAAGCCATAGTCAGGGAAGTGTCGGTGTACACGGCGATATAATCTTGTTCGGACTCGGCATCCGGGGAAAAATGAACACCAGGTCGCGTTGATCTCCATAAAATACTGTCTGCATCTGTCCAGCCTGGCCAAAACGCTTCCCTGCGGCCGCCCGGTCCTGCGCCCCATCCCTGGTCGCCGACGGAAGCCATTGTGTCACCGTCAACGATTGCTGCGATCCAGATGGCACCTTTAAATAAATATTCAACATCGGAATGGGCCGGGAATTCGCATGACGGATGGTTAGGCACATCGCCAAAGCCACCATAGTTGGTAACCGTCAGCCACATGTTTCCGACATCATGGGTCTTTGCGTCAACCCAGGCCAGGTTTGTTTTTTGCAAATGCCCGATATGTTTTTGCTT
>CAYVXE010000171.1:0-6537 GCA_964455375.1 uncultured Calditrichaceae bacterium
ATATTCATTTTATGACTCAAACCACAAACCACATGTCAGTTTGATTATTTCCTCTTTTAATGAGGAAAAAATCATCAGACAAAAAATCGAAAATGCGCTGAATTTACAATATCCAAAAAATAAACTGTCAATTGTCGTTGCATCTGATGCTATCGAGAAACTTGTCCGTCATTTTTCAGATAGAAACGTGGGTTGCGTTTGTGGGGAGTTATCCTACTGGAATCAAAATGGCAGCGGAAAATCAATTGAACGGATTCAGGGGTTAACACACGACCCTAATATATATGGTTCATCTCTTGTTTATCTTTTTATCGATTCCTTTTCTCAGCATTGTTTTTATCTTTACAATTCGATACCTTACTTTGGGTGCAATTGGGTAGTGCAGGTGCAATGAGGTTGATTACTGAGAAATCAAACAAGATTATAGAATGCAGCTAACGGATTACAGACTTTTCAAATGATAGAATTAATTTTTTGGACCTGTATTGGTCTGATATTTTACACGTACATCGGCTATTTTATTGTGCTCTGGATTATGTATTCATTTCGGGATACAAAACGCACAATAAAAAATGATTATTTCCCAAAAGTTTCTTTGATCGTTTCCGCTTACAATGAGGAAAGTGTCATTGCTGACAAAATTGACAATTGTAAGAACCTTGAATACCCTGCAGATCGTTTGGAAATACTTTTTGGCCTCGATGGTTCAACTGATAATACAGAAAATATTATCAGAAAAAATAAAAACGGCACAATAAAACATTTTGTGTTTAAAAAACAACGAGGAAAATCTACGGTTTTAAACGATCTTGTCTATCACGCGAACGGCGAGATTCTCGTTTTCTCCGATGCCAATACCATTTATGAACTGGATGCTATCAAAAAACTTATCCGGCATTTCATCAATCCTCAAGTCGGCGGTGTTTGCGGTAAATTAATTTTACAGGACAGTCAAGCCATGGACATAGGCTCGAAAGGTGAAAAAATGTACTGGGATTACGAAACAAGGCTTAAGTTCCTCGAGGGTCATGTGAAATCTGTACTTGGTGCAAACGGAGCCATTTATGCTATTCGGAAGGAACTATTTGAGAAACTTCCTGAGGACAAATTAGTTATTGACGATTTTCTTATACCCATGAAAGTTATCGAAAAGGGATTCAAAGTCCTTTATGATGAAACAGCAATCGGGGTTGAGTACACAAATGACAGTATTTGGAAAGAATTTAAAAGAAAAATTCGCATTGGAACCGGAAATTTTAATGCAATTCCATATATTAGCAAAATGCTAAGCCCATCCCAGGGCATGATAGCCCTTGGGTTGTGGTCGCATAAAATAATTCGTTGGTTCATCCCTTTCCTGGGAGTTATCGTTTTGGTTGCGAACATTCTATTGTTAGGGAAACCACTTTATAATATTACTTTAGCTATTCAGATTGGATTTTATGTCGCTGTTCTTGTTGGGGCTTTACTCAACAGTTTGGGAATATACAAAAATATATTTGCAGTCATCTTTTACTTTTTTGTCGTAAACCTGGCTTTGCTAATAGGATTTTACAAATTTGTTCTAAAATCAGAAAAACCAACCTGGAAAACCGTGAAAAGAAAATCAGATGTATAAAACAATTGAAAAAATCCTTCTTATTCTGTCAGATTTTTTAAGTGGTGTGCTGGCATTTTTGTGTTGGGCATGGTTGCGAAAGGAATTAGGATTTTTCTCAGAGTCGAATTTTTCTGTTTTGATTTATCTGTCTATCATTATTTCAGCGTATTGGTTTATTATGTTTCTGTTTTTTGGACTGTACAACTCCTGGTATGCGAAGTCAAGAGTAGATGAAATAATTTTGCTGTTTAAAACCATCAGCTTTGGGGTTTTCCTCATCTTTTTAATTACATTTGATATCGAAAAAGATTTATCGAGTCCACCCCAGATAAGCCGCTTATTTATCATTAATTACTGGCTATTGTTATTGTTTTTTGTCATCATAACCAGATTAATTTTCAGAACATTCCAACGTTTTCTACTATCTTCCGGTATTGGTGCCCGGCGAACCCTCATTGTTGGTTGGAATAAAAAAAGCTGGGAGTTATTGGATGACCTTGTTAAGTACCCTGCCCTCGGGTATGATGTTATTGGATTTATCGGCCCCAAAAACAGTTCACTGTCAAATAATTCTTCATATAAGAACCTGCCTCTCCTGGGCAATTATAGCAAATTCAGAAAAACAATTGAGTCGGAAAATGCTCAGGAAGTCATCTTCTGTTTAGAAAGCGATTCCCGTAAAAAAGTCCTGGATATGATGAATTCATGCAACGGTTTACAAGTTAATTTCAAAATCATTCCTGACTTGTACGAAATTGTCATCGGCCAGGTACGAACCAATCAACTTTATGGTTTCCCACTCCTTGACGTTTTGCCCCAATTCATGAAAGAATGGGAGAAGAAATCAAAACGAATAGTCGACATTTTGGCGTCCATGATTATACTCGCTGTTTTCTTGCCTGCCTGGATAGCAATTGCCGCAGCAATTAAATTGGACTCTACCGGCCCCGTACTCTATACACAAAAAAGAATCGGCAAGGATGAAAAAGAATTCACCTTATACAAATTTCGTTCCATGGTAAGTAACGCCGAAAAAGAGACCGGCCCGCAATGGGCAAAACCCAACGACCCCAGAATCACAAAAGTAGGTCGTTTCATACGAAAATATCGCCTCGATGAAATCCCGCAGTTTATCAATGTCATAAAAGGAGATATGAGCCTGGTTGGCCCAAGGCCTGAAAGACCCTATTTTGTCGATAAATTCAAAAAAAATATTCCTTTTTACTCGCGCCGACTACAAATAAAACCCGGTATCACCGGCTGGGCTCAGATCAAAGGCGAATATGATACGTCCATTGAAAACGTGAAGACAAAACTCCAATACGACCTTTTTTATCTTGAAAATATGTCTCTGAAAATGGACTTAAAAATACTGTTGAATACCATCTACGTGATGATGATAGGTAAAGGGCTTTAACCCCATTTTATTATTAATTACCAACGACAATTATAGCGATGCCAAGTACAAACCCAACCAAAAGTCCCATAGGTAGTGAAGTATCTATCTGTATACCAGCGCACAACGAAAGCGCGTGCATCACAAATATCCTAAAAAAAACTTTGGCGATCTCCTGCCTGAATATAAAAGAAATCCTTGTTTGCGCAAATGGTTGTACCGACGACACTGCAGAGAAAGTGACATCTTTTATAAATCGACATCCAAAAGTAAAACTCATCGAGGAAAAAAAGGCCAGTAAAATAGTTGCCTGGAATAAGTTAGTTCAGAAGTCTCAATCTAATATTATTCTTTTTCTCGATTCCGACATTCAATTTAGTAATGACAGTATCTCCAAATTGATTTCTGTACTTGATGATAAAAACATAATTCTCGCAACCGGTACATACACTCCGCAAAGAAGCGATATTCAATTTTCACGAAAATTAAACGGCTTCATTATGCTACCACTCAATCAGGACTTTGTTTATGGAGGACTTTATACTATAAAAAAAGACTTGCTAGTGAAACACTTAAGTGAAACAGGATTCAACGAGATGCCAAAAGCATTTTCTGAGGACATATTTTTAACAGTCGCCATACCGAGGACGAAAATAAAAATTGTATCCGAAGCCCAGGCCTTTTTTGTCCCTCCTTCTAAGGATGAATTGATCAAATACTTTGCCAGAGGCAAAGCACAACTTATAGATATGGAAAAAAGATTTCCTAAGCTATATGAGAGGTTTAAAGCCGAACGGTATTGGAATAAAAATCCTTTAGTTGTTTTTGCAAGTAAAATTTTTTCAATGGATAAATCCAATCAACTTTTGAAAGGCACACTTTCTGCAATTGGTAAGCGTATCTTCCATTTTCTTTATAAGTCCGAGATTGATAATCTCATACAATCCCTTTTAAACCGGGAAACCGACTCCGACGACGTGATGGCCAGCTTGACAAGAAGTGAATCGAGTAGAGAACTATTAAAATTGAAACATAATTCAAACAAACTCAACTAATGAAGAATATACCCGATAGGCTGGTTTCGGTTGTTTATGCAACCTTCAACCGTCGAGAACTCATTCTGGAAGCTTTAGAAAATTTAAAAAAACAAACACATCAGAATATTGAAATCATCGTTGTGGACAACGGCTCATCCGATGGGACATCGGAAGCGGTTAAACAGCAATTTCCTGACATACGGTTAATTCAACTTCCTGAAAATCTCGGATGTCCGGGCGGACGAAATGTGGGAATCAGAGTTGCAAAAGGTGAATATATCATAACTTTGGACGATGACGCAATATCAGACCCCCACCTAATTGAAAATGGCTTAAACGTATTGCAGGACAATCCTGATATCGGGGTTGTTTTCGGTAAAATCATCAATTATCATACAGAACAATATGAAGAATGGCTAAAAAAATGGCCAGCATCGTACATTGATAAATCATTTTTTACCTACATTTTTCAGGAAGGCTGCAGCCTTATTCGTAAAAAGGTGTTTGATGAGGTCGGAGTATATCCGGAGAACTTCTTCATTCAATTCGAAAATCGCGATTTGGGAAACAGGGTAATAGATGCAGGTTATAAAATTTTATACTATCCCCCAATGATCATTTATCATAAAGGCAACCCTAAGTCAACATCGGAATTTTTTTATGCCTATCGTAATTCCCTTTATCTTTATATAAAACAATATCCTTATCTTAGGCTATTCAAATACGCTTCTGCACTAACATGTCTCTACATTTATAAATTTTTGAAAGTAAAAAAAATACATCTGCTGCCAAAAGCCTGGTACGAAGTCATCAAGGAATCAAAACAACTGTTTAAGCAACGGAAAGTATTAAAGAAGTCTACCATCAAGGAAATCGACCGGTTGAGAAAGTGCGTGAATAACTTAAACCAATACTATTCCAAAATTGCCTTTAAATGACTGGATTGGCTTATTTGTTCAATTCGATTTTTTTAATTATTCGTCCCATTCACAGATAGCAAAACTCCCTCCCCTTCTTTCAAAAACACCTTATGCTGAAACCGCCCCTGCTCATCCGAACGATAAAATCGCTTTTCTCCCGTAAACTCGTTTTCCACCCGGTAGCCGGTTTCGGGCTGCCGTTGAAACATCACAGTAATCGTTCGCGGAGCTTCCGTACGCCGGTTTACTATCATATAACGGGCTTCTCGGGCTGAGTCGCTATCTGCAAAATAGCCGATTTCCACGAACGTTTCCCCCTCTACGTCTTCCTCACTGATCACATCGTAAATTCCGGCTTGCGGGGCTAACGGCTCGGCATTGTTTCCATGGACACTGAAACTGGTTTGCCACTGTAGAGGCAAGAAGTGCTCGCCTGCTTTCATCAGATAATTCCTGCTTATCGCTCGGACATTGCTGTACTGCTCTGTACTGTCGCCACGCGGATAGTCCACGAGTCCCCGTTCATAGTTGAACCGCCCGGTGTTGCGATTCCAGTAACGGTAATTATGATATTTGTAATAAATAATGCCTTTTGCGCCATTTGCGAGAGCCAGGTTTACCTGCAGCAAAATCTCGTTGTGCGTCGGCCGGCGAAAGCGCTTTTCAACCAGGCGGCCATTTTCATAAAACTGCACAAAGCCGCTCTGCGTCTGAATAATCGGTCTGAAATCGGTCTTCTTTCCGGTCAGGTCGTATTTTCGCTTCAAGCGCTGTGCTGCATCCCACATGGCATGAGCAAACTCCTGAATCGTGTTCTGGTCGCCTATGGTATCGGTGGAATCAAAAACGTAGTGCTGCATGGCAAAAATATCCATATCCGGCACATGTTCCAGCATCCCGGAAAAATCCACGACAGCGCTGGAATCACGCCAGCCGGTCTGCAACAATGACTTGATTCCCGATCCTGTTGCACGTCTGAGCGAATCGATTTCTTCGGCGATAAATTCATAACCTTCCCAAACGTGATTAAATTTATTGTTTGGACTTGAAGGCGAGATCTCACCGGTGACCATGAGCACATCTGCAAACCCCGGTTGAAAGGCAAACTTGCGATTTATCTTTTGTAAAATTTTTCTGACGCCGGCTTTCCATGATTGATCCGGGAAACGATATGCAAATCTCGAATGATTTTGAAATAGCGTGTCAGTCTTACCTTTAGTCGCCACCCCGTCTCCTAAAATATTCATCTGTAGGAAACGGCCAGCAGCTATCTCATCGTTGCAGAAGTTCATGACATTCACTTCCCGTCGTACCCAGGACCCAATGAGGTAATTCACGCCCAATTTTCTTAACAAAATCCGTTCAGATTCCGCCACAACATCTGTAGAGTCGGGAAGGTAGGCGCGAAATGACCAGACACCAATTGGAAAATGGTCCTTGTCCTGAGCCAGGATGCTATTTGAGAATGCCCAACAAAGAGAAACCGTCAGCAGTAGAATCTTCGTTTTGATAAAGCCACACAAAATTAAATCCTCCAATTCATGCGTGTCCGGTTAAAGAATATGTCAGATAAAATCGGACATC
>CAYVXE010000172.1:0-6020 GCA_964455375.1 uncultured Calditrichaceae bacterium
CAGGAGGGTTTATGAAATTAAAATCTGTAATCGGGTTGCTTCTGGCATTCTCGGTGTTCTTGTTTGTCGCCTGCCAGAAGCAGGAAATAACCTACACAGTTCCGGTTGAATACCACAAATTAGAGAATGGCCTGAAGGTCGTTTTCTCACAGGATAAAACTGCACCCACCATTGTGGTCGCCGCATACTACAACATTGGGTTCCGCATCGAACCGAAAGATCGTACCGGGTTTGCGCATCTCTTCGAGCACATGATGTTCCAGGGGTCGAAGAATCTGCCCAAAGGTAAATTCGACAAACTCATTTATGACAATGGTGGCATTAACAACGGCTCCACCCGTTTCGATTTCACCAATTATTTTGAAATTGTTCCATCCCACATGCTGGAACCCATTCTATGGGCCGAAGCCGATCGCATGAAAGGCCTGCTTCTAACTCAGGAAAATCTTAAAAATCAGCAGGACGTCGTTATCAACGAAGTAAAGGTCAACGTGCTCAACCGACCCTACGGCGGCTTTCCCTGGCTGGACATGCCGCAATACGCCAATGAAAACTGGTATAATTCCCATAATTTTTACGGCGATCTGCACGATATTGAAGCCGCTAATCTGGAAGATGTTAAAAACTTTTTTAATACCTACTACGCAGCGAACAACGCCGCGCTGGTGGTCGTTGGTGATTTTGATCCGGTAGAAGCATTAAAAATGGTGACCAAATATTTCGGAGATATTCCTCCGGCAAAATTGCCACCTAAACCGGATTTAACCGAACCGAAGCAGGAACAGGAAAAACATGCCAACAAAATAGACAAATTAGCCAACCGTCCGGCACTTGCTTTTGCCTACCACATGCCGGAACGCAATACCCCTGAATACTATGCCATGGGTTTACTGGATCAGATTTTATTGCAGGGTGAAGACAGCATGCTGTACCAGGCACTGGTAAAAAAACACGGTCTCACCGGCA
Source organism: uncultured Calditrichaceae bacterium (assembly GCA_964455375.1). GTDB lineage: Bacteria > Zhuqueibacterota > Zhuqueibacteria > Oceanimicrobiales > Oceanimicrobiaceae > CAYVXE01. The sequence continues at coordinate 967 of CAYVXE010000172.1, forward strand.
ACGTCAGCGGCGGGATCAATATGCTGGGGAACATGTTTAACTACAATGGCCCCATGCTCTGGATGGCATCTTTGTTCCATGATAAAAATGTAAGCAGTGATTCCATTATGGCGATTGTGAACAGCGTGATTGAAAATGTCAGCACCAATCCGGTTGACAAGAAAACCCTCAAACGAGCACTTGTAAAACTACGCTCGGATTTGTATGACAACCTCGGCGGTTTTTTTGGCTTTGGTCGGGCAGATTTACTCGCAAGTTTCGCATTATTCGATGATGATCCCGGTAGAATTAACCACATCGAGGAACACTTTAAATCCGTCACGCCAGACTTAATTTTAAAAACAGCAAAGGAATATTTGCGACCGACAAATCGTACTGTTCTCGCGCTTGAAGCAGGCGCGGGAACATAGTTTTCGACTTTCATTATGTTGTATCAAAATCATTCTAAAGGAGAACATTTTATGTTACGGTTAAAAACAATTATTTTGTTTTTCTCAATTCTGGTATTGTTTTCACTTTCAGGAGCCGAGGATCTGGAAAAGCCGCCGGCACCAGGAACACCCAAAAATTTCAAACTGCCAGAAACGACATCTTTTACGCTCGACAATAAAATGAAAGTGACACTGATTCCGTACGGTACCCTTCCAAAAGTAACCGTTCGTCTGTATGTTCGGGCAGGGAATGTCAATGAAGCGGAAAATCAGGTCTGGCTGGCTGATTTAACCGGAAACTTAATGAAGGAAGGAACGACTCACAAAACTGCGGAAGATATCGCCAATACGGTAGCCAGCATGGGTGGGGAGATTAATATTAATGTTGATGCAGACCGCACAACAATCAGCGGCGACGTTCTCTCGGAATTCGGCCCTGATTTAGTTAAGGTAATCGCTGACATCGCTGAGAATCCGCTCCTTCCAGAATCGGAATTAGCACGACTAAAAAAGGATATGATCCGCAATCTAAACATTCAGAAAACACAACCACGGTCCATCGCTCTGGCAAAATTCCGCAGTGTGCTGTATCCGGACCACCCCTATGGACGCATTTTTTCCTCGGAAGATCTGATTAACGGGTTCACGCTAAATGACATCAAAACTTTCTATCAAACCAACTTCGGTGCGGCAAGGACACATCTTTTTGTTTCCGGGCGTTTCGACGAACATAAAATGGAATCGACCATTCGCAGCGCATTTAAACATTGGTCAGAAGGGAACCCCGCAGACATCAAACCGGCAAAACACGTTCAATCCAAACGGGCCATTTATCTCATCGACCGGCCGGGAGCAGCACAATCTACCGTTTATATTGGTCTACCCGTTATCGACCCGACGCAGAAAGACTATGTCCCTTTACAAGTGATGAATTCATTGTTAGGCGGTTCATTTACATCCAGAATTACCACAAACATACGCGAAGAAAAAGGTTACACCTACTCACCATTCGCACAGATTTCCACACGCTATAAAGACGCTTACTGGGTGGAAGTGGCTGACGTCACGACCACCGTTACCGGCCCGGCTTTACGGGAGATCTTTTATGAAATTCACCGACTGCAGGATGAAACACCCTCGAAAGAAGAAACCGAAGGCATTGAAAATTTTATGGCGGGGACATTTGTTCTGCGAAACTCCTCAAGAGGCGGTATTATCAATCAATTAGCCTTTCTGGATTTACAAGGCTTGGACAAAAACTATTTAACTGAGTACGTTAGGAATGTTCACGCCGTCACTCCGGAGGTGATTCAGGAAATAGCCAGCAAATACTTAAAGGAAAATAACATGACAATCGTTATCGCCGGAGATGTGAAAAAGATCAAAAAACAGGTTGCAAACTACGGTACGATTGTAAAGTAGTAAAATTTATCAGAAGGTAGCCTTTTGTGAAAAGGTTACCTTCGTCCCAGCTTGTTCCCAAACTCCGGTTTGGGAACACACTTGTCTTAGAAACTTTGTTTCGTCCATCTAATCGAAACAGAGTTTCTCTGCAATCTTGTTCCAAAATAGAAATTTTGGAACAAGGTGGTGATTTTATTTTGCTTTAATATTGCCATAGTTTGAACAAAATCTTTAAATTGATGCTGATGGGCAGTTGCCGGAGAGGAATGTGGTGACGCAATTATCATAATAATTTATAAAAACAGTTATTTATATAACGCTCTGCTTCAGGACCAGATTTCTCCTCAGACTTTTGCCTGATTCGAAATGACAATCTTTTTTGACTTTTTGGACAACTCCTTCTTTTTGTGAAAATGAAATTCGACCAGCAAAAAATCACCCAAATGCTCAATCTGCTTGCACAGGGAGACAAAAGCGTTCTGGACGAGCTCGTACCAATTGTATATACACAACTTCGGAGTTTGGCATCGCATTCTATGAATTATGCACAAAAAGGACAGACGCTGAACACAACGGCACTTGTGCATGAAGCCTATTTAAAGTTAGCCGGCCAACAAAAACTCGATTTCAGAAACCGAGCACATTTCTTTGGTGTTGCCGCAAAAGCAATGCGGCAAATCATCGTTGATTTTGCCCGCAAACAAAATGCTGCAAAGCGCGGCAGCGGTCAACCTAATATGCCACTTGATGCTCAACCGCTCATTGCAGATGAGCAAACAGAAGAGATTCTCGCCCTCGAAGAAGGTCTACAGAAACTGGAATCTGTCGACCAGCGTAAAGCACGAATCATTGAATTGCGCTATTTTGCGGGTTTAACCATCGATGAAACCGCGGAAATTCTGCATACATCAGCGGCAACCGTCAAACGGGATTGGAATTTTTCTCGTGCCTGGCTTCTCAACGAGATAAAGGGAACACCTGAAAATTGAGCACGCAACGCTTAAAAAAAATAGAAGAGATTTTTCACGCCGCCTTAGAAATAAAACCTGAAAATCGAACTGCGTTTCTCGAAAAACATTGCAAGGATGATGATGGTTTGAGAAAAGAGGTCAGCGCGCTGTTGACATCACACGAGCAGGCGGGGACTTTTCTCGAAACTCCGAATCTGCCCTTACTAATCTCCGATTTGCGAGATATGTCAGACCCTATGCTTGGCAAACAAATCGGGGCATACCGCATCGAACGCTGTATCGCTGAGGGTGGAATGGGCAAGGTTTACCTGGGCATTCGGGATGATGAAACATTCAAGCAGCAGGTTGCCATCAAACTCATCAAGAGAGGGATGGACACTGCGGAGGTCCTGAAACGGTTCCGCTATGAGCGCCAAACGCTGGCCGGACTGGTACATCCAAATATCGCCAGGCTTTTGGATGGCGGCAGTACGGAAGACGGTCTCCCCTACCTCATAATGGAATTCATTGACGGCATCCCCATCGATGATTATTGCGACGAAAACAAACTTTCCACTGCGCAACGGCTACAGCTTTTTCGCATCGTTTGTTCGGCAGTTCACTTTGCACATCAGAATCTCATCGTCCACCGTGACCTGAAACCCGGAAATATTCTCGTAACAGCAGACGGTCAGCCGAAGCTCCTGGATTTCGGCATTGCCAAACTTTTAAACCAGAATGTCACCGGACAAACGCTTAGTCTCACCCGCACCGGCATGCAGCTAATGTCTCCTGAATACGCCAGCCCGGAACAGATACGTGGTCAAACCATTACCACTGCCAGTGATATTTACTCGCTCGGCGTGCTGCTCTACAAACTGTTGACCGGACATCATCCCTACCGGTTTACAACGCACCAGCCTTCGGAAATAGAGAAAATAATCTGTGAAACAGAACCGGTGAAACCAAGTACGGTCATCACCCGAATTGTAGAAATCACAACATCTGATGGGACAAAAACCACACTCACTCCTAAAACCGTCAGCCAGACGCGCGATGGAAAAGTGGAGAGACTGCGGCGAAATCTGTCCGGCGACATCGACAACATCATCATGATGGCATTACGCAAGGAAGCCCAACGTAGATATGCCTCGGTGGAACAATTTTCCGAAGACATCCTGCGCCACCTGCATGGGCTACCCGTCATTGCGCATAAAGACTCTTTGGGCTACCGAAGTGCAAAGTTTGTTAAGCGACACCGCACTGGTGTCAGTGCATCATTTTTATTTATTATTCTGTTGATTGTAAGCATCATCGGCATCGCCTGGCAGGCTCATGTAGCTGATGAAGCCCGCCTGAGAGCAGAACATCGTTTTCTGGATGTTCGAAGACTGGCCAATGCACTGCTGTTTGACATCCATGATGCCATTGTCAATCTACCGGGTTCTACTCCCGCACGAAAATTACTGGTAACCCGAGCATTAGAATATTTGGACAATCTGAGCAAAGAAGCGAGCGATGATCAAGCGTTAAAGTTAGAATTGGCCAGTGCTTATGAGAAATTTGGTTCGGTGCAGGGCAACCCTACCAACTCCAATTTGGGCGATATTTCAGGCGCAATCAAAAGCTACCATAAAGCGATCGATATTATGGAACCAATTCTTAAGAAAACCCCGAATGACAAAGACGCACACAAAACGCTTGCCTCAGTTTATACAGGCTTAATGGATGTTTACCCCTCGGTCCATCGAATTCAGGAAGCCATCGAATACGGGGAAAAATCGTCAGCGACACTAAACCAGATCATCGCCAGCGATTCCACCGACGACGGAATTCTCCAGCAGTTGTCAGTGGTGTATATTAAGATCGGTGACATCTCTGGAAATCCTAATTTCCCCAATTCCGGCCAACCAGAACAGGCTATGACATATTATAATCTATCGTTACCAATCCTCAAAATGCTCTATGAGAATGCCCCAGAGAATCTTGAAAATATCAGATATTTAGGATTGATCTATGAAAGACTTGCCAGTATCTATGAGGCGCAGCAGAATTTACAAAAAGCGTCTGAATTCTATGAGAAATCCATGAATATTCGCATAAGATTCCTAAATTATCCGGATCACTATAATCTCTATCGTGATGCAGGTATCGGATATGAAAAAATCGGCAAAATAAGACAAGCTGAGAAAAAATATAGCGCTGCATTGGATTATTACCGCAAAGCCCTGCATATTTTTGAAACATTGCTTTCAAGAGATACAAAAAA
>CAYVXE010000173.1:0-5910 GCA_964455375.1 uncultured Calditrichaceae bacterium
TCCTTTTAGCGGTAAAAATGTAGTACGACACACAGAACTTTAATGTGATTATAATAGATACCGTTTATGTCTGAATCATTTAACAAATACGTTCAGGAGCATCCTTTATGCGATTACCGCGTTTTGCCATAGAAAATCACCAATTTACCGTCATCATCATTTTACTTTTGTCATTGACAGGATTGGTGTCGTTTTTAACCATGTCCCGCTCTGAAGACCCGCAAGTATCTCCAGCAGCCAGCAGCGTCATCGTAATAATGCCCGGAACAAATCCGGATGATCTCGAAGACCTGGTTGTGGACCCCATCGAAGAGGCCCTCAATGAACTCGATGATATCAAGGAGATCAAAAGTTCAGCAGAAGATGGCCTCGCGATCATCGAGATCAAATTCCTGGCAGGCAGTAATCCGGACGATAAATACTCGGACGTCGTTGAGAAAGTAAATAGTGTGCGCAATTCATTGCCGGATGAGATCGTCAAACTCGACATTCAAAAATGGACGGTATCCGACGTCAATATTCTGCAGGCGGCTCTCGTTTCAGACTCAGCGAGTTACCGAATGTTAGAGAGCGAAGCCGAACGCCTGAAAGATCAATTCGAAAAAATATCCGGTGTAAAAGATGTAAAAACCTGGGCCTATCCGGAACAGGAAGTGCGGGTAGCGCTGAACATGGAAAAAGCAGCCCAAAAACATATCTCGTTGAACACGGTGCTCACAGCGATTCAGAGCAACAATGCAAATATTCCCGGCGGCAGTATCGATATTGGCAGCAAACGTTTCAACATCAAAACCAGCGGTTCGTATGATTCCATAGAAGAGCTGCGCAATACCATTGTCAATGCCGTCGGTGACAACATCGTTTTCCTGAAAGATATTGCCGACGTGACGTTTTCTTATGAGGACGTTAAATACAATGCAAGAGTCAACGGCAAACGCGCCGTTTTCATAACCGTCACGCAAAAAAACGGTACAAACATATTCACCGTTCAAAGGGCACTGGAAAAAAACCTGCATCTGTTTGAAAAACAGCTCCCAAAATCCATGCACGTGCAGATTGTTTTTGATCAATCAAAAAGTGTGGCGTATCGTCTCAACGGCTTTTTTAAGAATTTATTACAAGGACTGGTTCTTGTAGGCATCATCGTACTTCTGGCAGTGGGGTTTCGTGCGTCTGTAATCGTCATGTTGGCCATTCCAATTTCAATTGTTATAGGCGTCGGTTTCATCGATTTAACCGGATTCGGTCTGGAGCAGATGTCCATTGCTGGTCTGGTCATTGCACTGGGATTACTGGTGGATAACGCTATCGTGGTGACCGAAAATATATCGCGCTTTATGCAAATGGGGTACAGCAAAAAGGAAGCCGCCATTCAGGGAACCGCACAAATCGGCTGGGCAGTCATAAGCTCAACCGCGACTACGGTTTTAGCCTTCGTCCCAATTATCATGATGCAAAACACCACCGGTGAATTCATCCGCAGTATGCCGGCAACAGTCGTGTACACGCTCTCGGCAAGTCTGTTTATCTCCCTGACCCTGACCCCGTATTTGTCCAGCAAATTCATTCGGGTGAACGGCCAACACGCTGAAAACAGATTCCGAAAACGTATGAACGGATTCATCCAAACGGTTTACGGACCATTTCTCAATCACGTTCTCAAACGACCGAAAAGAGTAGTGTTTATTTCCGCAATTGTTTTTATTCTCAGCCTTGCCCTTTTTCCATTGGTGGGTGTAAGTTTTTTTCCGAAAGCAGAAAAACCGCAATTTGTCATCAATATTGAAACACCGGCGGGTACAAGTCTTGACAAAACAGACCAGGTGACAAGACGGGTAGAATCTGTCCTGGCCCGGCAAACAGACGTAAAATTATATGCAGCCAATATCGGTCACGGTAATCCAAGGATTTATTACAATGTCATTGCTAAAAATGAAAAAAATAACTATGCACAGATTTTTGTAGCGTTAAAAAATCATGACCTGGAAACATTCAATAAAATGATCTCGAAATTGAGAAACGAATTCAAGACATTTCCCGGAGCCAAAATAGAGGTCAAAGAATTTGAACAGGGGCCACCGGTAGAAGCTCCCATCGCTATTCGAGTGGTCGGCGAGGACCTGGACATTCTGAAACACCTTGCACATGACGTTGAAAACATAGTTGCCTCCACTTACGGGACCATCAACATCAACAATCCATTGCGCACCGCAAACTCGAACCTGCGGGTGAAAATTAACCGGGCAAAAGCAGCCATGTATGGCGTTCCCATTGTCAACATAGATAAAACCGTACGCGCTGCCGTAGCAGGACTTACCGCGTCGAAATACAGGAATGCACAGGGAAAGGAATACAACATTACGGTACGTTTGGCCACAAACCCAAAAACATGTTTTGATGATTTCGATAAAATATATGTGAGTTCTGTTTTAGGTCAACAACTGCCGCTTAAACAATTAGCAGCGATTCAGTTTGAAAGCGGCCCCATGAAAATAAGCCACTACGATTTGGACAGAACGGTCACCACCACAGCGGATGTCCTCCCTGGTATCTCCATAGATTCTGCAACCCGGAAAATCATCAGTAAATTGCAACACTATACCTGGCCCAAAGGCTATCGCTTTCTCGCTGCCGGAGAACTGGAAAAAAGAGAAGAATCTTTTGGCGGCATGCTGCAGGCTATGATTATCGCCATGGTTGGCATTTTTGCGGTCCTCGTTTTGCAGTTCAAATCCTATTCTCAACCGCTGATTGTCTTCGCTGCCATTCCATTGGCCGTGATCGGGTCTGTTTTCGCGTTGCTGATCACCGGCAACTCATTTTCATTCACAGCCTTTGTCGGTTTGACAAGCTTAATCGGCATCGTCGTAAACAACTCCATCATTTTAGTGGACTACACCAATCAGCTACGGAAGGAAGGGAAAGACCTACTCACAGCATTGAATGAGGCCGGCGAAACCCGGTTTGTTCCCATCATTTTAACTACCGCCACCACAGTCGGCGGCTTGCTTCCCTTGACGCTTATCGGTGGAACGATGTGGGCACCCATGGGTTGGACCATCATCGGTGGCTTGCTAACATCCACGGGACTCACACTCATCGTGGTGCCGGCGCTCTACCGGCTTTTTGCAAGAACAAACGCTTAGCCGGCTAACACAAACTATTTTGCAAAATGTCACATAGTTCCTTATATTCCTTTGTGATTGATTTAAAACCAGTTCGATTTATCGTTGTCTCTCCGGCAACTGCCCACAGGCATCACCTTAAGGATTATTTTCCAAATTGGGCAATAGTTGAACAAAAAATTGCCACAGAGCTCACAGAGAAAAAATGACAAAAAAAGGGCATTGGGGAAACAAGCCGGGCGCTTGAGTTGACGCACAAGGAGCAACTGCCGGATCGGAATGACAGGCAAAAGTTTTGTAAATTGTTTTCTTGTTCCAAAATTTCTATTTTGGAACATGCTTCCCGGGAAGTTTCAACTTCCACTTAAGAAGCGTAAGATTGTTTGTTCGAAACGTTCGTTCATTTACATATCGAAGGTCGTAACTTCTCTATGCTCTTGGCGGTCTTAGCGAGAGTTAAATTCTCTGTCACCGTCTTTTCAGTGTGCTTCGGTGACCCCGGTGTTTAATGAAACGTTTTCACAGGCTAAAGCCTATGCTACAAATTTACTTTTATCCTGTCACCTTGAGCGGAACGAAGTGGAGCCGAAAGGTCTGATGGCACAAATCGATTTCAGAACAAGGAATAACCAATGTCGATTTTAGATTGTCATGGTTGAACCTGTATAAATTCGTTTTATCCGTGACATCCGTGTGCCACTTTACAATTTTCGATTTACGAATCGGATTTAACGAAAGCGGCCGGCTTGGAATGACACCTTTTGTGGAGAATCTCGCATTTGCAGTTAATCACTATTTATTTAAGAAATTGGAGTGAAAAATGTCAAAACTTTCGCTTGTGACCGGAGCAAACGGTCATCTTGGAAACAACTTAGTGAGAGCGCTACTCGATAAAGGCGTTAAAGTCAGAGCCAGTGTCAGAAAACCAGAAAACAAAATCCCGTTCGCGGGGTTGGATTGCGAGTTGGTTTACGCTGATCTTTTAGACAAAAACTCATTGGAAAAAGCGCTGGAAGGAGTGGACACACTGTACCAGGTAGCAGCGGTTTTTAAACTTTGGGCAAAAAATGTCGAGCAAGAAATTCTCAAACCGAATGTTAAGGGAACGAGAAATGTCCTGGAGGCAGCAGCGACACAAAAAACCAGGAAAATCGTTTATGTTAGTTCTGTTGCAGCGTTAGACCAACGCAAATCACCTATAGATGAAACCACCTGGAATCCCGACAAATCCAATCCCTATTATCACTCAAAGAAAAGGTCGGAAGAAATTGCCTGGGAAATTGCAAAGGAGCACCAGTTGAATATGGTTTCGGCTTTACCTTCGGTCATGGTAGGACCAAATTGCTACCGGTTAACACCGTCCATGTCGGTTCTTGATCAGGCATTAAAGAATAAGATATTTGTTGATGTAAACTTCCATTTTAACTGGGTAGATGTGCGGGATGTTGCTCACGGGATGATCTTAGCTGCTGAAAAAGGTAAAAGCGGTGAACGTTACTGTTTGACAACTGAATCCCCGGTCAGCCTCAAAAGAGTCACCGAGTTAGCAAAACAAGTCAACCCAAAAGTCAGAGTGCCACGTATTCAACCATCTAAAAAAACATTACTGTTTACGGCTGCAATGATGGAAAAAATCGCCAGGCTGACTAAAACTGAACCCCAAATGCTGCGAAATCAGGTGGACATGTACTACGGTCACAAACAAATCATCGACATTTCTAAAGCCAAAAATGAGCTGGCGTACGATCCAAAACCTCCGGAAGAGGCGATTTTGAAGGCGTTAAGGTATTTATATCATGAAAGACATGCTAACTGACTTAAATCTCCAACAAACGTAAAGAGTCGAAGAAATTATATGGGGCAAAAACCATGCTTAGCTTAGAGCAAGAACTGAAAAACTACCTCTATCAGAACAAGTTGTCATTTACTGACAACACATCGTCTTATAAAAAGTTAGATTTTACTATCAAGGACTTCATTGATGGCAAGAACCTGCATATCGATGCTAAGGAAAAGAGACAAAAAATCAACGTAAAAAATTGGCCAATTATAGCATCACAAAATGAACGGGACTGTTTTATTATCGACGATTTATCCGCCAGAAAAACATTGTGTTATGCACCTTATTCAGGCCTTTTGGTAAGAAACAATTTAGTCACAACCTATTATTGGTTTTCAATATTAGACTTGTTCTTAATGCCCAAAAAAAGAGTAAATCGACCGATAAAAAAGAATCATCCAGCTTATAAAGGCAAATGGATCATCAATTTTAGGAACGCCTTATCGGCAAACTCAATAGAAGACATTTTCCTACGAATAAAGAAGGAACTAAGCGAGATCGAATATTCATGCACCCAAATACTTGAATGTTACGGAAGCTATCTTGATGAAACCATTGCGATACAAGGCGAGACAAGAAATCCAAAACACTGGAAAACAGATATTGCTTCCACCAGATAAAATAGACATTACTTCTTGTGTCCAAATTTCTATTTTGGCACACAGTTGCCGGGAAGTTTCAACTTCGAATGACCTTTGCGACTGAGCATAAAGGTTAATTGTTTGAAGCGTTCATTCATTGACAATTTCGTTGGGGCTGTCCAAAACGTCAAAACGTTGTCATTTCGAAGCGAAGCGAAAAATCTGAGCGTGGGACAGAACATGATATAAGTATCTGTTTTTATAAAGTATAATGATTACCTATTCACCTGATACCTCAATCAGAAACCGCCGAATTGCGCAATGACATGGTGACAATAGCTGGTACCGACTTTTCGGTGTCCCT
>CAYVXE010000174.1:0-5884 GCA_964455375.1 uncultured Calditrichaceae bacterium
GCCAGCCGAATCACTTCAAACGCTTCCGAGAGAGCGGACTTGTTTTGCAAGCCCCGCAATGTTGCCTGTGAACGAAACAGCTCCGGATTAAAATAATGCCGGAATGATTGCGATTTGTAACAGGCCACTGCTGCGAATTTCTTGGTCAGGTTTTCTTCTGAAATTTCAATGACCGCCTGCGCATCGAAGGTTAAATTGTTCCACGGCAGCTCATAGCCCAGCATGCTTTGATAGCGAAACGCCCGCACACTCTCCCGGGAAATCACCTGATGATCCTGATGCACGTCTTTTGTGGTTGGCGTAAACACCAGATCCGGGGAGATTGTTTTTCGCAATGTCACCATGTCCTCGAGAATGTCCTGCCGGTGTTCGGTAAACCGGCGCACGGGATAACGGAAAACGTGCACATTTTCAGAAGGAATGCTAAGTGCCTCTGCCGCCGCCTGCATTTCGGTTAAGAGAACATCTTTCGCCAGTCCTTCCGGGACAGATTCTTCACACAGGGAAAAGACCGCCGTGTGGATGGTCGCGCCTTGCTGCAAAAGCCGGTGCAGGGTTGCGGAGCATCCGAATTCCATGTCGTCTGTGTGCGGCGAGAGCGCTAAAACGGTTTTAAATGGTAGTGTTTTCATAGTCAATTTTTATCTGATTCATTGGATTGATTGTCTGTTTTTCGAAACAATAAAGGTAAAGAAACTTTTTATGAAATTCAATCGTTTTCGCCGGATTGGTTTTCTTTAAACCAGGCTTTGATGGCAGCAAGGATTGGCTGACAATCGCCGGTTAAGAAGACGAAATCCTGCACCGCCCAGTTTTTGTCAAATGCAACCATGCACCTTTTCTTTTGTTCAGCATCGAAAAACACAAAAGATGTGCGGTTGGAATCGATGGTGACAACGGTATTGTCTTTGATATGACTCGATTGCAGCCATTCGAGGTCCTTTACGGCTGCCGCTTTTCCCGGCAATTTTGTAAAATCAAAAATCGTGTGTGTGTCTGCTGCTTGCATCTGAACGTTGCCGCCGCCGGTGTTGGTTACCAGGTATCCGGATTTGTACGGCATGCCGCCGTGCGGTTTTGCGAGTCCGTCCAGAACGGTGGTAAAGGCGCCGCTGCGCCGGTCTATTTCGATGACTTCTCCTTTGTGGAAAAGTGTGGCCAGAACCTTCCCGTCTGCGGCGTATTCTGCAGAGTTGATAAACGCGGCTCGCTGCGCGGTGGGTAAATGCTGTTCGCCCGGGTCTTCGATGAACCGGTGTGTTTGCCCTGTTTTGGTTAAGCGGTGACTTTCGTCTTTATCTCTGGTCAATAGAAATGTTTCGCCGGTTTTTGGATTTTCACCTCGATTGAGCCCATGTTCCCACGCCAGCCAGTGCCAGAGACAGTCGCCGCTTCCAAGATCAAATTCCAGAATCGAATCCAGACCGGAGGATGACACCAGGCATTTTTTGTTGTCGGTACTCAATTTTACCGTGTGAATGTAGGACAGCCAGGGGTGCCGGATGCGCGTTGGACGTGCATTTTCAGAATCGAAAACGTAAATTTTATTTTCTGATGAAACCGCGATATTCGACGATTGAAAATCCACCCCCCGGACTTCCGTGAAGCGGGCGAGAATCTCCTGCTGCTGAATGACCCCATTTTCGATGCGCATGTAAACAAGCCCGCCCGGTGCAGGCGCCCGGCGCTCCACACTGCCGGCTTTGCTGCGTTGGCGTGATTCCAGATAGCGTTTGCGAATCGCGGCCAAATCGAAACTTTTCACCGCCACCAGGAGTTCCGTCTGTCCGAAAAAAGCGGCATTGTCCTCGAATGTTTCCAGTGCGTGCGTTTGTCTATGCATTTTTATTTTCCATCAGCATGTTCATGATATCTGCGAGTTGTTTCACCAGTGCCTTACGCTCAAATTGCTGTACCGCGGTCATTTCAGGTTGCTCATCACCGAGTGCATGTGTTTTCCATTTTTCAAATAACCCCAGGATGCGTTCCCGCATGCGCACCTCGTCCTGCGGGGAAATCATCTGTCCGGCGCCGCAGTCGTTGAGCAGTTTCGCTGCATCGCCGCTCGGTGGTCCGATGGAGAGCAGGGGCGTTCCGGAGGCGAGATATTCGAATATTTTCCCGGTGAGAATGCCGTTGTTGTTGGGCGCATTGGGAATGATAAACAGTAAAACCGCGGCGTCTTTCATGGCTTGCACCGCGACTGCGTGCGGTTGGAATCCTGACATTTCCGTAAATTCCATTAAATGGTAACGTTGCAGACGCTGCTGAACGAACGGATGCGTCAGACCCAAAAAGCGCAACTGAAAATGTTGTTTGAAGTCGCTGTTTTGTTGGACACATTCGGAAAGAACCTGCCACAGGGCGTCGCAATTGTGGGTTGCTTTGAGATTCCCAACAAATACAAGGGTGAAGGCACTGTTTTTATCAGATGTTGGCGCGATGCAAAGATCTTCCGCATCATAGCCATTATATAAAACATGAAATTTGTCATCCTGATTCTTTTTGTTGAGTTGACGCACATTTGACGGACTGACGGCCAGAACGCGGTCTGCCTGTTCAAGAACGCGGCTTTCCAAATGTTTATCCAAGCGTTCGGCAAAGGCCATTTTTGCATGATTCTGGTAATAAAAAATATCTGTCCAGGGGTCGCGGAAATCGGCAATCCATTTGAGGCCGCTCCACTGTGCGAGAGCTTTGGCGATGATCTGCACCGTTGGCGGCGGCGAGGATGAGAGAATGAGGTGCGGCTGCATCTGCTTAATGATCTTTTTCCCGGCGCGCACCGCAAACGGGTACCAGCCGATTTTTGCATCGGGAATGAAAAAATTCAACCGAATCCAGTGAGCTAACTTTTTCTTTGCAGATAGTTTGTTTTCTGCAAGCACCGCCAGCGGGATATTTTCATCGGGATTGAGGCCGACGAATTTTTTGTAAAGCAGGTTAGGTTCAAAGGAAGGCGTTTTTACAACGTGACAGTTTTCCGGAATATCGTCAGTGAGAGAGTCATCCGTGGCAGGAAATTCACCCTTTGCCGGCGTCAAAACGATGGGCTGCCAGCCAAATTCAGGTAAGTACTTTGTGAATTTGAGAATTCGCTGCACGCCGGGCCCGCTTGCCGGCGGCCAGTAATAGGTGATAATGAGAATTTTACGCATCTGTGACATTTGGGAGAGCCTGACTTGACTTTCAATGGGCAATTATGACGGACTCCCGGACAGTGCCGCTGTGGTTTCTTTTGCCTCCCGGGCAACGCCTGGACGTTTGCGGAAATAGTGAATCAGTGCAAGAATCAAGATAAGGTAAACAATTGCCGAAGAGACGCCCTGCATCCACAGGCTGGTGATATAGGTTGCCGGTTTCAGCTCAAACACCACGTGATGTTTCCCTTTTGGCAGTACGATGGACCGCAAGGCGTGGTCGGTTTTTAAAATCTCGGTCGGTTTGCCGTCGACGCTTGCATGCCAGCCGGCAGGGTAGTAAATTTCACTGAGAACCATCAAGGTTTGTTGGTCTGTTTCGGCATCAATTTCGATAATGTTCGGTTCGTATCTCGTAATCGCACTTTTCCAGGTTGCAGGAAATGCGATGGGTGCTGACAATGGTTTTTCGAGGATAGCGACGGAGTCCGGTTTGAATGTCGGGTCGTTTAAACGGGCGAAGCGTTTTTGTCTATCCGCAATGATTTCCACGTTACCCACCGCAAAAATTCGCGGAAGGCACGCGTTGTTTTTGTAGGTGACGATGTTAGTCTGATTGTCCACAAACATCTGTTCGAGATTCGGGTGCTGAATGCGTCCCGGTGCCAGAATATATTTTGCATTGAGCATGTCGACGATGTTCCAGTTTATGGGCAGACCGGGATTGTTCTGAAACCCTGACGCCGTTCCTTTGTAGAGCGCCGATTCAATGATGTCCTGAATCAATCGCAGTTTTGCCGGATGGTAGCCACCGATGGATTCATGGCGGTATGACCATCTGCTGTCACTGTACAGTTGACCGACCGGAAAGATGCGGTATCTGCTCTTATCTTTGAGCAAGAAGTTGTCTGTGGGCGTCGCTGCAAAATGTTGGTCGATCTGTGCGGGTTTGACCAGCGTTTTCAGGTAACGTTTATCAACGCCCCACAAGTCAATGATAAGCAGTAAAACGATGCCAGTGACAAAAACAGGTTTGCTGAGTTTTTCTTTCATAAATGCAAAGACCGTGGCAAACACAGCAGCAACGAACAGCAGCATACGCAAAGCATCCTGTTTCATGAGGTCGTAACGCGCTTCTTTTACCAAAGCAAGGACGTTTGCCTGCATGCGCGCCGCGTCTTCCGGTCTGGCCAATGAAAATTCACTCTTAAAGAGAAATGGGATGATACCAATGAACAGAAACAAGCCCAGGAGAATCAGAAGACTTTTTTGTAGAACAGTCGGGGATAGCTTTTCTTTGGCGTGGTTGAGGAGCCGGTCAAATCCGATACCGGCAAGAATGGCCACACTGAATTGTACCAGCACCAGAATCATGGATGGTACACGAAATTTGTTGAAAAAAGGCATGAAGTTGTAAAACAGATCATAAACAAAGGGAACATATTTTCCAAACGCCACAAAAAGTGACAGGACGATGGTGAAACCCAGAAGCATGACGGTTTTGTTTTTCCAGGCAAGCATAAAAGCGAATGCGGCGAAAATTAGCGATACCACACCGATGTAGTCTGTGGAAGAAGTAAATAATTTGTGCCCCCAGTATCCGGGAATTGTCTGGCCTTTTAGCTGCGGAACCGCATCGCCTTCGTACAATTCGGACGAAGTGCCGCCGTAAAATCGGGGGATAAAAAAGGTCATGATTTCACTGGGGTGCAAAGACCAGCCGGTGGCGTAATTGTAATCGGCGCCGTTGGACGCCGTGGTGCCGCCGGAGTCGCCGCGAATCGAGTAAGCCGTGTATTCATGAACCATGAGAGTTGGGAAGGATGCAATGCCTGCCGCCAGAATGAGGGCGCCGGTTAAAAATGCTGTTCGCTTACCGATTCCCGACCAGTCTTTTTGGCTGAGATAGGTCGCAAAATGATAGACGCCAAAAATGACCAGCAGGAGAATTTCATAAAACATGATCTGGTAGTGCCGGGCCTGAATGCCCAGACTGAAAAGAATCGCAAACAAGGAAGCGTACAAAAAACCGGGGGAGCGCAGTAATTTTAAAAATGACCACGTGATGATCGGCATGAACATAATGGTGCTGACTTTTGTGTTGTGTCCGGCTTCCAATAAACCGGGAATGAGCGGCCACCAGATAAATGCCAGGGCGGCGATGAATGCGGCGGCATAAGACAGCCCCCAGAAGCGCATGAGCAGGAGCATGCCAACTGCCCCGATGAGATAAGCCGTGACCCGCCAGTTGATGACCTTATTGACATATTTTTGTACATATTTGGCCGGTTGATGAAAAGGCGCATCCAGTGAAATGAGATAGTCCGGCATACCGGCAAAGACATTGTTTGCCCATAAGGGGTTGGATTCGTGGCGCTGACGGCTCTCGATGACCGATTGGGCATTGCCGCTCCAGGCGAGTTTATCCGAAGCGGGTGGTACTTTGCCTTCAAAAACGATGGGATAAAAATAAATAAGCAAAGCGATTAAAGTTATCCCAAAACAGACGCCGAATTGTTGCTGTGCTGACAAATTAAACTTCGATGATGATGGCTTTAGCGGTTTGTTTTTATGTTTGTTACGAGGGTTTTTTGGGGCCATGTTTTTCCTTGCTTTATAATATTAGGGGTAATCTTTTGCATTTTTTGCAAGAAAATTAAACCGCCAAGACGCAATGAACGCAAAGATCAAAATATCATAGATTATTGACTATCCGTTTGAGCCCGTCTTTTAAAATTGGAACA
>CAYVXE010000175.1:0-5884 GCA_964455375.1 uncultured Calditrichaceae bacterium
TGCATGGCAACTCCCACTGAAGTGGGAGCTACAAACGTATGCGGCATCCTGAATAATCGAGGTCAAATTAATTCCATCAAATTTTAATAAAGATGCGTTTTCGGTAAAGCAGCCACATCATTACAAACCAAAATAATATATTTGAAACAGCAAATAAAAGCGACGCATTGATCGGTTGTGCCCAGGAAGCAAACAAATTCTGATACATCCATGTTTTTAAGGAAACCGCAGCATCGCCATGCCCAATCTTAATCAGGAATGTAAACCGCGCCACCAAACCGGAAAGAACAAATACCGCCAGGGAATTCATTCCATAAACCAGGGCGGGAAAGGCCCACTTTTTGTAGTGTTTCACATCGATGAGCCAGTAGCAGAATCCTAAAAACTGTAAGGCAGCGCCGGATGTAAACATCACATAGGAACTGGTCCAGATACTTTTGCCGATGGGAAAAACGATGCCCCAAAACAAACCGACGATGATCGCTCCCCAGCCGATGACAAACATCCACCCGGCAATGTCTTTGCGATCAAGCCCGGAACGGATTAAGTGGCCGGTGAGTACACCGGACAATGCCGTAGCAATGGCCGGTATGGTCGAAAGCAGCCCCTCCGGGTCCCAAACCTTTGTCTGCCGCCACATGTGCCCCATAAGGATTTTGCCATCGATGAAGGCCGCAAAATTCCCTTCTGGCGTCAGGTTTCCGGCGCCATAGCCCGGCACGGGAACAAGGGTCATCAAAGCCCAGTAGATGAGTAAAAGTGCGGCAAACCAGATTGCCTGACCCTTTATTTTAGTATTCAGCGTAATAATTGAAGCGAAAAAATAAACCACGGCAATTCGCTGCAAAACACCCGGAATACGGATCGTACTGAAATGATAGTGCGGAAATCCGTTCAAAAAAAGACCGATCCCAAAAATGACCAAGGTACGCCGGATCACTTTTAAATAGGCTGCTTTCCGGTCAAGCGTATGATCATGCTGATATTTCGACAAGGAGAAGGTCATCGCCACACCAACAATAAAAAGAAAAAACGGGAAAATTAAATCTGTGGGTGTCCAGCCAAACCACTCCGCATGATCCAAAGGTGGGTAAATATGACTCCAGGTGCCGGGGTTATTGACTAAAATCATGCCGGCAATTGTCAACCCGCGAAAAGCATCTAATGAAACCAACCGTTCTGATGTTTTTACCATTTCCTCCCCTTTCAATCAATTTATTGGGCTTGTATGTGTAAAGTAGTACATAGGCCAAGAATAGTCAACATATTTTTGCCTCAGGCATTGCTAAAAACCGGGCAAAATGCAAAAGAGATAGCTTGAAATTGTAAATTATTTTCTTTACTTATAAGACATTCCTAAATTGAAAATGCACAGGATTTTTATGGACTACAAAAAACATATTTTATGTATCGGTGCCGGGTATGTTGGCGGACCGACAATGGCAATGATCGCGGCAAAATGTCCCTCCTACAAAGTAACCGTGGTCGACATAAACGCGGAGAGAATAAAAGCCTGGCGATCAGATAAACTCCCCATTTTTGAACCCGGTTTGCTGGATGTCGTTCAGAAAGCGAGAGGACGTAATTTGTTTTTCTCCACGGAAATTGTGCGACATATTCGGGAAGCGGATATTATTTTCGTTTCCGTGAACACACCCACCAAAACATTTGGTGAAGGTGCCGGCAAAAGTGCAGATTTACAGTACTGGGAAAAAACCGCCCGGGATATTTTAGCGGCTTCCGACTCCAACAAAATCATTGTTGAGAAAAGCACCTTACCGGTGCGGACCGCCAGCGCCATGGAACGCATTCTGAATTCCAATGAAAAAGGCATCCGCTTTGAGGTCATCTCGAACCCGGAATTTCTTGCAGAGGGCACTGCGATCAGGGATCTTGAAAATCCAAACCGTGTTTTGATTGGCTCGCAGGAAACAGAAAGCGGTCGTCTGGCACGGCAGGAAATCGTCGATATTTATGCCCACTGGGTGCCGCAAGAGAAAATTATTACCAGTAACATCTGGAGTGCTGAATTATCCAAGCTGGTGGCAAACGCTTTTCTGGCGCAAAGGATTTCATCGATCAACAGCATTTCCGCTTTATGTGAAAAAACCGAGGCGGACGTTAAAGAAGTCGCTTACGCTGTGGGAACGGACGCACGGATCGGCAACAGATTTCTAAATGCGAGTGTGGGCTTCGGCGGTTCCTGTTTTAAGAAAGACATTTTGAATCTTGTTTATATTTGCGAAACCTACGGCCTGCAGGACGTCGCTAACTACTGGGAAAATGTGGTGCGTATCAACACATACCAACAAAGCCGCTTCGTGCAAAACATCACACGGGCGCTCTTCAACACTGTGGCGAACAAACGCATCACCCTCTTCGGATTTGCTTTCAAAGCCGACACCGGCGACATCCGCGAGTCTCCCGGAATCTATGTCACAAAAAAGCTCCTTGAAGAAAAGGCACATGTTGTCATTACAGACCCCAAAGCGTTGAAAAATGCAGAAAATGAACTTCGGGAATTCAATGAACAGGTTGAGTTTTCCGCCGATCCCTACAAGGCCGCTCAAAAATCACATGCCATCGCAGTGGTTACCGAGTGGAATCTCTACAAGACTCTGGATTACGAAAAAATATATTTGTCCATGGAAAAACCGGCCTTTATCTTTGACGGACGTAACATCCTTGATCATGAAGCGCTTTTTGAAATAGGGTTTAATGTTTACCCCATCGGTAAACCGGCGTTGTCACATTTTAAGTAAACTTTGTAAATGCAATAGGAAAAGTAGTATGTCAATTCCTGTCAGGTAGTGACCTGACGAGACCGTCGAAAAAGTCGGATTTAAATTAATTTTCATGCTGATCGGAGTCGAAGCATGATTTAAAAACAATGGGTTACAGCCTTCGACTACGCTCAGGCTGAAGCAGGTCACTACTTTTTTTACAGTCCGAATGAACGACATGTAAGAAATGGTAGACCATTATTATCACCTTCTAATCCGGAGAGGAAACTATGCAAGCACGACTTTTGATTTTTGCACTTTTACTCTCTGTCGTTTCATGTAAACAATCGACCGTGCGCTCCGGTCTTGATTCCGTCGCGGACTTCCACGATCTATTCAGGAACAAACGGGTTGGAATCGTCACCAATCACACGGCTTACAATTCGGCACACCAACACATCGTTCAAGTTTTTATGGCCATGAAAGATGTTGAGATTACCGCACTTTTTGGACCGGAACACGGGATACGCGGACAGGCCGAAGCGGGTGAAAAAGTAAGCAGCGAAAATGATACTTTGAAGGACATTCCCATCTACAGTTTATACGGCGAAATACAAAAGCCTACCGCAGACATGCTCAAAAATGTCGATATTCTCGTATTCGATATTCAGGATATCGGCACCCGCTATTACACCCACATTTACACGATGGCGCTGTCGATGGAAGCCGCCGCTGAACATGACATTCCATTCGTCGTTCTGGACCGCCCAAATCCCCTAAATGGCATTGCGGTTGAGGGAAATATTCTCGACCCGAAATTTTCTTCTTTCGTCGGCCTCTACCCTATTCCGGAGCGCTTCGGCATGACGTTAGGCGAACTGGCCATGATGATTAATGAGGAAGGTTGGCTCAAAAATGGAATCAAGGCAAAACTAACGGTTGTTCCACTGCAAAATTGGCAGAGAAATTTTTGGTACGACCAGACCGGTTTACAATTTATCAAGACGTCCCCCAATATCCCGGATTTAGCTTCAGCAACACCCTATCCGGGCGTTTGCCTTCTTGAAGGTACCAATGTTTCCGAAGGCCGGGGCACCGAAACGCCGTTTCGTATCTTCGGCGCGCCCTGGATAGAGAGCAAACAATTAACCACAAAACTGAATTCTCTGCATCTGTCCGGTGTTACATTTGCAGACACAACGTTCACGCCGGTCTCGATACCCGGCGCCTCTACCAATCCAAAATACAAGAACAGAACCTGTTCGGGAGCGGTTTTAATTATCAAAAACAGAGATGCATTTCAACCATTTAAAACGGGTTTAAATATCGTAAATTCAATCGCCCGACTGTATCCCGACAGTTTAACCTGGAGAAACAGTCATTTTGACCGGCTTTGCGGCACCGATAAAATTCGCCGCACCATTCAAACGTCCGGAAATATCGATTCGCTGATAACAACCTGGGAACCGCAGTTAGCGACCTTTTTAGAAAAACGAAAGAAATACTTGCTTTACTAATACCGGAAGGAGTTTTTTGAATGACGCGGAGCCGACGAACGTTCTTTTACATGTTAACTTTTTTAACTTTCAGCGCCATTTTGTTTTATCAAAATACGGCCGCTCAGGATTTGTCCGGTTTAAGCATTGCCATCGATCCGGGTCACGGAAAGGGAAATGCAATCCAGGGCCCGACGGGCTTACGCGAAGCAGATATCAATCTCGGTGTCGCCCTCTTTTTGAAAGATTTTTTGAAATCCGCCAATATTGATACGGTACTTTTGACGCGGGTAGACGATTCGACCAATCCCACGCTGAGTCAACGGGAAACTTTCGCCAACAGTTTTGGTGTGGATTGGTTCCACTCGGTACATCATAATGCCTTTAATGGTACAGCACGTTTTACGTTGCTTTTATATGAAGAATTAGCTGCTAATCATCCACAATGGCCTGGAAAAGCTGATGTTATGAGCAACATTATGGCAGAAAGAATCTGGCAAGCACTAAGAACTTCTGATTTTAAAGTCTTCGGTGATTTTAGTTTCTTCGGTAGCCCTTCTTATTTAGGTGTACTAAGAGACCTGCTCATGCCAGGTGAACTCTCTGAAGCAACATTTCATGATAATAGAATTGAAGAAAACAAACTGCGCAATAATGACTTTTTGAAATTAGAAGCCAGAGCCATCTTCATGGCTATTCTTGATTTTTACGAAGCAGGCACACTGCCGACGGGCGCGCTCTCCGGCATTATCAAAGATGCAGAAACCAATGAACCGCTGAATGGCATCAATGTGACGCTAAATCCCGGTGGCATGCACTATACCACCGACGACAATAATAATGGTCTCTACATTTTTCAGGACCTCGAACCGGGAACCTACCAGATTACGGTCTCTGCAAACGATTACATCACCACACAAAAGAGTGTGACTGTAACTGCGCATGCATTTAAAAGTGCAGATTTTTCTCTGCTGTTAGACCTTCCACCCATTGTAAAACAAACATTGCCCCCCACGCAGAGTGAGAATGTCAACGTCTACAACGAAATCGGCATGCTTTTCAACCGCCCCATGGACCGGCAATCTGTGGAAGCAGCGTTTGTGATCACTCCGGAAACCGCCGGACATTTTCTTTGGAGCGCAAAAGGTGATGTTGTCCTGTTCGAACCGGACACAAGGTTTGCTTTCGCTACGCTCTACGACGTCACGCTCAATGCAACCGCTGCAGACACCAACGGCAATTCTCTGGATGGCAATGGGGATGGCATCGGAGGCGACAGTTTCACTTACAATTTCACCACGCAAGCGCTGGACAACAGCAAACCTGTGGTTCTCGATTTTTACCCCACCCAGCGTGACACGGGTGTTTTTCTTAAGGATGTTCTAACCGCCACGTTTAACCGGGAACTCGACCCGCAGAGCATCAATCAAAACACGGTTTTACTCAACAGCGATGGCGGTTTGACCCCTGCCATAAAAACAGTCTATCTCACCGATGGCTCGAAGAAACTGAATATCATTCCCATTGAGCCGCTCAAGGCAGACAAGCGGTATTTTGTCACACTAACGCAGGGCATCAATTCTGTTGAAGACACACAGCTTGCAAGTAATTTTGTCTGGCAGTTTAACACGCAGACAAACGATGAAATCATTACTGTTTTTGACC
>CAYVXE010000176.1:0-5879 GCA_964455375.1 uncultured Calditrichaceae bacterium
ATTCAATGAAAATTTTACCGCGGCTTAAAATGACGAAATCAGGATATCTGCGCGGACTGTTTTTACGCCGTCAGATTTTCATGCCGGACACGGAATTCCGCTTGATTTTCCATTGATATTTCCTAAATTATTACATGATTCAAATATCCAATTTATGCAAAACCTACGGCAGCCAGGAGCTTTTTGAAGACGTAACCTTTTCCATCAACCGGAAAGAGCGAATTGGGCTGGTGGGTCGAAACGGTTTTGGAAAAACGACCTTTTTCCGTTTGCTGTTAGGCGAGGAAGAACCCGACTCAGGAAAAATCATCTTTCCGAAAAACTACCGAATCGGACACCTGGACCAACAGTTGTGCTTTACCCAAAAAACCGTTTTGCAGGAAGCGTGTCTCGGTCTGCCACCGGGTCAGGAACACGACGCCTGGAAAGCAGAAAAAATCCTGTTTGGGTTAGGGTTCAATGCCGATGACATGCAGCGCCCACCATCTGAGTTTTCCGGCGGCTTCCAGGTACGCCTGAATCTGGCTAAAGTTCTGGTTTCAGACCCGGATTTGCTTTTGCTGGACGAGCCCACAAACTATTTGGATATCGTTTCCATCCGCTGGCTGATAAATTTTCTCCGGTTCTGGAAAAACGAATTGATGCTAATTACGCACGACCGTAGTTTCATGGACAGCGTGATTACCCATTGTGTTGGCATTCACCGCAAGCAGGTACGAAAAGTTAGCGGTACAACGGATAAGCTTTATGGCCAAATCGCCGCGGATGAGGAAATCTACGAAAAAACCAGGCTCAACGATGAAAAAAAGCGCAAAGAAACCGAGCAGTTCATCCGCCGCTTCCGTGCCAAAGCAAGGTTAGCAAATTTAGTTCAGTCGCGCATCAAAACATTACAAAAACAGCAACGCAAAGAAAAACTGGAAAAAATTGAGACGCTGGAGTTTGCATTTAAATCCACGCCTTTTTCCGCCAAAATAATGCTGGAAACAGAAAACCTGACCTTTGCCTACGATTCCCAACCAAATTTATTTGCAGGTTTTAATCTGACCATCAGTAAACAGGACAGAATTTGTGTTGTCGGAAAAAACGGCAAGGGAAAAACGACCTTGCTGAAGATTCTTGCCGGAGAGCTTTTACCTGGCTCCGGTCACGTCAAACATCACCCGAATTTAAAATCCGCGTACTTTGAGCAAACCAACACGGCAAAACTCGACCCCAAGAAAACGGTTGAAGAAGAAATACGGCTCTCAGATACGGCATGTACCAACCAACAGGCGAGGGACGTGGCCGGGGCCATGATGTTCAGCGGCGATGCGGCACTCAAAAAAGTTTCAGTCCTCTCCGGTGGCGAAAAAAGCCGCGTTTTACTGGGGAAATTACTGGTGTCGCCAAGCCATCTGCTGCTTCTGGATGAACCCACAAATCACCTGGATATGGAAGCCTGCGACTCCTTGCTTGCCGCCATCGACTCTTTTGACGGCGCAGTGATCATGGTCACGCACAATGAAATGTTTCTGCACACCCTTGCGAACAGACTCATCGTCTTCGACCGCGGGAAACAATTTATTTATGAAGGCACTTACCAAAGCTTCCTCGAGGATGTCGGCTGGGAAAGTGACGACCCCAACGGTGACAACTTAAAACAAAACGCACCGGTGCAATCAACAAAAGAAAACTTTAAAGACAAGAAAGCTCTTCGCAAACGCAAGGCAGAAATTATTCGGGAAAAATCCGGAATTCTGAATCCTCTGGAGAAGAAAATAAGCGAATTGGAAAAAATGATCGAACAATTGGAAAGTACTCTCAGCACAAAAAACATGCTGTTGATTGAAGCGTCTACAAACGGAAACGGTGAAGCGATTGCCCGATTAGCGAAAGAGGAAAAAGAATTAAAAGGACAAGTGGAGTCTCTTTACACCGAGTTAGATGCCGTCACAAATAAATATGAAGCTCTCTCAGGTGAATTCGAGGAGAAGCTCGCAACTATGTCAGATCTTGTTTAGTCTGCATAATTGCTTGCGGCAACCCACAAAATCATTTTTAATTACCAAACGCAGGAGGAAAAATCATGAAAGTTAGGACGTATTGTTTCGCGGCCTTCTCTATTGCACTGCTGCTGTTTGTTGCCTGTGACATGGGGGTCAACAAATCTTTTTACATCGAGGACGGTGAAACACAAGAAGGTAGCATTAACACCGTCAATGGTAATATTACCATTGGCAAAAATTGCACAGTCAAAGGTTCAGCGCGCACAGTGAATGGTCGAATCGACGTGGGAGAAAATTCAAAAGTTGAAGATTTGCAATCGGTGAATGGCAGCATTGATGTGGATAAGAATGTCATGCTCAACGGTGACATACAAATTGTGAACGGCGACATCCATTGTGCCGAGGGAAGCAAAATAAACGGCAAGATCGAAACCGTTAACGGAGACATTGACCTGGAGAATACAGACGTTAAGCGCGATCTGTCGACGATAAACGGGGATATTTCTTTAGAACAAGCGACGGTGATTCACGGAAACATTGTTATCGGCAATAAAAATTCAGACGATAATCACCCATTAAGAATAACCATCGCGGATGACTCCCTCGTGGAAGGCGACATCATCGTTAAAAATAACCATAAACATGTGAAAGTCTTTTTGAAGAACGGCGGTAAAGTACTTGGTGAGATTAAAGGTGCTGAGGTTATCGAGTGAAACATTAGCAGCATTTTAAGGATACTGAGCTAATTAAAATGCTGCTGCACCAGATGCCGCAAATCGATTGGGGAAAGCGGTTTCTTTAAAAAACCGAGTAAATGCAATCCGCTCAATTCAGGATCAATCATCTCTTCGGTAGCCGCAGTGACGAGAATTTTCTTGCAGCCCGGGATTTTGTGCTCAACGGCTTTCAATATATCCAATCCGTGCATCTTCGGCAAACGGAAATCACTGATGACCAAATCATAATGGGTGTCATTGATTTTTTCGATGGCAGCTTCTCCATCCTGAACCACATCAAAATCAAAATTCAGGCCCCGCAACGCCAGGTCAATGATTTTAACAAATGGTTCGTCATCTTCAACAACTAACAATTTGTACTGTGTCATGAGCAAATTACACATTTTAAATGACTGTATGTTAAAAACATCGGCAGACGGCGAAAGAATGTTTAAAAAATCAGAAATGTCCGGTTAAGAATAGCGGTCTTACGAATGAATTACTAACATTTCCCACCAGGTTGGAGGTGTCACTTCGATCCGGCAGTTGCCGGAGAGGAATCTGATGAGGCGCTAATCATAATATTCTATTAAAACAAATACTTATGTCACACTCTGTCCCAAACTCAGATTTCTCGTCAGACCACCGCCTGATTCGAAATAACATGTTGCCTTTTTTCTTGATTTTACACGGTCTATGTTATTTTACCGATGGGAGAAATGTTAGTTAGTGTCTGAACGAAAACTGCTCATGGACTGCCACAAGAGTTCCATATCGACTCATGCTCTTCATATTGAGCAGAGTCGAAGCATCGTTATCTCATAGCTGTTTCCCGATCTGGAAAACAACCTCTTTTTACGAACCTTTCGGCACCCACAAACCCCGCCTTTTCTCTTCCGACAAATTTTCTCCCAATGCCGCTTGTGCCCGTTCGATAATTTCTTTTTCGATACCGAAACGCTCAAAAATGGTCTGATGATAATTTTTTTTGATATTAAAGTTGCGTTTTTCATCAAACGTGGTTTCACGCATAAATGCTTCCCGAATATACAACAAACCGTTCTTGTGAATTTTTGTTAAACAGATATTGTGCATGGAATTTCCGTTGAAGGAAGCTTGCCAGTGGTGCAAAAATTCTTCAGTGGGCACCGGGCGGTTGCGAAACCGGTAACGCCAGGTTGTCTTGCCATTGTTGAAGGTGTACAGATGAAACCAATCCGCTGCAGCGTCATAACAAAGTTCCACACCGGCAAATTCAGTCTTGTACATTTTCCTTTTTGTCGAACCCATTTCCATGGGTTGACTCAACAAATATCCGGGATCCACCAAATAGCTCGCATCGTCCAAAATGACGACCAGCGCACAGTGAATATTTTTCCCGGCGCGCATATCGGCCATAACAGGGTAACAGGAAAATCCATTTCTTTCCAAAATGGCTTTTAAATAATAAGTAAGCGAGAAACAGGTTCCGCCCAGTTTGTGCGCTATATGCTGTGCAAACAGTTCTTCCGGAAAACGAAACCGTTCTTGCGGCGTTTCCCACGTTTGATTTAATTTTATAATTTTACTGATGTTCTCATAAGGAATCGCCGCGAATTTTTCCAGTATTTCCTGCAAAAAGAGCCGCTCCGGCAGCCGTTCCCTTAGAGAAAAATATCTGAAAAATGCTTTGACGCTGTCAGCGTGATCGGTTAATTTTAACTGAATGTTTTCCAAGGAATTACTTGCTCATTTTTTGTTCATTTTAATATACGTAAAAATGGTAAGAAATCAAGTGGAATAAATGAGGCACCGTTACAAAAACACATTTTTTGATTGAAAAGCTCGTGAATCCTTGTTATACTCTGAGCGTCATAAATGAAAAAGGTCTGTCATGAACACACCACAAATTTACCGGGAAGGCAACTACATCGTGATGCCCGGATTTGCAACTGCACATTCACATGCATTTCAACGCGCCTTGCGGGGACGAACTCAGCGCCAGGCCAATCCGTCAGAATCCTTCTGGTCATGGCGGAAATTAATGTATGAGTTGGCCGCAAAACTTTCTCCGGATGATATCTTCAATCTTTCCCGGTTTGCCTTTGTGGAACTGGCCATGTCCGGTGTTACTGCGGTAGGTGAATTTCACTATCTCCACCATCAACCGGACGGAACACCTTACCACGATCGGCTGGAACTGGCTGACGCGGTTATTAGCGCTGCACGGGAGGCAGGGTTACGCATAACACTCATCCGCACGGCTTACTTGCGCGGCGGTAGCGGAAAAAATCTCGAACCAGCACAAAAACGGTTTTCCGATGCCAGTGTCGAGGATGTGCTAAAAGATGTTGACGACCTGATAACACAGTTTCGGGACGATGACTTTGTGAAAATCGCTTTGGCAGCCCACAGCATTCGCGCCGTCCCCCTGCAACAGGTAAAATTACTTGCCAATTTTGCCACCGATAAAAACCTGCCGTTTCATATACACGTGTCCGAACAAATTCAGGAAGTAAAAGAATGCACGGCGGAATATGGTTTACCGCCGGTAGCTTTGTTAGAAAAGAACGGCCTCTTAAATAAGCGATTCGTCGGTATTCATGCCACTCACCTCACCAACGCTGAAATAGCCGCGCTGGGCAAAGCAAAAGCGCAGGTCTGCATTTGCCGCACCACCGAGCGCGACCTTGGCGACGGGCTGCCGCAAACCTCGGAACTACTGCATGCCGGGGCTAAAATCTGCGTCGGCGTGGACAGCCACGCCTGTTCGGATGCTTTTGAAGAAATCCGTGCCATTGAGTTAGACGAACGCTCGCGACTGGGAAAACGCATCGTGGCAGCAGAAGCGCCACAACTCCTGACAATGGCAACAAAAAACAGCTATGATGCCATCGGCTTTTCCGATGCATGGATGACGAGCAAAGTTTATCTGAACATGTATGATCCGTCTTTAGCAGAAAGTGGGGACTCTACGCTGACAGACGCAGTGGTTTTCGGTGCCACACCCAGAGCAGTCACGCAGGTCGTTGTGGAAGGTAAAACAATTGTTGCAGACGGGCTTCATAGTAACTATAATGAAGCATATCAAGGCTACGCAAAAAGTTTCAAGAACTTAGGGCTTACATAAAACTCCGTTTGATTCCGGGTGCATAACTAGTGATTCACCGAAAACTCACGTTCTGTCATTTCGACC
>CAYVXE010000177.1:0-5810 GCA_964455375.1 uncultured Calditrichaceae bacterium
CAGACCAAGGCTGCCGGCACCCAAAGCCAGCATAAAAAGTGTGGCTGGTTCCGGAACAGCACTGAGCCCGTTTGGAGCACCTGGCGTTGGACTTTGCCCTCCCTGCCAGGCATCGGGGCCGCCGGCCGTAGAGATCCGTTTTAGGGATTCACCATCTCCGGCTGATAGGCTCCAACCTTCTTTACCACCCCAGGCAACCATATCAATTTGATGACTCAAATTGTCGAATAATCTCAAAATATCCCCGCCATTATTGAGGACAAATGAAAAGGGGCCAAAATCACCTACAAACCCGGATATGGTTCGACTCACTGTAACCGCCTGACCCGCTAATATTTGATCACCTGCTTGAAAGGTAAAACGTCCACCGGACTCATCTTCGAAATAATAACCTTCTAAATCGATGGTTGAAGGCGCTGCATTAAACAGCTCCACCCATTCATTATTTGCCTCTGAGCTTCCAGCCGGATTATATAGCACTTCCGAGAAAATAAGCGTCGGACCGGCAAAAACATTGTTCACAAATAACAGAGAAATAACTGCAAACAACAAACATTTAAACAATGGTCGCATCTGCCCCTCCCTTCAGTTACACATTATTTATGTTTTTCAAAATACTTTATTTAGAAATTTGCAACGGTGCAGGCGCCGAGACGAATGTTACGCCCCTGCAACAAACAGACCAAAACATACAAAATTCCATTAAAACCCTTTTTTACAACAACTTAATCATACTCATCCGCCTTATTTTATTGCGACAAGTAGCAATTTTTGTTAGTATTTCTAACACCTTTTTTACCACGGATTGTATTTCTTTATTATTCAATATGTTATACTGTCAGGTTTCCCGACGTGGTGGTTGCATTTTTGCAATACTATTCCCGCAAAGATTTTTGTTTAAAAAATGACCTTTCACCCTACCAAAATAGCTGTACTTTTTCAACCAAACTATTGCATTTAAAAAACGGAATAATTATTCTGTTGGAATAGACCGAAATAAAGGATTGTTAAAATTACATTAACTAAAAAAAACCATAATTATTACTCTCCGAGGGAAAAATGACTGAGTTTTACAAACGTACAAACGCTTTCGTGTTCACTATCTTTTTACTGCTCGCAGGATTTCTGAATCGGCCTGGGTTCTCGCAAACCGTAGAGCACCCAATTCAGATTAGTATCAAAACCGCAAGTACTGAACTGGCGCCTGGACAGTTATCGGCTGTAGAAATCACCTTCAGGATTCCGCGCGGTTTCTGGCTTGGTGATAAAGATCGATCTGCCCGCATTCCGTCAGCGACAGTTATCAGCATGCAAAAAAACAATTATTTTCAGTTTGAAGAACCACAATTTCCGGAACCCGAAGTGCGCGGCGTGCCGGTGCGTCTGGGAATAACACGTGTTTTTGTGGGCGAAATCACCGTAATTATTCCCCTCAAAATAGCCAAAAACACACCGGCAGGAACGTACGATATTGTTGCAGATATCACTTACACCCCGGGGTTAAATGCCGGTCATTTGAGTACGCATGTAAATGAACCTTATTCCACCCAAATAACCGTCGTACAAAAATCAGGCGCTAAGTCAGCGCCTCTACCCACCCCTGCACATGGACAAGTGCCTGAAAACTTTTATGTCGCAGAAAAAGTTTTACATTTTCCACAACCCATGCAGGCGATGTTTCATCGCTGGAATGAAAACGGTCCCACGGCAAAATTTTTACACTGGTTGTTTGTAGACCCGCCGAATCATGGAAAACATATTCAAACGGTTTGGCATCCGTTTGTCGGCTCGACCGAAAACAATGGACAGACCATCGGCGGAGCCATGGCACTCATGAATGTTACGCGTGAAGGCATCATGACCGGAACATTAGATATACGAGGTTACCACAATGAATACGTGGGAGCCACCGTAGCCATGGATGTCGTCAGTTGTCCCGGCGCTTACAAAAACTATTGGTTTTCTGCTCAACTCTCAGAAGACCGAAACCGGCAAATTCAATTTCATCATGAAAATTTAGAGGCCGGAAAAAATCTCGGCTATGAATTTCAAGTCAACGCTTTTCAAGACCCGCGCTACCGGTTCTACGGTATCGGCGGCAGTACAGACGAAAAAGATGAAACAAATTACACACATCAGGAATTCGGTGGTATTATGGACATATTCTGGCTGCCGAGAAACAATTTTCGTTTTTCAATAGGTGGGAAAATTCGTTCAGTGGATGTGAAACGCGGCGCCGACCGGCTCATCGGTAATGTACCGTTCACTATCAACAATGCCGGATTTGCGAATGTATCAGGTATTGGAGGAGCTACGGTTGTAGGAGAGCATGTGAGTTTTATTTATGACAAACGCAATTCAGAATTCACCCCGTCCGCTGGTTTCTATGCAAAGGCAACAGCAGAATACGATCAGGTAACCAGCGATACACCATCGACGTCAAATTATGGGCGCTTTTATCTGGAAATGCGAAAATATTTTTCTACCGTCGATCAGAAATGGACCCTGCTCTTAAGAAATAGCTGGACGTTTACAACAAATGAAAACATCCCGTTTTTTGATCAGGCAACGCTTGGTGGACTGTCTACCTTACGGGCTTTTGATTTCGGTCGATTCTACGGACAACATGCTTTCTTCGGAAGTATGGAAGTACGCTACCAGGCCATGCACATGGTTATGGCCGGCTTTCCGATGGATATTGAAATTGCCCCGTTTCTCGATTTCGGGCAGGTCTTTAACAGTACGGATTTCGAAGGGCAGTTCAACGTTAACCCCGGTATGAGTATGCGGTTTCTCAACCGACCCAATATCGGCATTATTGCGAACGGCGCACTTGGCCAGGACGGGCTCATCTTTACCGGCGGCGTAAGTTTGCCTTTCTAAAGACAAAATTTACAGCACTGGCTTTTTATAAAAAAGTTTCCTCACACGAAGCAAACTTAGAAAAATCAAACAAGCAGAGATACACCCCCCGGTCGGGTTTAGTTAGCCGGGGGGTGTTTTATTTTCCGGTCAAATGAAATGTTTCTTTTACGTCTTTCAGTTCCACATAAATCTCATCGCGTTTCTGATCCTCGAAAGCTGAAAAATAACGCAACAGCCAATCCTCATACGGCTTTAACGACGGGTTGGTGGAAACGAAGTACTTCATTCCATTGAAATTCATACTCACCCGAAATGATTCAGGCTGTGTTTTAATTCTATCCAGAAGTTGACCTAATTTTTCCGGAACAGCGTCGGTCTGATTTAAAGCGATATCATTGACCACGTCCATCAAATCCATGATCACATAAACCAATTGACTATAATCTTTACTCTCTCGGAACTCAGCGATCAATTTCTGTGACTTTACAAACTCTCCGTTGGTGAAATATTTTTCAACCAGCTTAACTTTCTCCAGAAGGTCGTCCGGATGCGATTTCATCCAGGTTTCGTTCAATTTGAGCGCCAGAGGAAAATCAAACATAACCTTCTGGCTGAGGTCTACAGCCGTCTGATAAGCAAATTTGTCTTCAGGATTCACTTTTAAAACATCGATATAGCAATCAAGAACATTTTTCCAATCTTTAAAAAAAGCATACGCTGCGGCAAGGTTGTTCTGCGTCTGTGCCCACTCATTTGGGGTGTCGGCCAGTGTTCTGACTTCGAGAGCCGCTTTATACGCTTTAATCGCATCGAGAAGTGACTGACCCCCTTCCTCACCCCCTTTGCGGATGCCAATTTCAGCCAGTGCTGAACCGAGATTGTTTTTTGCTTTCGCCCAAATAAACGGCATATCATTTTTCTTTAAAACCTGCAAACATTTCGTTATGGCATCGACCCCTTCCTGTAAATACGTCAGGCCCGCATCTTTTTTTAACTGCAGTCCTTTCAAAGCCAACGTGGTTCCCAGCCCATTTTGTGCTCTCGCCCAATCTTGTGGATCTTTTTCCACGGTAAAAATAGTCAAAGCTTGTCGAAAGGCCTGAATCGAATTTTCAAATATTTTTCCCGAATCCTTCGGATCACTTCTGCGGCCGACTTCAGAGTAGGTCTGAGCCATATCCAGGACGATTTCCGCCCACACCTCAGGCGTCTCTGCTTTTGACGTAAATTTTATCGCTTGCTGGTAGGATTTAAGGGCATTGGCAAAGTCATAATTCAAATAAAGAATGTTCCCCAACACACGCAATGTTTGAACGCCTTCTTTAAACAATACCTTCCGAGTTTCAGAAAGCCCGGACTCTTTCTGCGGTAATTTCTGTAGTTTGGCTACTGTCGCATTTATGGATTCATTCAAATCCTCCACAGCTCCCGAAAAATCCTTCAAGTAAAACTTTGCCAGAGCCCGGTTGTATAGATCACTCTTTTGGCCATCGTTTAGTGCAACCCATTGTTTAATTTCATTCCCGGCCTGTTGGGCAGATTTTCCTGTTTTTGACGCCCACACCCCCACATAGCGCTTATAATCATATTGCCCGGGATCGATGTTAGACATCTGCTCCTTCACATTTTCAGTCAGATTAAATAAAAATAACCTGACCGAATCGGGTGACGTTTGCAAAACAAAGGAATTTCCGCCGGACACATTTATAAACAGGACACTCAATGTAAACATAAACATCGGTACACGCATACAGATTCACTCCAGCTCGTTGGATTCATAAAATGAGAATTTAAGTCTTTCAGCCTAAAAAATCAATACGAATGATTTTTAAAAATTCATTGATTTTCTTTCCGGGAGTTTCTTCATTAGTAAAAATGAAAGGACATTCCCATGCAAATCGACATAAATTCAAAAACATTGCAGCTCGTGCAGGGAGATATCATCGAACTTAGCACAGACGCTATCGTCAATGCAGCAAATTCCGCCCTGATTCTCGGAGCCGGTGTGGCGGGAGCCATTCGCAGCAAAGGGGGACCGGCTATCCAGGAAGCATGCAACCGCATCGGCGGCTGCACGGCCGGTGGCGCCGTGATAACCACGGGTGGAAACCTGAAAGCAAACTATGTTATTCATGCTGTGGGCCCGCGCATGGGCGAAGGGAATGAAGATGAAAAACTAAAAAATGCAACCCTGAGCAGTTTAAACGTCGCCGAAAAAAAGCATTTGCAGAGTATCGCTTTCCCGGCTATCAGTACCGGCATTTTCGGATTTCCCATGCAACGGTGCGCCGAGATCATGCTGTCGAGCACCATGGAATACCTCTCAAAAGAAACTCAAATTCAGAAAATCATTTTTTGCCTCTACGGACAGGACGCTTATGATATGTTCAAAAAGACGTTGGAGGACCTGGTCGCATAAAAATCGGTTACTCATTCCCGGCGCTGTTCGGCAAATGCAGAAGCACGATGGTCGCGCCCCAGCCGCCAAGTTCAGGCGGTGCATCGAAAAAATCGGCTACCGCAGAGATGGCTTCCAATTCTTTTCGAACCATGTACTTAAGCTTGCTTTTTCCTTTTCCGTGAATAATTCGCAGACGGGGTAAGCGCAGATCCAAGGCATTTTCGATAAAGGCCTGCACGATGTCCGGAATCTGCTCCGGGAAGAATCCATGTAAGTCAAGCTCATCGGTTACCACAAAATATTCCGGTAAGCTTGCGTCGTTTTTATCTTTTTTCTTGCTGTCCATAATTTCGAAAGATAAAGACTAAACAAAACACCGGGAGACACTGAATGACACCGAAATCATTGTCCGACATTGTCCACGCAGTGTTCTTCAGGTGTTAAATACTCTTTTGTTGTTATATACAGTGTAAATAACAGAAAGTCAAGGATGCAAATTAGACGAGTTTTTTGTTGACACAGACAATTTATTTTTTTATATTTG
>CAYVXE010000178.1:0-5804 GCA_964455375.1 uncultured Calditrichaceae bacterium
TGCATAAAGCCGCTGCCTGAATTTCTGGAAAGGCATTTCAAAAATGGTCTCAAGTTCACATTGGTAAAGATTCGAATAATCTTCTAACAATTTAAATCGCTGCGCCTGATAAATTGTCCTGAAAGCGTCAAACTGCAACTTTGTGAAACCCTCAAAATATTTTTGTAGAGCAGGCAAGGAATCACTCTTGCTCGAATTAATAGATTTCGGCACTGGGATTAGATTCCACAACAAGTCATGTGTTACAAATTTCCACGGAATAAAATGATCAATACTGAATTTCTCTTCAGATAAAACAATATTTGAGTAAATACAACTCACATTTGAATGTTGATTTAAATAAAATGACCAAAATTTTCTGGCGCGAGACATATCACGACTTGCGGGAGCAAATAGTTTTTCTGTCAAATTAGGAACATTAGGATTATTTTTTTGCAAATAGTTCAATAAATTCCACAGGCAGAAATCAGTTAGAATTTTGTTGTGTCTCTGGAAGTATTCAAACCACGCCTCAGGAAATTCTATGCATTCTTCTCGCTTGGAAACAAATCGATACAGAGGAAGATTCTTATTATTTTTGAATCCAACGTTGGCCAACTGAATGATCTTTGAATTTATCTTTGTATCTTCCAACCCGCGGAGAGCCTCACTGTACCATGGTCGCAAAAACCGGTAAGGCACATAACGCAATAAACTGTTTAGGTTTTCGGTTAAATCTTTCTTCGATGACTGCTTTAGAATCCGATTTAGTTCCTTCTGAATTTCAGAATCCAAGACGTTCCCCTTTAAATTACTTTCACGCTTAATTTGCAAAGCGATTAATCCGAGTCGATCTTGTTTTCCAAAAGACAGATTGAAATAGTTTACTGGGTACCAGACTTTTGAAATCATTTTACTCAAAAGGGACCGAACAGGAATCACAAGTACGTTATCCTCGCGTGTACAGTCAAGGATTGCCAGAAACCAATAAAATTTGTAAGAATTGGTAGTATTCTTGAAAACACCGGACAGGCTATCGACCGGAACGATATGTGAAACAGGTAAGTTCATAAATGACACGAAATAAGCAGAAAATGATTATTCTCTGGGTACCAAGGATTTTGCCAAAACTCAAAAGATAAACGGGATGAATGGTAAGTCTGTTTCATTTTGTTAATCATAAGCTACAGTTAATTTATGAAATTCCCAACCAGATTTTCAATCTGAAATGTGGCAATCATTTTTATTCAGTGCAACTGATCAAAGTGGTTTTGCCATCCCCTTCAAGCGCAGCACAACTTCGACTTACGTTGCAAACAAACTATCCCACCGTTTTCAGAACATCTGCCAGCACACCGGCGGCGGTAACGTCGGCGCCGGCGCCGGGACCTTTGATCACCAGCGGAGAAACAGCGTAGCGTTCCGAATAGATGGCGATCATGTTTTCGGTGTCCCGCAAACCAAAGAAAGGATGCTCTGCGCTCACCGCCTGCAAGGTAATCGTGAGTTTCTTGTTTTCAATTTTCCCAAAATAGCGCAGCACGCTGCCGTCTTTTTCCGCCTGTGAACGCAGCTTCTCAAAATAGCCGTCCGCTTTTTGCAATTGCTTAAAAAAGGCATCCACCGATTTAGCTTTGCGGCAGGCCTGCGGTAAAATATCTGTGAGATGAATATCCTGCAACTCACAGGTGAGACCGATTTCCCGCGCCAGAATAATCAGCTTGCGCGCCATATCCAATCCATTTAAATCGTCTCTTGGATCCGGTTCGGTGTAACCCTTTTTCTGTGCCGTCTTCACGATGTCGCTAAAAGACTTTCTGCCATCGAAGGTGTTAAAAATATAACTTAAACTGCCCGAGACCACGGCCTCTAATTTACGAACGGTGTCCCCGCTGGCCAAAAGGTCGCGAATGGTGCTGAGCACCGGCAGACCGGCGCCCACATTGGTTTCATAAAAAAATTTTGAGTCACCGGCGGCAGCAGCCCGGCGCAATTTCAGGTACCGCTCGTAGGAACCGGAATTGGCTTGCTTGTTGGGCGTTACCACAGAGACGCCGGAACGCAGCAATGGCTCGTAAAACGGAATCATGGCGTCGCTGGCGGTACAGTCGACCAACACGCAGTTAGCCAATTTACATGTAAGAATTTCATCCACAAAAGCGCTGGCTTTCATGGGCTGACCTTTTTTCTGCAGAACCGTTTTCCAGCTTTGCAAATTGACTCCGCTGCCGGAGAAAACCATCTTGCGGCTGTTGGCCAATCCAGCTAATTTAATGTCCACAGCAGAGGTTTTTAGCTGGCGGATCTGTTTTAGCAGTGTTCCTCCCACCAAACCGGGCCCCACCAGGAACAAATTGAGTGATTTACGACCATTTTTGAAGAATGCATCATGAATGGCATTTAACGCGATTGCTTCGTCTGTGGCAGCAACGACGACGGATACATTTAACTCGGAAGAGCCCTGCGCGATGGCCACCACATTTACACCTTTTGCGGCCAGGGCCAGGAATATTTTTGCAGCGATTCCGGGGGTGCCGCGCATGTCATTTCCCACCACCGCGACGACCGCCCGATTTGCCTCAATCACCACCGCATCGATTTGCCGGGCATAGATTTCCAGTGCAAATTCCTTTTCAATGATTTGCTGCGCATGCGCGGCCTTCTCCGGCGCGATGGCGAAACAGATGGAATGCTCTGACGAGCCCTGTGTAATGAGAATGACGCTGATGTTTTCTTTTGCCAGCGCTCCGAACAGCCGGCCCGAAATACCCGTCACACCGAGCATGCCGCTGCCCTGCACCCGCAGCAATGCCACGTTGACAATGGAAGAGATCCCGCGGATGGCAAAGTGATTGCTCTCCGGTTGTGCACAGATGACAGTTCCTGCAAATGCCGGTTCAAAGGTGTTTTTGATGCGAATGGGAATTTTGCGTTCCAGCACCGGCTGCATGGCCTTCGGATGAATAACTCGCGAGCCGAAATGCGACATTTCCATGGCCTCCTCGTAACTCATACTGTGGATGGTAAACGCGTCGGGAACTTTGCGCGGATCGCTGGTCATCACACCGTTGACATCGGTCCAGATTTCCACTTCCTCGACTTTTAGAGCCGCTCCTAAAAGCGCCGCGGTGTAATCCGAACCACTGCGGCCAAGGGTGGTCACTTGTCCCTGTTCGTTCGCCGCGATAAATCCGGTAACGATTTGCAAGCCCGGATGCTGCTTAAAATAGCGGCGAATATTTCGATAGGTTTTTTCCACCTGCACCACGGCATCGCCAAAGCTGTCATCGGTTTTAATAAGCGCACTGCTATCCAGGTAGTCCGCCTTGACGCCGCGTTTTTTCAGACTTTCACTGATGATAAAAGCAGACAGCCGCTCCCCGAATGACATCACCAAATCCAGGGTTCGCGGGGACAACTCCTTGATCAAATATGTCCCTAACAAAATTTGCCGCAACTCCTGAAGTTTTACCGAAACCCGGTCACGAGCGGCAGAGCGGTTTTTCAGAAGGACATCAACGACAGCCACATGTCTTTTCCCGATGTCGTCTAACACACTCTCATAGCGCCGATCACCACGGCCGGCTAATTCAGCAGCCTCGATGAGTTTGCCGGTGACCCCACCAAGAGCGGACACGACAACGGCAATTTTGCTGTTTGCAGATGCGGCTTTGATGATTCCCAAGACGTTTTTAATCCGTTCAGGCGTCTGAATAGACGACCCGCCAAATTTGAGTATTTGCATGAAAAAAACCTTTGTAGTGATTGAGCGAAAACACTTATTTTATCCGGCGGTTGCCGGATTCCGAATCCGACGGCTACCTTCGTGCGCCAACTTAAGGAGGATTCACTTTTATCTTGTCACCTTGAGCGAAGCCGAAAGGTCTGACACCAGTATTGACCGGATTTCTCCTCAGGCGTTCGCCTGATTCGACTTGAGGCGAATTTCTCGACATAAATGTCGAGCTACATATTTCTATTGCCTCTTTTTAGGCAGCGCGCCTTGCCGCATGGACTTAGTGCGTCTTTAGCGCTTGAACAACTTGATCATCCATAATCTTGCCA
This sequence comes from uncultured Calditrichaceae bacterium, assembly GCA_964455375.1. Lineage (GTDB taxonomy): Bacteria > Zhuqueibacterota > Zhuqueibacteria > Oceanimicrobiales > Oceanimicrobiaceae > CAYVXE01. Next base: position 4,045 of record CAYVXE010000178.1, read on the forward strand.
ACCGGGTAAACGTTTATCCGCTCATCCCAGTACGGTGACATTTTGTAGAACCAATTTAAAATTGCTCGCGGACTTTTAGCAAATTCTGCGTCATTGGCTTTTTTATTCTCGAACTGTGTTTTTAATTTAGGATTTTCTGCAAGCATCCGGCGCGCCATTTTTTCCATCACATAGGTTTCGGCATATTCCTTTTGCTCGAAGATGGTGTCAAAAAATCCCCAGAACAGATACGAATCCGGGGCCTGCGGCTCTAAAATATGCGCCGCCACTCTTGCCGCGCGCTGGTTCATATCGATCACCACCGAACCGGCTGGAAACGTGCGGGTCTGCTCGATTTCCGCCTGTTTAAACGTGAGCGTGTGCCGTCCTTCAAAAGGACGCTCCTGCCATTTCACGTCTGAAAATTTATACGATTCGACGGTCACCGTCTTGGGCGCCGTCAATTTAAAATAGGTCACCCCCTGCAGACTCAACCGTTTAATAATCGACGTCCATTCCGGAGGAATGATATAGGCCTCCGGAAGATGTACCTGTGCAACCGGGAGCTGTTTATTAAAATAAGGAATGTGAAACGTCGCCGGTTTGTCGCTGTATTGAAACCACTGCCCACCGCTTAAATCGCTTTTGATCTGCTTGTACGACACACCAAGAAAGTCGATCATGACGCTGTCTTTAGGGGCCGGCCGGAACGTTACCGGAAATGGCTGGCGTCTGAACGCTGAACTGGCCGAAAAAACATCAGCATTTTGCACGAGAGCTCGCAATGCCTTATGCTGTTGGTCAAGCAATTCGATGGTGTGCCGGAGCATTTCATACGTTGCCGTCACCCGGGTTTTGTAATCTTTGAGCATGTGCGTTTCGATGAGCAGCCCTGGACGGTTCTGAATCGCGGTGTAACCTTCCGAAAAACGGGGACTGGCAGACCAGCTCACAAGCCCACTTTTTGGATCATGCCGTTTCCTGGGAATGATGTAGGAAGAAACGAGAATGCCGGAGGCAGCCATAGATTCTTTCATGTAATTCAAATAAACATCGCTTGTCCAGGACGTAAGATTTTTATCCATACTGCCGGTGGTTTCCATGGCATAAGTGAGCGGGTACTGGTAATCGGCGCCGTCGGTGACATGGCAATCGATAAAAAAGTCGGGCAGCCATTTTTGAAACAAGGTAAGCCAGGCTTGCATTTCCGGGGTGTCGGCTTTCAAATAATCGCGATTCAAGTTGAGATTTTGAGCGGTCACCCGCCAACCCATTTCTTCCGGCCCGTTCTGGTTAATTCGATTGTAGCGGCCAAGGTGCTCGTGGCCGTCAACATTGAAAATGGGAATAAACAACACCGTGACATGATTTAACAATCCGGGAAATTTTTCCCCGAGTACGATGTCACGAAACAGCATCAGGCCTGCGTCTTTCCCGTCGATTTCACCGGCATGAATCCCGGCCTGAATGAGCAGAACGGCATTGTCGGTTGTTCGAACGGCCTCTTGGGTAAAATGTCCGTTTCTGTCAATGATGAGCAGCGGCAAGTCTCGTCCCTGTGGTGATTTCCCAAAAGAGGTAAAATGGATTTCCGGTGACGCTGCAGCCAGCCGTTTGCAAAATGCTACGGTTTCCTCATAGCGAGGGGTGCGCTTAAAATTAGACTTTTCATAGAATGTTTGCCAGTCTGACGTTTGGGCAAATCCCTGAACTGTAAGTAAGAACACAATAAGCAATGACCACATTGTCGACCTTCCACTTTCAAATTAAATTTTTGCATT
>CAYVXE010000179.1:0-5532 GCA_964455375.1 uncultured Calditrichaceae bacterium
CCTCCTGACTGCGAACTTTTTTAGAATGAACCAGATCGCCGGTTAAAATTCTTCTCACAATGGTTTTACTAATTTGTTCTTTGATGAATAAAAAGGCGGTGATAACAAGGCCGATTAAAACCGCGCTGATTAAATTTACAGCTACGGTAATGACCGTTACCACAATGATAACCAGTAAGTTGCCAATGGCAGATTTTTTCAATGAGAGATTGATGCTCTCTGCTTCGATCATGGAAACAGACGTAATGAGAAGAATCCCTGCCAGTACAGCCATGGGTATCCACTGCACGAGGCTTCCGAGAAACATGACAATGGACAAAACAATCAAACTGTTCACGACCCCGCTTATGGGAGTTCTGCCACCGGCATTGACATTCACCATGGTTGCAAGGGTGGAACCCGCCACGGGCAGCCCGCCGAAGGCTGCAGACGCCATGTTACCGATCCCCTGACCGAAAAGTTCCTTGGTGCTGTTGTGTTTGGATTTTGTTACCATATCCGTAACCACCGAAGTGAGCAGAGTGTCGATTGAAGCGAGAATACTCAGGGTGATTGCCGGAAGGATGAGTAAGGTTAATTTTGACAGCGGAATCGTACTGCTCATACTGAAAAAAGCCATCAATTGTTTAGGCGTGGGAAAAATGCTTGGTATTTCCCCAATTACAAGAGGATTTCCTTTAATGTGCAGTAAGGACGGATTAAAAATATTTGCCACTGCGAAATAGGCTGCGACGCCACCAATTAATCCAATGAGCGAGCTGGGTATATTTTTAATCAACCGTTTCGCAACCAACATGCTGATGATTGTAACAATCCCGACAATGACGGTTTCATACCGATACCCGGCTTTACCCAAAAACATATCGAGCAGGGCGGTCTCTTTCGGGACGCCCATGAGGGGGCGAAGCTGGCCAAGGAAAATAATAATGGCAATACCGTTCATAAAACCTGCGATGACCGGATAAGGAATGTATTTGATGAGCTTCCCTCCACCGATAGCTCCCATAATTAGCTGGATTGCCCCCGCCATAAAAATGGTCATGGAGACAAGAATGAGGATCACCAGAATTTGATCATTTCCCAAAGCCGCAATCTCGGGATCTTTAAGAAGTGTTGCGATGATCGAAGTTACCATGACGGACATCGGTGCGGTTGGAACCGCAATTTGTCCCGGTGTGCCGCCAAATATGCTGGTGAGAATTCCGGCGACGATAACGCCATAAAGTCCTGTTAAAGCGCCTTGTGCAATATATTCATCGCCTAATGGGGCAAATGCCACAACGCCGAACGCGATTGCCAATGGCAGAGCAATCACCGACGTCGTGATACCGCCCATAATATCGCCCTTGATATTGGAAAAAATTTTCAATGATCATCTCCTTGTGTGAATAGTGTTCCTGTTTGCTTGCAATAAAAAAATAAGTTTGGCGAGGGAATTTAATATGCTTATTATATAATCGCTAAACACAAAGTTGCGGAACGAAATCAGACTTTGTGCGATTGTCGGTTTTTATTTTTCATTTGACATTGCAATAATTTTAATTTAAAGTTTTAAAGTATTTAATCAAATAGAAAAAGTCCAATATGAGTATAAACAAAAAAATGCGTATTAGGAGAATGACCATTGTTTTTCTGTTTTGTTTCTTAATCCCGCAGCCTTGCCTTTTTGCAAAACAGCAAACCGTGAAGAATGAGCGACCTTACATTCTCGTGTTGGGTATTGCACAGGATGGCGGGGTGCCACAGGCAGGCACGAAAGATCATGCCGGGTGGAACGAAAAACAATTTCACCGTAACGTTGTTTGTCTGGCCTTGGTCGATCCGCAAACCAAACAGCGCTGGATGTTCGAAGCAACGCCGGATTTCCGGGCACAGTTGCATCTGCTGGATGCAGACTTTCCGGTGCATGATACGCCGGGGTTGGAGGGAATCTTTATCAGTCATGCGCATATTGGTCATTACACCGGGTTGATGTTTTTAGGCTACGAGTCTCTGGGGGCTGAAAATGTACCGGTTTATGTGATGCCAAAAATGCAGTCTTTTTTATCGCACAATGGACCGTGGGATCAATTGGTTCGTTACAAGAATATCAATTTACTATCTTTGCATGCGAATGAACCGGTTGTCCTGGATCAACGTTTGTCCGTTACCCCAATTCCGGTTCCCCACCGTCAGGAGTATTCTGAAGTCGTTGGTTTTAAAATTCAGGGGCCGAATAAATCCATTTTGTTCATTCCGGATATCGACAGTTGGGAAGAGTTGGATGCATGGGGTGTTCATATTGAGGATTTGATCAAACAGGTAGATATTGCATTTTTAGACGGAACTTTTTTTGCTAATGGTGAAATACCGGGAAGAGACATGAGTGGTTTTCCGCATCCGTTCATTATACATAGCATGCAGCGCTTTGGGAAATTAGAAAAAGCCGAGCGCAAAAAAATATGGTTTATTCATTTAAACCATACCAATCTCGCTTTGTGGAAAAACTCTCAAGTGTGGAAGCAGATTGAAGCCAATGGATTTAACCTCGCACAAGAGTTGCAACGGTATGAATTGTAAGACGGCTAAATTCCCTGCTTTTGACTTGCTTTTCATTGTTGAAAATCCTATTTTTCAAATTGAAAAATACGTGCGTTGTTTTTAATCTCTTGATTTAGTTGCGTTTTCAGGTTGGAAGTAAGAATCATTCAAGTTAACATTTAGGAAAAGAAAGAAGGGCGAAAGTGAATACGGTCATTCGTATATTGTCGTGGGTTGTTTTGGGTTTGTATGTTGTAAATTTTGTGTATTATTATAATTCTTTCAGGGAGAGCACGGGAAAATCGCGTCTTCAGATTCGTAAACTGCTCATTGCAGCCGTGGCGACACATTTTCTTTATCTGGCTATTCTAAGTGGCCGCATTGGGCACCTGCCTGTGGGAAATGTTTTTCAGGTTTTGACCACGTTTGCCTGGGTTGCGGCCCTGGTGTACCTTTCTCTCGAAATGCGGCTAAATGTCCTGACTATGGGGGTTTTCTTTATTCCGGTTGTAATTTTTTTCCAACTTATTTCAAATCTTTTTCTGGATTTAAACCAGCCGCTTGCCTCTGTCTTGAAAAATTTATTGTTCGAAGTACATGTTTCTTTTCTAATCTCTTCGTATGCCGCGTTTACCATTTCATTCATTACCAGCGTGATGTATATTCTGCTTTCAAGGGAAATGCAATCTAAAAATCTCGGAATTTTCTTTCAGCGACTTCCTTCACTTGAGCTGTTCGATACGTTGAGCAACCACGCCGTCAATATCGGTTTAGTCTTGGGGCTCGTTGGTATGGGGATTGGGGTTTACATGGGAACAAATTTATGGGAAGGCACCTGGTTTCTTGATCCTAAATTTTTGGCTGTTGCTATTTCTATCGGCATCTATTTGCTGCATTTCTTTTCCAGAAAAACAGTCGGTTGGCAAGGAAAACGTGCAGCGATCGTTTCGGTGATTGGCTTCAACTGGTTGTTATTTTCATTTATATTCGTGGATTTATTCTTTTCTAAATTTCATAATTTTCATTAACGATGTCTTTTTTAACATTCGGAATACATATACCGGAAAGTGACTCGCCCGATCGTTTGTTCGAGTGTCTCGTCGAATTGCAGGATTTAAAGCATTTCGACGATATGAAGGAAAAAACAGACGAATTGTTTGTCTTTTGTAATGAGAGCACCTTACAACTATTCGCTTTTACCCTGGATGAAGGCGATATCGAGAAAAAAACATGGCAGATCGTGAAGAAACATTTCGCCCTGTCAAACGGTGAGATGGCGAAATATCAGTTTCATCTGGATGGAGTGGATGCGATAAAATCATTTTTGAATCTTGCCATCGGTATCAATCATTTACAGGAAACAAACATTTCCATCGAACAGTTCAGAGACAGTTTTGAAAAAGCGCGCAGCAGAGGATTTATTGGGCCTAAACTAAATAAATTGTATCAACGCGGACTTTGGCTGGCGGAAAAGATTCGCCTTGAAGCGAATTTACAAAAACGAGCGATTTCACCGGAGGCAGTGGTTGTTGAACTGGCGGAGAAAATCTTCGGAGATCTCAAAGACCACAAGGCTTTAGTGGCAGTGAATCGTTTTTCCTGCCGAAAATTTGTTCATAAATTGTTTGAGCATCATATCGGTGAGCTTGTTTTTTGGGAAGAGAGCGGTACAAAAAGTTTTATTAGTACAGATTTTAATTGCCGGGTGATTCAAGAAAATGATTTCCCCAAGATACTCCCAACCATTGATTTGCTGTTTGTGTTTAATCAAAGGTTGGACGGTTTTCTAAAGGAGTCGGATTTTACCAGGGTGATGAATCAGAGAAAAAATGCCACACTCCTGTATGTGCCTTACTTTGATGCAGCCGGCGGTTCAAAAAAATCAAGTCAGCTTTCAAATATCTATAATCTTTACACATACACAAAAGAAGACTTACAAAAAATTGTTTATGCGAATTTTAAAAAACATCAGCAAATTATTTATGTTATTGAACAACTTGTGGACCAGGAAATAGAGGACTTTGTTCAGTGGCTTAACGCCGATGAACACTATCGGTTTGGCAATATCATCGGCAAGAGTGAGACCATGCAAAAAATCATGGAATTGATCGCCAGAATCGCACAAACGGATATTACCGTCCTCATCGATGGTGAAAGCGGTACCGGTAAGGAACTCATTGCTAAGTCCATTCATGAACACAGCGCCAGGAAAGACAAACCCTTTGTTGTGGTGAATTGCGGCGCTATTCCTGAAAATCTAATGGAAAGTGAATTGTTCGGATATGTGCGAGGTGCGTTTACGGGTGCGACTGGCAATAAAACAGGCTTGTTTGAAACAGCGAACCGCGGTACCATTTTTTTAGATGAGATCGGCGACCTGCCGCTTTCTATGCAAGTGAAATTACTGCGCTTTCTACAGGAGGGTGAAATTAAACCCGTAGGCAGTACCAAGACATTGCATTTGGATGTGCGCTTACTTGCGGCCACAAATAGAAATCTTGAGGAAATGATTGAGTATGAAACCTTCCGACAGGATTTATACTATCGTTTAAATGTCATTCAAATGACACTGCCGCCGCTTAAAGATCGTTTGGAGGATATTTTGCCGCTGGCAGAATTTTTTGTAAAAAAATATGCCGATAGGTTCCAGAAGAATGTTTATGCCATTCGTGAAGATGCGAGACAATCGTTACAAAATTATATCTGGAAAGGGAATGTCAGGGAGTTGGAAAATGTTGTGGAAAGGGCCGTGGCGCTGGCCACCGGATACAAAATCACTAATTCGGATTTACCGCCGGCTCTTTTAAATGGGACGGTAAAGGAAAGAAATCCTGAATTTGAATACTCCGGTACCTTGAAGGAGTTAGAAAAGCATCATATTGCAAACATGCTTAATCAGTATGAATGGAACTATGACCTGGCGGCCAAAATGCTCGGTATCGGTCGAACGACGCTCTGGCGAAAGATGAAAGAGTATGGTATTTCCAATAAAAAAAATGAACGCGCGTAGCT
>CAYVXE010000180.1:0-5498 GCA_964455375.1 uncultured Calditrichaceae bacterium
GCCCCTATAGCTCAGGTGGATAGAGCTACGGTTTCCTAAACCGTGTGTCGCAGGTTCGAGTCCTGCTAGGGGCACGCAATTCTCAAACTCCTCCAAATCAATGTATTTTATCGGATTAGATGGCGGTGGGACAAAATCAGTGGTTGTTGTTACGGATGAAACAGGAAGCTTTGTCAGAGCGGAAAAGTTTGGTCCCGGAAATGTCGCCGTCATGGGGGTGCAAAATATTCGCCCTTTTATTGAAACTCTGTTGCAAAAGGTTCTTCCGGGGGATTGTGAAAACCCGATCATCGCCGCAGGGTTGGGTTTTGCCGGAGCAGGTCGGGATGCGGTCAAGAGGCAGCTTGTCTCGGAAATCCGGAAAACCGGCATTAAACATGTCACAGTGTTTAGCGATGCTGAACTTCTTTATTATGCGGCATTTGGCGAAACGCCGGGCATTTTGCTGATCGCCGGTACGGGTTCGGTGGTGCTGACAAAATATGAAGGCAAGTTTTTGCAAGTCGGCGGTTGGGGATATTTGTTGGGGGATGAGGGTAGCGGGTTTTCCATCGGAAGACTGGCGATACGGCACGTGTTAAAGCAGGAGGGGAGTGGTTCGGGTTGGTCGCCGCTGGCCAATGCAGTACTCTCATTTTACAAGGCTGCATCGGGTCAGGAGTTAATCAGTAAAATATATGCAACAGAAAATGCGCAAATCTATGTTGCCTCCGTGGCAAAGACTATCTGTGATTTGGCGGAGCAGGGCGATAAAGATGCTGTAGATTTAGTCGACACTGCCGTGGATGCATTGATTTTGATGGTGCTGAAATGCAAAGTTTTTTTTCCGAAAAATCTGACAATGTCGATTTCGCTTTATGGCGGAATTATGACTGCCCCGGTCATTTCGGAAAAATTTAAACGGCAGGCCGTGCAGAAAAAGTTAGACCTCGATTATGTTACACCCAAATACCATCCGGCGGTAGCAGGCGTTCTTTTTTCCATGCGGCAATTGAATATGGAAATCGATGCAAAGCTAATTAAAAAATTACAAACTAAAATAAGGAATCTCTAAAGAGGTGGACCGATGAAGAAATTGACAATACTCGTATTAGCTTTTGTCCTTTCAGGCTGTGCAGGAACAGCCGGTAAACATAAGACAGCGGATTGGGTCACAGAGACCCTTGCAACCATGAGCATCGAACAGAAAGTCGGCCAGATGATGGCACCGGCGTTTGCACCGCATTTTTATAATGACAAAAATCCCCGGTTTCAGCGATTGCTGACGTTAGTGCAAACGTACCACATTGGCGGGGTCATGTTTTACCGGGGCGCACCGTATGAAGTCGCTCGCGCTATTGAGCGACTGCAAAACGCCGCTGATTTGCCTTTACTGGTCATGGCGGATACGGAATGGGGGTTGGCCATGCGTGCGGATGAAACCACCCGTTTCCCGCAGAATATGGCCGTTGGCGCCACCGGCAATGCGGATTATGCTTACACGATGGGAAAAATAACTGCCGAGGAAGCAAAGGCCATCGGTGTGCATGTGGGATTTGCTCCGGTCATGGATGTGAATAATAATCCGGACAATATCATCATAAACACCCGTTCTTTTGGTGAAAAACCGCAGCAGGTGGAGAAAATGGGAACCGCCTTTATTCGTGGGATGCAGGAGAACGGCTTGTTTGCTACCGCCAAACATTTTCCCGGACACGGTGATGTCAGTACGGATTCGCATTTGGAATTGCCGGTCATAACCGCGTCGCAGGAACGCATTCGACGCGTTGAGCTGCCGCCGTTTAAAGCCGCGGTGGATGCAGGTGTAAAGTGCATCATGGTGGCTCACATCACCTACAGTGACTTCCCGCAGATGCAGGGACGGCCAGCGACTCTGGATCCGTATTTTATCCAAAATATACTCCGTAAGGAAATGGGGTTTAAAGGGTTGGTCTTTTCAGATGCCATGGATATGGGGGGGATTACACATCATTATTGGTCAGGAGAGGCAGCGGTGATGGCCGTCAATGCTGGCGTGGATATGATTCTCATCCCGCCGTTTTTCGAGCAAACATTTAAATTTGTGGTCAAAGCTGTGCAAGACGGGCGAATCACCGAAGAACGCATCGATGAATCCGTGCGACGAATTCTCAGAGCGAAAAAGGAATTGGGCCTGGATGTCCGACCATCTTTTGACCGGGACAATTTCGAAAAGGTTGTTTCTTCTCCTCAAAGTTTGCAGAAGGCAGCCGAAATCTCTGACGCGTCTATGACACTTTTGCGTGACGACAAGGACGTTATCCCTTTTAAGGCGGAAAAACTCGATTCAGTCCTCGTTGTGACAATTTCAGATGATCCGGAAAAAATCTCACGCGGTGATGTTTTAGTGAGTGAAGTGCAAAAACGGATTCCGGTGGTTACATCCGCTTATATCGACCCAAGAACAACTGAGGAGGAAATGCAGCGCATTCTGGCGATGACAGACTCCGTAGATGCAGTCGTTGTGGGCGCTTTTGTAAAGTGGGGAAGCTACAAAGGCTCGGTTACGTTACCGGACACCACAGTAAAATTATTACGGAGCCTTTTTAAGATGGATAAGCCAATGGCCGTGATTGCGTTTGGGTCACCGTATATTTTGCGGCAGATTCCGGACGCGCCCTCCTATTTATGCGCTTATGAAACCGTCCCTTTAGCGGTGCGGTCTGCCGTGAAGGCTATTTTCGGCGAGATACAACTGCAGGCGAAATCACCGGTTTCCATTCCCGGCTATTATGAAGTCGGCGCCGGGTTGACGCGCGCCCGACGAAAAATGCAATTGGTGAAAGAAATCGATGATAGTTATTTAAAGACTGCTTATGGTGTATTGAAACAAGCAATTCAGGATTCCGTCTTCCCCGGCGCCCAGGTTGCCATTGTGCATGATGGCAAACTCATCGCCAGTCGCGGCATCGGGCGGCAAATGTATGATCCGCACTCCCCAAAGGTAACCATTGAAACCATGTACGATTTAGCCTCGGTGACCAAAGTAGTGGGAACCACTGTGACCGCCATGAACCTGTGGGAAAAAGGTCGGCTGTTGCTGGACGTTCCCATAAAAAGTTATCTGCCGGAGTTTCATGGCGGGGCGAAGGACTCGGTGACACTGCGGCATTTACTGACCCATTCCTCCGGTGCGCACTGGTGGGTCGACCTGTGGAATAAAGCAAAAAACAAACAGGAAGCTCTGGAATACATTTACAAGCTGCCGCTGGATTACGCTCCGGGTGATTCCATAATCTATTCTGATTTAGGCCTCATCATGGCCGGAGAAATACTGACCACGGTTACCGGAGAACCGCTGGACAAACTCTACCACAAAATGACGTTTGCCCCTTTGGGTATGAAAAATACCATGTACAATCCTCCGAAAAGTTTGCTGCCGAGAATTGCTCCCACCGAAATTGGCGGAAGTATGCACAGAGGTCTTATTCATGGCGATGTGCATGATGAAAACACTTTTTTCCTCGGCGGTGTTTCGTCGCATGCCGGGATATTTTCCACTGCGGAAGACCTGGCCATCGAAGCACAGATGCTGCTTAACGGTGGTATCTATAACCATCACAGATTCTTTTCGCCACAGACGCTCAAGACATGGACCTCCCGGCAAAATATGCCTCCCGGAAGCAGCCGTGCCATCGGTTGGGACACGCCTTCGGAACACGGTTCTTTAGCGGGAGATTACTTCTCGCATGGGAGCTTTGGACACACCGGATTTACCGGCACGTCGATCTGGATTGACCCCAATCGAAAAATTGCCATTATTTTACTCACCAACCGTGTTTATCCCACCAGAGAAAGGGGAGGGATACGCCAGGTGCGCCGTGATTTTTACAACGCAGCCATGCAGGCGTTGCTTGCGCATTATTTCAACGGCACTTCTAAATGATTACATCAACCTTGCAGTAAATTAAACGATTAACTTGAAAAAACGGAGCGACTATGGGGTTTTCCACAATTGATCTGATCATCGTTATTGTTTACATGGTCCTTTCGGCAGGACTTGGCACCTGGATTGGCCGTAATCAAAAAGATACCAATGACTATTTTTTGGGAGGAAAGCAGATACCCTGGCCGGCTGTAACGTTTTCCATCGTGGCAACCGAGACCAGTGTGTTGACCTTCATCAGTATTCCGGCGGTTTCTTATCTTGGAAATATGACGTTTCTGCAAATCGTTATTGGCTACATGATCGGCAGAGTGCTGGTCGCTTTTATTTTCATTCCGGCGTATTACAAAGGCAATATGCAGACCGCTTACCATTTTTTGGGTGACCGGTTTGGGCAAAGCATGCGCAACACCGCAAGTGTAACGTTCATGATTACAAGGGTTTTGGCAGATGGTGTGAGGACATTTGCCACCGCAATCCCCTTAGCCATTATCATAAAAGGCAGTGGTGTTTTCACCGGTATGTCCGATGCAGGATTTTACGCAATGTCCATTGTTGCTGTGGGTTTGCTAACGATGGTTTATACGTATGTCGGGGGCATACGGTCGGTCATTTGGATGGATGTGATTCAAATGTTCATTTACATGGGCGGCGCAATTTTAGCCGGTTTCCTGATTATCAAAGCTATTCCCGGTGGTTTTGATGCGGTCATCGATTATGCAAAGCCGCAAGGGAAATTTACCTGGTTCACCACAGGGTTTAATTTAACCTTTGCAGAATTCATAAAACAACCGTATACAATTTTGACAGCCGTTATTGCCGGCTCGATATTTAGCCTGGCATCGCACGGTACGGATCAAATTATCGTCCAGCGCGTTTTGACGTGCCGGGATCAGCGTTCCGGCCAGAAAGCAATCATTGCCAGCGGTATTGCTGTTTTTGTTCAATTTTTTATTTTTCTCGTAGTGGGAATCATGCTGTTTGCATTTTATCACGGTGCATCTCCCGAGCAGTTGTCTCTCACACGGGCAGATGGTATTTTCCCTAAATTTATTGTTGAGGAAATGCCTACGGGAATCAGCGGGCTCATTGTTGCAGCGCTTTTTGCGGCTGCCATGAGTACACTTGCCAGCAGTTTGTCCAGTCTTTCCAGTGCATTTGTATTTGACGTCTACGTGCCAATTGCAGGGAAAAACAAATCGGAAGATGAGTTGCTCAAAATTTCACGTTTTGTAACCTTAGGCTGGGGCGTCATTCTTATCGTCACGGCTTTGCTGTTTATTGGTCTCAAAGGCACGGTCGTGGAGGTTGCTTTGGGAATTGCCTCCTATACCTACGGCGGATTGTTAGGCGTGTTTTTACTGGGACTCATATTCAAAAAACCAACGCAAAAAGATGCCATTGTAGGATTTTTTACAGCGATTGTGGTCATGGCGGTGGTTATTCAAACCGTAAAGATCGCATGGCCGTTATTTACCGTTGTAGGGGCGGTTACGACAATTTTGGTTGGCGTGCTGTCAAATACATTTTTAACACAGAAAGCAACAAGTTAGGAGGGAAGCATGCAAGTTGGAATGTTGGACTGGACCTTCGT
>CAYVXE010000181.1:0-5477 GCA_964455375.1 uncultured Calditrichaceae bacterium
GGAAATGGAACTTCCTTGAAAGTTATGGTTTTCCGGAAGCCGGGAACGGTCTAAGTTTTGGCCGGATGATCATTCATGGACAGAGAGAAGAATGACATCGCGCTTTATTTTTTTAGGTCAAGCATTCGTCGGAAAACAGCAATATTGGAGAATGGTTATCGGGGGAACGGGAATCAAAGAAGGGCAGAGACGTGATTGGACAACACCAGATTCTCTACCCTGTTTTTTAACGTAAACTCAACTCTTGGCAATCAGTTTCTTCAATTCTTCACGGTTTGAGTCAATAAGCTCCTTCACCCTGTCCGCATTGATATCAGCCACAATGATTTGCCCGATTTCGTTCGTCACTTCATTGTAAATACCCAGCGCTTTCATGCCTGCAGTCTGTTTCTCATTATCATCCGTGGGGCTTACATAATGCACAGAATCAGCTTTATACCGGTAAATCAGGAATAAATGTATCAGGGTCATTAACCGTTTCTGGCGGAAATCAGTCTTAAATGTATTTTGGTCGCGAATGGAAAGAATGTTTCTGTCTTTCCGATCCTGAATGGTTGCAAAGACAACGGCAGCCACTTTGGCATCAGATTCATCGAGAATAGTTAGGTCCAGTAACTCGGAGCCGGCGGTGTGCGGCCGCAGTTTAACCTGCAACGTTTGAGAAACGCCGTAATGTCCGGCCCATAACTCTATCCACGCTTCCAGAAGTTTAGGCGGCACTTCCGTTTGCACCAGATGCTGGAATTGCGTGGAACCTTTGCCCATAGCTTTGGTGGTGGCTGTACGGCCGGAGGACGCCACGAGAGCGCCATCGAGACGCGGGCCGCCCACATGGCTTTGCGGTGTTTTGTAAGGTGAATCCAGCAGTCTGAATCTACGCTGAATTTGCGCCAGTGCGAGCATGCCGTTTTGATTCAGGGCAGTGGCAAATTCTTCTGCTGCTAACCCATCGATTTGGTGGCCGCCATAGGTGATGAAATTGAAAACATAGCCGAGTTTGCCCAGTTCTTTGGGAAAGCCCCGCATTTCATCTTCCGACATGCCGGTGGTATCCCAACTGAAGGACGGAGACAGGTTGTAAGCCAGCATCTTACCCGGAAAGACATCATGAATGGCGTCGGCGAATTTCTTTGCGTCTGCCAAATCTGCGGTTTTTGTTTCCATCCAGAGAATATCTGCAAACGGTGCAACTGCCAGAGATTTTGCCGTGGCGTATTCAATACCTCCCTTTATCTGGTAATACCCTTCGGGTGACCGCGATAATTCACAATCCCATGCCGCATCGATACCCATGGATTTAGCTTTATCGCGGGCTTCCTGCAAGGAAACCTGCATGGAAAAATCCAGCCATTCATCCACAGTCATTCCGAGATCAGCTTCTTCTTCTCCGTGAAATTTCATCAACTCGGCAACCGCCTCACCAAACGTCTTGATTCCGGCATCCACTTCCCAGGTTTCAACAAATTTGGTTGCCACCGCGTTCAGTACTTTCTCGGTATTTTTGTCGCCGCTTGTTTTCAAGGCATCAATCTGTTCATCGATGTAGGACATCAGACCAACCTTTTTGAACCATTCATAAGCAGCACTAAATTCCACATCAGAGATTTTATACAGCAAATTACCGTTAACATCCTCAAGGCCTTTTTCATAAAATCTCTTTAAAATTGCAATGTAACAGTTTTTGTAACCGGGCACGTCCAGATTGGTTGAACCTAAAATAAACGGCTGATCGCGTTCGTCACCGCGGCCGTCCAGTAGTGTGGCTGCCTCTGCATCGGTACGAGCCACGATAATTCCCGGTACCTTCATAATATCAAGTTGAAAACGGGCAGCATTCAACCGTTTTATTTGTTCATCCACCGGCACCAGAACTTTCCCGCCCTGATGTCCGCATTTTTTTTGTCCCGGTTTTTGATCTTCAATATGGTAGCCCGTGACCCCCACTTCGACAAACCTTCTGATAAGGTTTCTCACGTGTGCATCACCACCGTGTCCGGTATCGGCATCGGCAATGATAAACGGTCTGTAATCGATTTCAGGTGTTTTCTCCCGTTCTTCCCGGGTCATCCGCGAACGGGCAAACAATTGATTTTTATCTGCAGAAAGTAGCGCCCGAACCAGCGTAGATGCTTCATCCGGCACCTGACTTAACGGATAGCTTGCTAAATCCGCCCCCTGATCTTCAGTTACCGATCCTTTGGCAGAAGTCGCCCAGCCGCCAAGGTAGATGCCTTTTATGCCCATGCGTTTCATCATGATTACCTGACCGGGGGAATAGGGACCAAATGTTGTAATCTGTTCCTTTTTTGAAAATAAATCCTTTAAAAGATCAAAAAATTGCACCGCCGCATTTTTAGCGATAGAGTAATTCCTTTCAATAGTCCCTCTTTGTTCAACAACCTGGCGGGGAGAATAAAGCCGGGTTATTCCCTGAAAGCGGTCACTGGCAAACCACTTTTCTGTATCTAAAACTTCATTAGTAAAAGAGTCCATTTTTACCTCCGAGTGTTTAATTTTTAAACTTCTGCAAAACCATTATTTGGTTGTCCCAGAAGCCCAATTGTCATTGCGAGAAGCGGAGCAACGTGGCAATCTCTCTGCCTGTGTAAGGAGATCGCTTAGCAAAAAACGCTGGCGATGACATCTTTTTGCGTATTTTTTGGGCAGTCCCAGACAATACCATTTTACAGAACTCAATTTAATTTTAGTTATCTAAAGGTGACACGAAATCCAAATTTTCCGTGACTCTTGTACCATCTTTCTTGTAAGCACTCAAGTACATCTGAATTCTCTTTTTTGCCAGCTGCAAATCATGATTATTCAGGTTGATATTCAGGAGGTCAATGTACCAGGGAATCTTGCTGTTTTCCAGTACGTAGGTCTCAACGATATGCCGGACGACGGGCAGTGTTGTGGTTTTTGAATCATCATGAACATCTTTGTTTTGAGCAGAGAGTAGCTTTTCATATTCTTCAACCAGCAATTGTGCAAATATTTTGCCGGAAAAAATATCTTTTGATTTTAATCCGGTTTCGGGGTCATCTTCACTTAATTTTGCACCTTTGTGCAGCCACTCCCATAAAATGCTTAAACGGATTTCGCCTGTGGCCATATCTTCCATCAGGTATAGAATATCGTCATTACCAAAAAAATCGGCCGGCTTTAAGGCGGCAGCTTGAAATCCCTGACCGAACGCGTTTCCATATTGTAGTGCTACGCTCAATAAATTGCGCGCACCACGGATTGTCGTTGGCGCCGGTTCAAGTAATGTCAGACCATCAGCATCATCATGTGTATAAGAGAGCGCAGGAAAAGTCCTTCCAAGTTGATTATCCTCGCCGATTTTTTCCCACACAGGCCGAACAATATGTACCATTTTCCAGTGCGCCACCCATTTACCACTGGCACCTTCCTCCTGTTCGCGTACAGCACCTGCAACTGCTTTCTTCATACTATTTGCAATCCCCTGTTCGGAACCGACCGGAATGTTCGGCTCCATGCCACCCTGCCAGAGAGCGAAATTTCCGTTTAGATCCGGCGTATTCACCGCCCGGCGAACCCGGTCTTCGTAATTTCTCATGTAGCCATACGTCATTGTGATGGACTCGATGTTTGGATTGACGAAATCCTGATCCCAGGCCATAGCATCCGCCACGCTATTAATGTAATCCCATCTGCCGGTGTTATAGCCGACGAAATGCAGACCCAGCCCTGCACGGATTTCCATCAACTGAAAGGTAGCTTCGAGTTGTTCAACCAGGACATAAACTTTGATGGTTCCTATTTCAATGCCTAAATGCTGCTCCAGAGCAGATAACATTTCATTCCACAATGCCGCTTCTTCAGCGGTCTGAATCTTAGGCAGATATAATACAATGGAGGACCCAGATTTCTGTAGCTGCTTGTAGTTGTTTACAACATAAAGAACCACGTCAACAATTGATGCCGAGAGTGCCGCACCGTGCTGGTCGCGAATATGCCTGTCGTCCAAATGCAATCCTCGGGCACGAAACATTTTGGTGGTGAAATCTAACTGAGTTTTCCAGTCGGCAATGATTTCTTTTCCGAAAAAGTCCCGGGCCCATCGGTTCATTTCATCAGCTACCTGCTCAGCGGCTTGCATAAAAACCGAATCTTTGGCAATGGCAAGTTTCAGGTTTCTCTGGTTGTCCAGAGACATGGTGGTAATCTGACCAAGCGCATCCTCTCCATCAAACATCCAGCCATCAGCGCCGGAAAGCAGTGCATAGGCCACGTTGCGTATACTTCCTTCAAGCGGAGAATGGGGCTTTGCCCCCGGGCCCGTACCCTGAATCCATTGCCGCCGCAGATCAGAAGGAATTTCGGAGCCGACGAACCTGCCGGCTCTTGCATCCTGAACAGAAATTTTTGTTCCGGGAATTTGGTCGTTTGGATCCAGAAATGTAATTCGCTCTTTCTTGTGTGCTCTGTCCATTCTCCGCTTGATTCTCTTACGCATGATGTCTTTCTGAGGGTTGTTAAATTGGGATAAGGCCGTTAAAGCGAGTTTGACCTCAGGTGTAAAAACATCAAGATAAGTCCTTTCCAGACTGTCGCGAATTTCTAACTTGCTGGAGGATCTATTAACCAGATCTATTTTGCTTTCGAGATTCGTCATTGGCATATCATCCTTAATTTGTTATTATCTGCAAAACGTCTAAGAAGGTACAATTAAAAAAACGTGATGCACTTTTTGCAGGTAAAGCTAATGTGAGTTGATATTCTCTGAGTGTTTGCTGATAGTCCTGTCCATGAGCTACAAACAAACTTTCTGGTTATACAAGATTGGTCGTTTAATAGATTTGCCGCTGTCGTCGAAATGAAAAGTCATACCTAATGGAGAATAGTGTAATAGGAAAGCGATTATTTTTTTAAGATACAAGAGAATTCTTGCAACAAATTCGTAACAATCGAGAATCATGTTTTGATAGAATAGAAAACACGCAAATGGAACTATTGGTGGGCCCACTTTTTTTGCAATCTGGTCAATACCTTAACCTCTATTTATTTCAGACACAATGACGTTATTCCTACGAGAGTCAGCTTTTGGAATCCAGTCTGATCTTTACCCTATTACACACCACAAGCCACATACTTGCTCCAAAATTTGTTATATCATTTGTAAATACGACAATCATTTTGATAACATCTGATATGTCTGCGATATGTTCTTTCCATTCAACTCGTTCGCTCTCCCGAATTGATAATTCCATCAGATCTAAGCATCACATTTGAAAAGCCTAATGATGGTAGTGATTTACTTCAATTATATGTTTAACACCATGCTCACTGGTTGAAAACGCATCAGAGGAAACCGATAAAACGAACTGGATTTAAAATTTGCTCCCAAACCCACATCTTTTTGTTTGAAAAAGATGTCCACTTTTCTAGGGAGGGTTCAATGTCTGGTAAAGGAAACTGTTATGACAACGCCGTCACCGAGAGTTTCTTTCATA
>CAYVXE010000182.1:0-5473 GCA_964455375.1 uncultured Calditrichaceae bacterium
ATACATGAGCAAAATTGCCGACATCTGCTTGATCTTAGAAGGAACCTACCCGTATGTTACCGGCGGAGTTTCTTCCTGGGTACACCAACTCATCGATTCGCTGGCTGAATTCACTTTTGCCCTCGCGGTCATTTTACCGGACAACGAAAAAGAATGGCAGCCGAAATACGACGTGCCGGCGAATGTCGTTGAAATCAAACAAATATTTTTACACGAACAGGAATTACCGGAGACGCATAAACGGAAACTGCGAAAAGAGGTCTGGGAAGATGTAGAGCTTTTTCACAATTGCCCGTTTAACAATCAAAAACTCGATGCATTGGAATCAGCCTTTTATCACTTTTTTGATGCTGAAACCAGAGGCATTGAACCCGCTGCCATTGCTGAACGAAAAGAAGCATGGAACATTCTCAACCGGCTTTATGAGAAAAATTCTCACGAAGAGTCCTTTATCGACTATTTCTGGACCTTCCGGTTTATGCATCAGCCCATCTTCAAAATATTAACATCAGAGCTGCCGCGGGCTTGGGTTTATCACCCGGTTTCCACCGGTTATGCCGGGCTACTCGCGGTGGTGGGCAAAATAAAGTACAAACGTCCGTTAATTTTAACCGAACACGGTATCTACACCCGTGAACGTCGCTTCGAGATCAGCCGGGCGGATTGGATTTATGAAAATGACACGCACAAGGTGAAAGTTCGCCATTCACAAAGCAGCTTTAAAGAACTCTGGAATAAAATGTTCGCCACTCTCAGCCATCTCACATATGATTACGCGGATATAATCGTGACCCTTTCAAGGAAAAATCAGGAATTCCAGGTGAGCGACGGCGCCAAAACAGAGAGGATGAAAATCATTCCAAACGGCATCGATGTTGACGCCTACCGGAAATTAATTACGCAGAAAAAAACGAATCGTGAGACCTTAACACTTGGCTTTATGGGAAGAGTCGTTTCCATCAAAGATGTCAAAACCTTTATTCGGGCCTGCAAAAATGTCGCCGATGAAATCCGGAATTTGAAAATTTACATCATGGGACCCGTGGACGAAGAAGAAATCTATTATCATGAATGTGTCCAATTGGCGGAATTCCTGGGTTTAGCGGATATTATTGAATTTACCGGTAAAATTAACGTCAAAGAGTATTATCCGAAAATCGATATTCTGGTGCTTACCAGTTTAAGCGAGGCGCAACCTCTGGTTATTTTGGAAGCGAATTCCATAGGTATTCCTGTTGTGGCAACCGATGTGGGTGCCTGCCGTGAAATGCTTTACGGTCGCACGGAAGATGACCGGGCACTGGGAAAAAGCGGCTTCATCGCCGGGATCACAAATTCCGAAGAAATCGCTGCGTCAATTCTAAAAATATGGCGTTCAGAATCCATTCGCAAAAGTATGGCTGAAGCCGGAAAACAACGCGTCGCAAAATACTATAACCTGAAAGACCTCGATGACAAATACCGCGAAATTTATGATTACTATTGCAAAATCTAACAGATTTTTAAAATACAAATAAACATGAATCATGGCCGGCATTGGATTTAAATTAAAGAAAATCTTTCAACACGACACCTACCTGGACAATCTGCGGGGAATCCTGTTTTCCACCTCCATTGCGGGAGGACCGATCTTCTTCTCTATTTTATGCCTCATCATCCTGGGCATTTTTTCCACGTCCTTCCTGTCAGGTGAAGAAACCAACGTCTTTCTGGTAACCGTGGTTTACATCTTTGCTTTTTCACTCATCGCCACGGGTTTAACACAGTTGCTCATCACCCGCTATTTATCAGACCTGATTTACATTAATCAGGCCACAAAAATTTTACCCACGTTCACAAGTGTTCTCACTATAACGGTCATCAGTCAGTTTTTAATTGGTCTACCGTTCCTGTTTTTCTGGGATATTGACATTCCTTACAAAATTACTGCCCTCATTCTCTTTGTTACGGTTGGATGTATCTGGCAACTCATGATCTTTTTAAGCGCGGTCAAAAACTACCGTATGGTGTTAATCGCTTTTCTCAGTGGTCTCATCGCCAGTGTCGTTTTAGCATTTTTATTAGGGGAAAAATATCAGTTAGCGGGCTACCTGCACGGGTACACCATTGGCCAGCTCATCATTATGTTTATTTTGCTCGGCCGTATTCTCATTGAATTCAAAAGCCCTGAAAAGCCTCAATTCGATTTCCTGCGTTATGTAAAAATCATGCCGCACCTGGTTTTAATCGGGCTCTTCTACAATGCGGGCATTTGGATCGACAAAATCATATTCTGGTTCAGCAGTCAGGGGCAACAGATAAATTCTTTTCTTTACGCCTTTAACGACTACGACAGCGCCACATTTTTCGCGTATCTAACCGTTGTCCCATCGTACACCTACTTTCTGGTAAAAGTCGAAACAGATTTTTACGGGAACTTTCGTACCTTTTACCAATCCATTTTAAACAAAGGCTCTCTGCATACCATTCACGAAGACAAGAAATTTATCGCCAAGTCCATGAAAGAAAGTTTTTTCGGATTGGTAAAACTCCAGGGAACGGTGACTCTTGTTTGTTTGTTGTTTTCTAAACAAATTGCCGTTTTCTTCAAACTGCCCATTATGGGTACACTCATTCTGGACAAGGCGCTCATTGCTGTCTTTTTGCAAATGCTGCTGTTGACCATCATCATTTTCATGCTCTACTTCGACATTAAATCACAAGTTGTTTTCGTAACTGCAACGTTTTTTGTTTTGAATATCATCTTTACATTTATTACATTACAATTAGGGTACGTCTATTACGGTTACGGTTACCTCTTTTCCTGCCTCTTTTCCATTTGTCTGGGATATGTTTTCCTCAACAATTATATGAACGATCTGGAATATCACACTTTCGTGAATCAGCCGGTTGCATAAATAGCTTGACTTTTTACGAAAAGTACGCTATATTCTAATTAATTAATATATTTTACAAAAAATTATCTATTTATAAATCGTGCGAAAAGCTTTTTCACAGCATTAACCTGTAACATATTCAACTACTCCCTTCTTAAGATCATCTTCGACATATTCGTACAAAATACAGATTCGTGCCATCGCTTAGCACCGAAAAACTTATGACCATTCTACTGATTTCACACACCGAAGTTTGAATTGACGCATTAGCTTAGAAAAATTTACCGACCCATCAACAATCGTAGAGAGTTTGTCTCTTTTGCTCTTTACATAAATATTCATTCTTGTGTCATTGCCATGAAACCAAGATTGTTGTTTATTGTCAGTCCGGATGACAAGGAGATTTTGGACCTCGAAAATGAACTCAATGGTTATTTTCAGGTCCTGAAAATCCCCGA
This sequence comes from uncultured Calditrichaceae bacterium, assembly GCA_964455375.1. Classification (GTDB taxonomy): domain Bacteria; phylum Zhuqueibacterota; class Zhuqueibacteria; order Oceanimicrobiales; family Oceanimicrobiaceae; genus CAYVXE01. The sequence goes on from CAYVXE010000182.1 coordinate 3,335, forward strand.
CAGCAAACGAGCTTTGAAACTCATTAAGGCCCAAACCATTCATATCGTTGTGTGTGCTCGATGTTTAGCGCATGAGGATGGATTGAGTGTCATAAGAGCCATCAAAAAAATAAACTCTGGGTTACCGATTATTTGTATCGCATCGGAACCAAGTGACGATTTTATCATCTCGGCGTTTCGGGTCGGTGTGGCGGACTTTTTCAAACGCCCTTTTAAAGAAAAAGAGATTGTCGTCAGTATTTTCAGTATTCTGGCAGTAAGGCAAAACCAGCGTTCAAATCAAAAAACGCATGCACCGGCTAATACAGCGGAGACACCTTCAACAAAACCATCCTTTTTCAATAAAATCAAGTCAGCGATGTCTAACATTTTCTCGAAACCAATCAGCCACAACGCAACCCAATCAGACACCGATGCATCCAACCCGCTGTCTGTAAATACCGGTGTAATTAGCTCAGAGCCACCTTCCTTACGGGTCAATTTTTTTGGCAATTTTCATCTGATTTCCAATGAAGACATTGTGACCACCTGGCCGGGCAAGAAGGGTAAATCAATTTTTGCATATCTTGCCTTCCGCCATAAACAGAGTATCTCAAGAGATTCCCTGATGGACATCTTCTGGCCTGATTCCACACCGGACTCTGCACGAAACTGTTTGAACGTAACGTTGCACGGCCTACGGCAAATGTTCCATCTTTTAGATCCAGACAATGAATATATTTTATTCAAGAACGAATATTATTTTATTAATCCTGAAATTGAAATAAGCCTTGATGTAGAAGAATTCAGATATTACTGGCGGTTAGCGCAAAGCATCGAACGCGAAAAAGGTATTGAAGCAGCGCTTGGAGAGTACGAACTGGCAGCAGCGCTTTACAAAGGCGATTTTATGGAAGATGACCTATATGAAGGATGGACAGCATTAGACAGAGAAAATCTGAAAGAGATTTACCTGGTTATTCTCGACCGGCTTAGTAACTATTACAGTTGTGATGGAAAACCTGTAACCGCGATCAATTTGTGTGAAATAATTTTAAAGAAAGATTCCTGCAGAGAAGATGTACACCGCCGGTTGATGCGATGTTATTACAGGCTGGGGCAGAGAGATAAAGCGATTAAGCAATTTCGAAAATGCTCTGAAATCTTAAACTTAGAATTAGAAGTACCACCGACGAAAACGACCGTTTCCCTATTTCAACAAATAAAACAAGACACTGTAGAAAAAATGTGAACTTATTTTCAAATTTAAGTGAAATTTAAGCGCAAATTAACTATTAATTAAATTTCATTTTTATATTGCATACAGGTTCGCCGCAATCTCCGGAGTAAAAATCAACTTTAATATAAATGAATCCTTTTAGGATGAACAGATTATTTTTGTTCAGCGAACTTATCTTCAAAAAGGATATAATTATAAAGGAGGCCATCTCATGGCTACAGGAATGTTTGTTAACCCGTTACCCCTTTTGAAGGCATCTAAGCTGCTGCAGTTCGATTTCCCTGCAGATTATAAAGCAAAAGAATGTCTCCCAAACGTCAACGTAGAGGCGCCGGAAATTGAGGAACTTTACGGAAAGTTGGGTACACCACTGAAACAGCAGGGCCACCCCTGTATCATGGAAACGAAGCCAGAGGCTGAAGACCCATCCGAAGCGCCATATCAGGATCAGATCATCGATATCGATCGGTCGGTTACCATAAATCATACCGGACGGTTGAGCGGGTCTTTCATTAAATACCTCGCCAGCGCCAATTTCAAATCGATCGTTCGGATTTACGCCAATCCCTTAACCTTCAACGGCCCGGTTCTCACACTTGCTAGCATTGACCAGCCCCTGACACCCGGGGCAAACGCGGCAAACACCTGGTTCTGGGAAGACCCCAAAACACGTAAGCAACTGCTATTCACGGCACATGTAAACTTCAGCCCGACCAGCAAAGGTCTGCAAGCCGGACATACTTACAAACTGATTTGCCGTTGGGAGTTCTGGGATGTGGCTATTAAGCCGTCTGAACGTATGCCTATCTCAGGTTTTAACGAAGCGATTTCTTTCGACGTAAGCCAGAAAACACAAGACCTGTAAACGAGCACCGTTAAACGCGTTGTCTGTGCCGTATCCATTCTATATGGCACAGACC
>CAYVXE010000183.1:0-5268 GCA_964455375.1 uncultured Calditrichaceae bacterium
AACGGGTTATTCAATTCATGACTGATGCCGGCTACCAGTTCAGCCAGAGCCGCCATTTTACTCGACTGCACGAGCTGTGCCTGTGTTTCTTTTAATTCTCTTGTACGCTCTGCAACTTTTTCCTCAAGCCCCGTATTTAATTCAGTGATTTGTCTGAACTGATACCGCATCGTCGCCAGAATAAAAATCACAACTGAAATTGGAAACGCAACAAATGCAAGGGAATAGGTTTTTACATTCACCAGTGGCAAAATAAGTCGTAACAAAGCGAACAAAAAAAAGGTTGTCCCGAAACCGAGTAGATTGAATAGCAGCATCTCCCGTTTTGATAATATACGGGTTGCTTTGTAATCTTTATAGAGTAAAATCACCATAAAAATTGAAATGCCCAATAAATAAAAAATGACAAGCGGAAACAAAGAGCCGTAGATATGTTTAAAATTACCCGGTGGATAGTACTGCACACCCGAAATTATCCAATTTGTAAACAGAGTTATTATGTCAAGAACAATGCCACTAATAACAAAGATAATCAAATAGCCCCGAAAAGAAATACCCAAAAAGGATGTATCTAGCCTGTACAAGTAGTCGGATATTTCCAAAACATAATACAGTGCCAACAGAATCGTCGGGATTACAAAAACAAATGCCAGTTTAGACCAACTTACTGCGCCTGCCACGGTTTGCGAATTATAAAAGGCAAAGGAAGCAAACGTTGTGAACCCCAACAAAAATGTAAAAAATGCGAACACGACATTCACCTTTTCTCTTTTACCATAAGCAAGGGAAATAAAACTCAGCATGAACAGAAACAATGCTGACACAAAAGACGTAATGGCATTCGCATTCATTGAATCAGGTTACATTTCTCAATTATTTCCGGAATAGAATTCTTCTCCTGCTAAAAAAAAGCTCCACGATAATGACAACCAAATAAAATAAAACAATCCAGACCAGTGTGACCAGTTGGTTATTCCACAAATAATAAATGAGTGTACACACCGTCGCCGCCATAAGCAGAATTCCCAGAAGAACCATCCAGGCTTTACTCTTTGTTTTTTCCAACAATCGCAAATTCGCGACTGATATGCCGATTGAAACCAGTAGGAACGTCATACTCGAAAAAGCAGCGATGGTCTCTAAGCCACCTGTCAGCGTGAAAAAGATACCAAGCGCTGCTAAGACCACAACAGCTACCCACGGAATGTCGGTTTTGTTCCGGAATGAAAATACCTGCGGCATTTTTTCATCGGTTGCCATTTCAGCCATCATACGCGATGCCCCAAACATCGTTCCATTAACGGCAGACGATGTGGCTAACAATGCGGCCAGGCCCACAAGTATTCGACCTGAATTTCCCAGTACCGGCTCCGCAGCTGCAGCCAGAGCATATTCTTTCGCGGCACCTAATTCTGCCGGGGTTAAATTACCAATCCCCACAACCGCAAGTACGATATAGATAATTGATGTAATCACAATGGAACCATAGATGCCTTTAGGAATATTTCTTTCCGGGTTCGTTGTTTCGCAGACTGCGTTTGTGATAAGCTGAAATCCTTCGTATGCCACAAAAATAAGTGCGCCGGCCATGAAAACAGAAGACGTTCCACGACTCAACACCGGGAACACGTGGTCAGACCTCACCGTGGTCAAACCGATAATACCAAACAAAGATAAGATGATGATTTTGGTGTAAACGACCATGTCCTCAGCCTCCCCACTGGCCTTCACACCCCTGAGGTTTACGGCCATAAAAAAAAGCAGAACACCAGCAGACAAAAACATCCGTGCAAGCGCCGAGCTCGCGTTGCCTAACAAATCCGCTCCATAGGCACCAAACGTAAAAGCATACAAAGCCAGGGTACCGATATATCCAACGATAACCGTCCAACCTGCAACTCCGGCAACATTCAACTGATGTGGGAATGCCCGTTCAAGGTAAGTGAAACTGGCGCCGTCACTGTGAAATGCAAGTGCCAGTTTAATGTAAGAGTACCCGGCAGAAAGCGCTATAACGCTTCCCAGAGCAAAGGCTAAGGGTGCCGCGTGGCCACTGATATCTACAGCCATACCGAGGACGGAAAAGATACCACCACCTATCATGCCGCCAACCCCCATTGCAATCAGTTCCTTTAATCCGAATTTTTCTATTTTTGCCATACTTTTACCCATTCCTCCCGAAATTCTTAAAAATCAGTCCGACGCAATTGTAATCTTTTTTGACACAACAGTCAGTTGTTCATGCTTGCTTTTTTCAACGGTAGCTTCCTGCACATAAAAACTCTGGTGATCGATCAGCCATAATTCGGGCAAAATTTCACCGACGATTTCACCATCATCAAAAACACGAACAACCGAGCTTGTGGACACAACCACGACCACCGCATCGGTGTATTTGCTCATGGCCATTGCCGCCATGTGCCGTGTTCCCAATCCCATCGGCAGATGCACACCATCGGTGGGTGCTTCCAGAAACCGGGCAGCGGAGATGACCACGCCATCGTTGGAAACGACAAACGCACCATCCAATTGCGCCAGTTCTTTGACGGTCTCCCGCATATCTGCATTTTGTATCTGTTTCAATTTTTCGCTGTGTCCATAGAGCGGATCTAAAATCAGCGGTCGGGAACTGTCCAGAACGTTAAGCTCATCACCGACGGTAAAAATGGTGCCTATTTTCTGACCTTCCCGGCCTTCACGGGCAATCTGTACGGCTAACTCCAACACACTCTGTAGCACGGCACACGAAACATTGCGTTCCGGAGAACAAATTCGTTTAAATAGTTTACTCATGGGTCACCTTTTCATTTTAATCAGTACCTTAAAATAGCACTTGCCGAAAACACCCCCTCTACCTTACCATTTCGGTTACGGCGGCTGTATCCATGTTTACGCGTCCACATGTTTTTGCCGGTTGTTGATTAACCCGACTTCTTTACACTGCTCACATTCAAACTGCAGCGTAATGTGCTGAATGCCAAATTTTTCCTGTAAAATATGTTCAATTTGATCGTGCAAATCGCAGCTTTTACTGATTAGCATGTCTTCAATGTTGACATGCCCTTCCAGGTGGATGTCATTTTCACCCACTGTCCAGATATGGATATGATGAATGTCCTGTACCTCAGAGAAAGCCTCCACAGCATCCCGAACGGCTTCCAGAGAAATATCCCGGGGTGCACCTTCCATTAAAACGTGTACAGCCTGAATGAGGATATGGTAGCTCTCCCTCAAAATATACAAACCGATGACAATCGTCAACACAGGATCAATCCAGTAAAGCTTCCAAAATGTAATGGCAACGCCGCCGAGGATGACTCCCACCGAAGAAACTGCATCACTCAACAAATGCAGATACGTCGATTTGATATTCATGCTGTGTTTGGAGTCCCGTTGCAGCAGGAGCACTCCTAAAACATTGGCCAACAACCCAACTGCTGCCACTCCCATCATTAAACGACCAACAACCGGTTCCGGGTGCATAATACGAACGACTGCTTCGTAGAACAAGTAAACCGAAATCACCACGAGAACCGAAGAGTTGATGACGGCTGCAAAAATCTCGGCCCGTTTCAGGCCAAATGTATGGCGGTACGAATTTTCTCTTAATTTTAATTTTAAGGCAACATAACTGACGACCACGGAAATACCGTCGCTGAAATTGTGCAGCGCATCGGAAATAAGCGACAAACTTCCGGCCATGACGCCACCGACAATTTCCACGATGGTGATAACGAAATTCAATAGCATTGTGGTAAGCAGACGTGCACCTGTCGTAGGTGCAGTATCTTGGTGTGTGTGTAAATGGATCATCGACTCTTCCTTTTATTTTTTGGTTCGTTTAGCCAGGATTATCCATAAGCCACAGACAACAAAGTTTCGCTAAGCCGCAATTTTCAACGCCCAAGATTTCCAAATCAAAAAAACCAAATTTGAAGAACTTCTTTTTTCGATGTTTGTGTACAGTCATTGTCCGTTTTTCCATCCGTTTGAATCCATGTCATCCGTGTGCCATTTTTTGTGTTTGCTCAGACTTCCCAAAACAAGAGATCACAACCAATTCGTTAATTCCACACCGGCGCCTATACGTGTAGAATTGTGATTATAATCAATAAGACTCTCACCGTAACCAGTGAAGAATTGTACATAGCCGCGAATCTTCCGTACCAATGGGAAACTCCAGTCCAACTGCAAAGCGGCTCGCTGCGTCGTCTTCAAATTATCCCGAAATAAAAAGGTTAACGTATGCTTACCCAACGGCAAAATGCCTCTTAAATGTCCATGCCCCATAAAATTGGTGATGTCCGGATTGTCATCACCCTCGGCATCCAGGGGAGATGATTTCGCACCTTCAGATAACCGTATCCAGGGTCGGAACTCAAAAACCATTCGGTTGTGAATATCAAAAACAATTTGTGCAAACACCCGGTTCCAACTTCTGGACGCAGGTACATCACGGCCGTTGGATTGATGGTCAATTCCTAAATTAACTAACCGGATTTTTAAACCATGAAAATTCTTATTGGTGTGAATCATAATAAACGCTTCCGGTTCGTAGTTTGTCTCCCGAAACGGACTGGAAATGGCGCTGTTGTACACCTGCCACCAGTTCTGTTGTGTATAAGCAATATAAAAATTTATCCTGTCACTGAAAAGACCTTTCCCAACTAATACCTTGAAACTAATCTGAAACTTTGCCTCTACATGATTAAGGGTGTGCTCAAAACCAATTTGTCCCGCTTTTGCATTGTTTGGTGAGCTGTAGTAGTATGCGGGCATAAAATAAATTGGCCGGTGCGGTAAAATGGCAAACGGATTACCCACATCTTTAGCTTCATATTTAAAACGGCGGTCGACTCTTGACGTGTCTGTAGATGCCTTAAGCTCAATAACCTCCACCGAGCCGCTGTCCGCTATGCAAGTCGCGGCATTGCATTCCCCAAAAGTAAATACTGCTCCCCAAAGCAGCAGCACAAGGTACTTAGCTTGCACCATATTTTTCCCCTCCTTTTACAATTCCAAATCAGACGTGTGCCTGTTGCGAAATTTAACTCCATGCAAAACTAGAGTTTTCTCCGGCAACCGCCCCTGTGTGTCAACTTAAGCGCCCCGTTTGTTCCCAAACTCCACAGACTGTTCGAAAAGTAGCGGTTCTGTCATTCCGATCCGGCAGTCGCCCTTGGGTGTCAACTTAAGCCCCCAAACTGTCATTTCGAGAAATCTGGTTTGCGCCTAAATCAGACCCCTCGACTACGCTTCGCTCCGTTC
>CAYVXE010000184.1:0-2442 GCA_964455375.1 uncultured Calditrichaceae bacterium
GGCACACGGATTTTCCTCACGCCGAGACCGCAAAGACCGCAGAGATTTTCCGTATTTCCTTCGTTTAATTGGTTAGTGTGCCAATTTTCGATTCCACGTCTACCAGAGAATTTTCCACTAAAACCGGTTGTTTCTGCACGGCTTGCATAACGCCTGAAATGTCTTTGAGACCATTGCCGGTGACCATCACAACGGCCGAATGCGATGCACCGATGCTGCCGTTTTGACATGCTTTGCGTAAACCGGCCATGGCGGTAGCGCCGGCGGGTTCGGCAAAGACGCCGACCTTTTGTGCCAGCGTGCGCATGGCTGCTAATATTTCGTCATCGGAGACGGGCATAAACTGTCCGCCTGACTCGCGCACGGCGCGCAGCGCTTTGATCTGGTCGCGGGGCACACCTACCGAAATGCTGTCAGCCACGGTTTGCGGAATCAGCGGTTCACACTGTTTTGCACCTTTCTGCCAGGCGTTAAAAAGCGGGGCGCTGCCTTCCGCCTGTACACCGACCAATTTAGGAAGTTTATCGATTAAGCCGATCTCGTAAAAATCTTTGCAGCCTTTCCAGGTTCCCTGTAAAATACAACCGTCGCCGACAGAGACAAAAATGAAATCCGGAATGTTCCAGTTGAGTTGTTCACAGATTTCCAGAGCGCCGGTTTTTTTCCCTTCTCCAAGATATGGATTGATGGCCGTACTGCGATTGTACCAGCCCCATTTTTCGGCTGCCTGGCAGCACAAATCGAATGCTTCGTCGTAGGTACCGTTCACCTGAATGACATTGGCGCCGTAAAGCAGGAGCTGCGCCAGCTTGGCTTTGGGGGCATTTTGCGGAACGAAAATGTAGGTCTTTAATCCGGCTAATGCGGTGAACACGGACCATGAGGCGGCCGCATTCCCGGTGGATGCGGCGGTGACTGTTTGACTGTTTTTCTCCAGCGCTTTCACCACGGCAACGGAACTGGCCCGGTCTTTAAATGAGGCTGACGGGTTGCGTCCGTCATCCTTCACCCAGATATTTTTGACTCCCCAGTCAGTGGCCAGTTTTGGCGACCGGTAAATGGGGCTCCAACCGACGGAAAGCGGTGGAATGAAGTCTGTATTTGTAACAGGTAAAACCGGCAGGTAGCGCCAGTGGTCACGTCTCGAATTGCGGCTCAGCGCATCCCGTGTCAAGATTTTTGAGATGGCCTTTGTGTCATAAATGACGTCGAGTGTGCCCAGCATGGGACCGCAAGTTGGGCAGGTGTAGTCGATTTCTTCCGGTTGGTAAGTTGTGTCACAGGACACGCATTTTAGAATGAAGTCAGGCATTTTGATTTTTATTAATTAGGAATCTTCAATTACGAATGACGATACCTTTTTGGCAGTTTGTAGCGTGGGCTTCAGCCCGCTATCGTTAAAAACCGTTTGCAACAGGAACAGTTCCACACTCGTTGTCTAATTTTTTTCTCGCGAAGAGCGCAGAGAACGCAAAGAAACAAACGATTGATGAATCACCGAAAAATCAGTATTATCCTCTTATTGGTCATTTGGACTTTGAACCTTGGGTTTTCCGTGTTTGCGGCATGCGTGGGTAAACGGAATCACCCCGCTCTTCCTTCCAGTTTGCTGATGCGGGTTTCGTGGTCATCGAGCCTGGTTTCATGTCTCCGGAAGGTATGTTCGCCGGCGGCTTTTTCCGTACGCATGTCACGGATTTGGGAAGCTAATCCGTCAATAGCGGTGAGGACAATGTCGAATTTGTTGTCCATGTTGCTGAATCTACCATTCATTTCGCTACGCAGCTCAGCCACTTCGGTACGCAGATATTTTATTCCATCTGTGTTCCTGGCGACTTGATTTGCTAAAATCTCAATGCTGCCATCCAACCGTTTAATTTCACTTCGGAATTCTTCTTTTGTAACTAATTTGTCGACGTTACTTTGGAAGTCTTTTTTTGAGACCAGTTTGTCCAGAAGTTCATTCTTTGTGGACTCGAGTTCTTGTTTCGTGACGTTGTTTTTGTCTTCACTGTTTTTCATCATCCCTTCCCAATTAATTTTTATAAAGTAGCATAATTTTGCAACAAAAAACGACAAGGAGCAAAAGAAGTTTAATTTTATTTCTGTGACGCAGTGGTTCTGCAATTCCTCAGTGATGTTTTAACAAGATAGATTTTTCTGAAAATAAGTCAATGGTAAAAACACGTTGCATGTCTGTATGAAAATTTGAATTTTTTTTACGAATTACGAATTACGAATTACGAATTACGAATTACGAATTACGAATTACGAATTACGAATTACGAATTACGAATTACGAATTACGAATTACGAATTACGAATTACGAATTACGAATTACGAATTACGAATTACGAATTACGAATTACGAATTACGAATTACGAATTACGAATTACGAATTACGAATTACGAATTACGAATTACGAATTACGAATTACGA
>CAYVXE010000184.1:2542-5183 GCA_964455375.1 uncultured Calditrichaceae bacterium
TTACGAATTACGAATTACGAATTACGAATTACGAATTACGAATTACGAATTACGATACCCGCATTGGCAGTTTGTAGCGCCGCACACCGTCGAACTGGTAAAGAGCGTTTGCTACTGCTCCCGCGGTGGGGACCAGACCGATTTCACCGACGCCTTTTACGCCGTAGGGTCCGTGCGGGTCGGGGACTTCCACGCCAATGACCTCGATCACCGGTGTTTCTTTAGCGCGCAGAATACCGCACTTGCGCAGGCGGGTGCTTTTGGGGCGTCCGTCAACGTATTCGAAGTTTTCCGTAAGCGCGTAACCTAAGCCCATGTGAATGGAGCCTTCAATCTGGCCTTCGAACAGCGTGGGGTTGACAATTTTGCCGGCGTCATGGGCGGCAACGACTTTTTCAATGGTGCCTTTTTCATTGAGGATCACCACTTGAGCAGCGTAACTGTACGAATAATGTGTGACCGGTTCATCTACGTTCGCTCCCGGCTTTGTGGTCCAATCACATATCCACTCGCCAAAATAGTCACGGCCCTCCAGTTCGGCCAGGCTGTGTTTTTGCAGGTCATCTTTAAGTTTAATACAGGCGTTTCGGATAGCATTGCCCACCAGAGACGTGCCGCGGGAAGCAGTGGTCATGCCGCATTCAGCGTTGTCGGTAGTTTCAACCCGGACTTCAATGGTGGCGGGATCGATACCGGTTTCTTCACAGAGCATTTGCACGGCCATGGTATGCACCCCCTGTCCCATTTCGGTCCAGCCGTGCTGGATGAGAATGCGCTCAGGTGAAATAATGGTGATTCTGGCCTGGCCGATATCCGGCATGCCATTGCCGATGCCGGTGTTTTTAATGCCGCAGCCCAAACCGGCGTAGCGGGCATTTTTGAAAGCATCTTTGACTGCGACGAGTGATTTTTGAACGCCGGCGCCCCCTTTGATGATTTGCCCTGTGGCCGTGGTCAATCCTTCGCGAATGGCGTTGTCGTAGCGGAACTGCCAGCGGTCGAAGCCGCCTTTATCACATAAGTCGTCCACGAGACTCTCGATGGCAAAGGTCGCCTGATTGGCGCCAAATCCGCGCATGGCGCCATTTGGGATATTGTTGGTATACACAGCCCGGCTTTCCACATCCACCACAGGAATGTAGTACGCACCGGTGGCGTGTCCTGCAGAGCGTTCGAGGACTTTCATGCCCACAGAGGCATAAGCGCCGGTATCGCCCACCATGCGGGCTTTTACGGCGGTGAGTTTTCCTTGTTTGTCACAACCGACTTTGTAGTCCATCCAGATGGGGTGGCGCTTTGGGTGCATACAAATGGATTCGTCACGGGTGAGGGTGATTTTTACAGGCTGTTTTAGCAGATAAGCGAGCAATGCGGTGTGTCCCTGAATAGAAAGGTCTTCCTTGCCGCCAAAGGCGCCGCCGTTTGGTACCAGCACGACTTTGACCTTCTCCAAAGGTAAGCCGAGAATTTTGGCGATTTGTTTACGGTCTTCATAAACGCCCTGGCCCTGGGAAAACACTTCAACGCCATCCTGCCACGGACGGGCGATGCAACTTTCCGGTTCCATGAATCCGTGTTCGACAGTTTGGGTTTGAAATGTGCCACTGGCAACGAAATCCGAATTTTCCAACACTTTATCGGCATCTCCCCGTTTAATGATAGTTTCGGAAAGAATGTTGCCTTTTTCGTGTACTTTCGGACTGGCAGGTTGCATGGCTGCATGCGGGTCGGTAACCGGTTCGAGGACTTCATACTGAACTTTAATAAGCCCGCTGGCCTCCCGGGCAATTTTTTCTGATGTGGCTACCACGGACGCGAGGACGTCGCCCACATAGCGGGTTTCTTCGCCGACTTTTACCATCGTAGGCCAGTCGGAGATGATGAGTCCCACATGCCGGTCACCGGGAATATCATCTGCGGTGACAACGCTGAGCACGCCATCGAGATTTTTGGCGGCGCTGGTGTCCATCGCCAGAACTTTGGCCCGTGGGTGGTCGCTGAATTTGAGCGCACCGTAGACCATACTCTCAAATTTCATATCGCACACGAATGGCCGTCTGCCCAGAACGACGTCGTAGGAGTCGTACTTTGGCAGGCGTTCGCCAACTTTACCGGTGTGTTTGTCATCGTCCCATTGTTTGTCCTTTCTGTTGCGGAAAACTTCGGCTGCGCGCAAAATGGAATCTTCGATTTTTTTGTAACCGGTGCATCTGCACAAATTGGGGTTCAACGCTTTTTGTACCTCCTCACGAGTGGGCGCCTGATTGTGATCGAGCAGTACTTTGCTTTGCATCACGATGCCGGGAATGCAGAAGCCGCACTGTACGCCGCCTTTTTCCAGGAAAGCTTTTGCGAAAACCCGCTGCGTGTGTTCGTCCAGGCCTTCGATGGTGAGGACGTTACCATCTGCTACTTTCTGCATGGGAATGACACAGGAGAGGACTGCACGTTTGTTTAACTCCACCACACAGCAACCGCAAGCTGCTTGCGGCGCGCATCCGTCCTTTGGAGAAATAATTCCTTCGTGTTCACGAAGGTAGGTGAGCAACGGCAGATTCGGGTCGCCGTCGTAAGTTCGTTTTTGGTTGTTAAGGGTGAATTGCATGGGTTTCCTATCTTTTTATTTACAATGTAGCTCAAC
>CAYVXE010000185.1:0-5014 GCA_964455375.1 uncultured Calditrichaceae bacterium
AAATAATGGTGGGCCCTCAGGGACTCGAACCCCGGACCAACGGATTATGAGTCCGCTGCTCTAACCAACTGAGCTAAGGGCCCAAAATTAACGACCCAAAATATAATCGATTCACACATAACAAGCAAGTTAATTTTTGTTTTACGATAAATTTGGCATGGCTAAGTAAAACGGGCCACGTCCTTAACTTCAGAAAGTTTTTTGTGCTCGGGTTGATAGAGCCGAAATTTCACATTAAATTTTGTGCCAAGGTTCTGTACACTTTCGACCCCAATCTCACCATGATGTGCTTTCACGATGCTTTTACAAATCGCTAAACCCAGTCCTGTGCCCTTTGTTCTACTTTTCACTGCATTGTTGCCGCGATAAAATCGCTTAAATATTTTGACGTAATCTTGCTCATCGATGCCAATCCCTTCATCTTGCACCACAAGCTGTACGTCTCCGTTATCCACAGCTAAGGCAATCTCAATACATTTACCATCCGGTGTGTATTTTATCGCATTTTCAAGCAAATTGTCCACCAATTCGGCAAGGCGGTTCGAGTCCCCGAGAATCAGAGCTCCGGGATCGAGCCGTGTCCTTATAGTCAGGTGTTTTTTCTGCGCATAAATGTCCGCGTGTCTAACCTGCATTGCACAAATTTGTGATAAATTGACCAATCCTCTTTTCGTTAGTAAATTTCCAGAATCAGCATGGGCCAGGGTTAACAATTTTCCTACAATCTGTTCCATACGTTCCGACTCGTCCAATAGAATTTCAACGACGCGTTGATATTCGTCGGCAGAACGATCTTTCATCAAAATGACCTCGAGCTCACCCAGAATAACCGTTAATGGCGTTTTTAAGTGATGCGAAATATTTTGCAAGAAAAGAGTTTTCATTTGATTGGTTTCCTGCAAGCGTTTGTTAAGCAAAGTTGTTTTTGCATGTAGTTTTTGGATACCCGCATGTTGCTCGTAAAGGGTATGCATCATTTGATTAAACGCGTCAGCCAACTGACCGACCTCGTCCCTGGATGATATAATTACATCGCCGGAATAACTGCCGGTAGTTATGATTTTGCGCATCTTTTGATGTAAGCTGGCAAGGGAATTGCTCATTTGCTTCGATACAATATGAATGAGCACGAGTCCAAGAAAAAAAGAACAAACCGCTACAAAAACGGTGTTGCGCCTAACGTTTTGCAAGATTTGATGCACTTTTTGCAGACTGTATCCCAATAATAAATAACCGTACTTGACTTCATCTTGCGCCTTAATCTCGCGACACACCAGAATGATATCTGAGGTAAGCGTTACAGAAGAGTCTGCAAAAACAGCGGCAGCAGAATGGTCAGCGAAGAATTCCGCTTTATAACCAGCGATCTGCGTTTCACTGGTGTCGAAAACTACGATATACGAAATACTTGAATCCACCATTGCATATTGCAATGATTTTTGCAGCAGCCGATAGTCATGCTGGGCAAAGGCGTGGGCAATCGCTTCAGTGAATAATTCTGCGCTCTTGACCGCGTCATTTTTAGCTGAAAGCAACAACACTTGTTTTTCTTGGGCCGGAAAATAGAAATAGACCCACGTGAGCATAAAAGCAAGAGTCCCAAGGATAGGTATCGTGATCTTCAGACGAATGGGAAGATGTTGAAAATGGCGTATCATCAAATGTAACCTGAGGGGGGTTGGCGGCTAATCATCAAATAAATAGGAATAATGATAGCGTTGGCCAAGAATTGTTATACTGCGGATAGACTGTTTCGACAGTCTGACAAACACGTCCACTGGCAAAAAACCAATGGCGGCCTCATTTCTGATGAGGAATCGCGCAAACTTTTCGCTATCACTAAAGCTTTTCGGTGGCAATACGCGTTTACCTGTAAACACCAAACGCAACCAATGCTTCGTTAAAGAATAACTGCTTTGACCATACAATGATTTATAGAATTTGTCGCAGGCAGGACCATATTCAACCACCTGGCGGTTTTTTTTTGATGAAAGTCGATGTGGTGATGCACCCTTGAATATTTTTTTTAAATCATCGACTGACAGAGAGTCCATATCGCTAGTGTTCGATACCACAATAACATATTGGGCGTCAACACATTGCGGAAAACAGCAGACAAATAGCATGACTGCCCAGAGAATATACACCGCTATTTTCTTCATCACGAAGCTTTTCAATTTTAGGTGCAAATTAGAATCCTTTAAATACATAAGAAAGGGTTGCAACGGCAAAAACCGAGGATTGGCCGGGATCATATTTTGATAAATGGAATTGCACTTCAGTTTTTAGCAAAACTTCCCGGACAAGATAGATACTCGTTCCCGCTGTTAGCACCTTTTCTACCCGAGCAGGAATATTTTTATCCAAGTCAAAGTAACTGAAACGCGCCAAAATGCTTTGGCGGTCGAACAGATGATAGACAACTTCACCATAAGCAGCGACGGCCTGTTGAGCTTTCCGTCGGTTTTCAACATACGCCAGCGAGCTAAACATGACTTCCGTGTTAACAAGCCAGCGCCTGTATTCATATTGCGCGTCAAAACCCAAGGCACTCTGTCGTGTATCTAAAGCCAAATCATTCCTATCTGTGTATAAGGAGGACCCTAAGCGCAAATGCCATTTTGGAATTCCTGACATAACCCTCAGAGCCACACCCGCATCGCGGGTGTTCCATGTCTTAAAAAAATTGTTACCCCTGCCATTGACCAGCAGAGCTTGTATTCTGAACTCTATTTTTTTGCTGGTAAATTCAGAATAGAATTGGAAACCGACCGAATTCTTGGCGTAAAACCGCTGTAAGTTATTGACAGGATTCCGGTGTTCACCGTAGATGACAGCCGGCAATTGGGTGGTGTGATAGGCCGGTGTGGCACTATTGATTTCATTGAAAATCCCAAAAGGTGTCAGAAACTTTCCTACACGCAGATTAAGATACCTGTACAAATCGAATTCAAGCCACACCTGTTCGATGCCAACAAAACCAATGGAATTGATAACCTGTTCATGGCTGACAGCCTCAGATTTCTTGTCCAGTTCCAAACCGGTGAAAAAGCGAAATCTCGGTGTGAACGCGAAATTGCTCATGATATACAAATTGAGAAGGCTGACATCAAGATCGTTCTCTAGAGAGTCGTGAGCACTACTTGCAGCTTTAACCGTGACGTACCCATAAGGGCCCAATAGCCTTTGGCCATGTGCGCCTTCGGCTAGACCCAAAAACATGCAAACAATAACGGTAATTCTCAGACAGTAGGATTTCATGGGTTCATGACCCTCATAATATAACCGACTCCCCTGACAGTATGAATGAGGGGATGTTTTGAGCCGCAATTCAGTTTATTTCGCAGACGATTGATATAAACTTCTAAGATATTTGTGTTTGTTTGAAAAATTGTGCCCCACACATGTTCGGAAATCTCGGTTTTGGTAACCACTTTCTCTGCATTCTGGATAAGATAATGCAACAATGTAAATTCACGTGCGGACAAAACAATAGTACTCTCTCCCCGCGTGACATTTCGGGTGGTTAATTCAATTTTCAGATCATCCATTTGCAAGCCAGGTTTTTCAGGAAAGCGCGAAGCTCGGCGCAACATGGCCCGAATGCGCGCAAGAAGTTCACTAAACAAAAATGGCTTAACGATGTAATCATCAACACCATTATCCAGGGCAGTGACCAGATCGGTTGTGTGCTCTTTACAGGTCAACATGATAATTGGAGTTTTCAGACCATTTTTGCGCCACTGTCTGCACAATTCCAGACCGCTTACATCAGGCATTAGCCAATCCAACAAGATGAGGTCATAGTCATTGCAGGAAACCAAATAATCACCGTTGTCCGCATTTGTAGCGATATCCGCGATGTATCCTGCTTCTTTTAACCCCTTTTGCAGAAAACTGGCTACCCTAACCTCATCTTCGACAACAAGTACCCTCACAGACCCACCTATCTTATTATCTAAAAAAAACCATGAAAAATAGTTACTTCAGGATATTTGACAACACAAAAATCTCACATTAACGTTTTTTAATGTTTCTAAACGAAAATTAATATTACGTTAACGATAAATTAACACAATATGCTCTATATTAGTAATGTGGTATATAAATAGTTTTTAAGGGAAAAGAGAAAGGGAAAAACAGGTTTGACGACGTCTGGAATTCATAAATCGTCAATCAAATAATCGCATGTCGCCTTAATAGGCCTTCAAACCAAACCCAAACCCAAAGTAGCAATTATTTTCAAGTAAACAACTTTACACTTAATAGTCAAGTAATTTCTTGTTTTTTCTCTCACCGCAATGACGGCGCTCCATGCGAGTTTCTTGCGTGGTTTCATGTTGTTGCCCAAAATATAAACTTTTATGAGGAGAGTACAGATGAGCAATCTTAAGATAATCATGTCACGGATGGTCTGGGTATTATTTTTTCTCCCTACGATTGTCTTCTCACAGAGCCAGATAACATTCAATTCCACGGATGATGCTACTGTTCGTTCGTCAAACCCCACAACAAATCAAGGAAACTCCAATCGTCTGCAGGTGCGTAATACACGAGCAGCAGAAACGAACAGTTATCTGAAATTCAATGTAACAGGCATTACGGGTGCCGTCACCAATGCAGTGCTGCGGCTCGAGGTTTTGAATGCCAGCGATGATGGTGGTTCGCTTTTCACGGTTTCCAACGCCTGGGATGAAGGCTCCATCACCTGGGACAATGCCCCGGCCATTGCTGGTGCGTCAATTACCAATATAGGAACGGTTTCAAACGGCCAGATCGTTGAAATCGATCTAACCTCACTGATTACCACGGATGGCACATACAGCCTTGCCATCCAAAACAATTCCTCCGATCAGGTGATCTATAGTTCAAAGGAAGGAGGCACACCTCCTGAACTTATTATCGACTTTACCAGCAATCAACCACCGGTTGCAAATGCTGGTCCTGACCAAACCGTCGACGATTTGGATAATTCCGGAGATGAACCCGTCACCCTCGACGCCAGTGCTTCATC
>CAYVXE010000186.1:0-4976 GCA_964455375.1 uncultured Calditrichaceae bacterium
GCAAAGTTATCTCCTTTCATGACTCATAAAATCTGTTTGCCATCGCGTTGTGAAAACATCCACCTTGATAACACAGGCAAAAATAAATACAACAGTTTCATTAAACCTTAACCTTATCGCCAATTTTTTTCTGCCAGGTATAAATTTTTTCCGTTAATCTTTTAATAATGTCCTGATGACGCCCGCTGTAATATAGATTTGTCGTTTCATAAGGGTCCTCATTCAGATTAAATAGCTGGTTCTTATCAATATCACTCAAACTCAGTTTCCACCCATCCGGAGAGACAACAGTACGGATATAGATATCATGGACTGTTTTCAGTTGGAATGACTGATTTGATTCATGGCCATAATTGCTGTACGTCCTGTTAAATCCATTCCACTGAATAAATACATGATCTTCATCTACAGCTTTCCCTTCGAGAAGGGGAACCAGACTTTGTCCTGGAAATTCTTTATTCGTTTGAACATCCATCAAATCGAGAAGCGTAGGAACCAGATCAATATGGCTCACCGGTTTTTCGATGATACGTTGTTTCTTTCCTTTTTGTGGGATTCTCATAAGCAAAGGCACTTTGGCTGATTCTTCATACATCACGTCCTTTGCGAGCAGCCGGTGCGATCCCATCATGTCACCATGATCACTTGTATAAACCACAATTGTATTATCATCGAGACCAAATTTTTCAAGCGCGGTTAGAATCGCCCCCACACTCATATCCACCTCAGTAACCAATCCCCAATAATTGGCAATCAGGCGGCGCCAATTCTTTTCGCTCTTTAAAGGAAATCCATACCCTCCCTTCTCCTCATATCTTTTCCTGGTATTTCGATAAGCCAAAGGTTCATCCTCCTCCAGGGGATCGTCGAAATTAGGAGGCAAATCCACCTTATCTGGATCGTACATATCATTCAAAGGCCCGAAATACGGCATGTGGGGTTCCAGAAAATTAACATGCAGGATAAACGGTTCATTCTTGTGCCGTTTTAAAAAATCTATTGCATTCCGCTCTAAAAACTTTGGTTTGCAATTTTCTATTGGAAGGCTGGCAGCAAAATCACGACTAAATAGATTGGTTGTATGGTTTGGTGTGTAACCCAAATTTTTTAAATAATGCCAATAATCGCTATATTTTCTTCCCTTTCGTTCAGGTGAATGGTTATTGGATTCTTCCATGCTGACCCACTCTTGAAAACCGTGTTGGGCAAACTGTTCATCACCCAAATGCCATTTGCCCATGTAAGCGGTTTTATATTCCGGATTGTTTACGATCTCGGGGAAACATTCAACCTCCTTGGGCAAGATATTTCCGTTTTTCACCATTGTATTCTGAGTGGGCCACAAGCCGGTCATCACGGTTGATCGGGCCGGCGTGCAAACCGGCTGGCTGTCATAGGCATTCTTGAATACAAAACTTTCTTCCGCCAATTTATTTAAATTAGGTGTTTTGATTTTATCATTCCCGTAAACTTTCATGGTATGGGTTGCTTGTTCATCGGTCCAAATGAAAAGCAGGTTGGGTTTTCTTTGTTTGCTTTTGCAGCTAATAATATTCGCACCCAGCGTCGCGGCAGAAGCAGCAGAAATTGTCTTGACAAAACTCCTCCGTGATATATGACCACCTGCAG
Organism: uncultured Calditrichaceae bacterium; assembly: GCA_964455375.1. Taxonomy (GTDB): domain Bacteria; phylum Zhuqueibacterota; class Zhuqueibacteria; order Oceanimicrobiales; family Oceanimicrobiaceae; genus CAYVXE01. The sequence continues at coordinate 1,630 of CAYVXE010000186.1, forward strand.
TTTTTATTGATTGCTTTACAGGTGTGGAAAAAGCCATTCGTAATTCTCCTTTCCTTTACTTTAAATAACTGAAATAGAGTCAAGGATCGTAACGTCGACCTCCAGGTCGACGAGTGAAATGAATTGAAATATTGATCTATATTTGTTTTTGTTACAGACTCGCAAAGATAAGTCTGCGCTACTTAAAAATACCCGTTTTCGGGCAGACATTAAACAAGTGTTCGAACTACAAATTTGTCCTTTTTTAACGGGTTTCAGAATTCGCTCAATCAACAAGAAATAAAGAACACAGAGCAATCAAAGTTGTCTTGTTTAAAAATTGAGATGGCTTTTTTAGCCAGTATTTAGAAATCAATGAGTGCGTAGATTTAGTCTATTTCAACGCCATGCCACATAATGTACATACGACCAGCCAATAACATACCAACATTTAAAAGTTTACCTTTCAGTTGCAAAGTGCTTCACATCTTCTTTTAAAATATTCTGCATAATTCTGGAGATCAGCGAGTGATCCGTCGTCTCTAAGAAACCGATCGAAAAACTTTGCGGAACAGTCTCGATAAATTTATCTATCCCTTGCCTTCCAAATCCAAAGACGGCCATTTTCTTTTTCATTTGATAGAAACGATCAGGATAGTCATCGTCCTGATGGTGAAGCAAAAATAGAACTCGCTTTAAACTTTTATCACCAAAAACGATCCATTCGGGATTTGGAATATCTCCTTCATGTGTTGAGGTCAATGGTCGTTTTTCGCTGACATCCGATGTCATCCACCAGTCGGAATCGTCATATTCCCCGCCCGAGGTACCCTCATACAAAACCCAGTATTTGTACCCGACGGACATTTTGGTCATGGTAAAAGTGCAATGATCAGGATAGAAATCCCATCGGCATTCCCAGGCTTTGTTCCCTGATTTTCCTGCAATTGTAATTCTTTCCGCACCTGCATATTTAATTTCTGATAAAGAAGAATCCGTCTCTTCATTTTTCGGATGGAAAAAGGAACCGTCTTGTTTGTGAACCGCATTAGGAAATCCCCGATACTCTCCTCCTGGACCACTGCCAGACCTGGGATGAAAACTTATCCAGTCATGACCGTCCCTGCCAACCATACTGGAAAGACCCAAACCTCTTTTTTCCAAAAAATAAACAGCCAAAGGTGTTTTGACGATATAGCACGACACATTCCCTGCAGACTCATCGACGCCATGGATTGTAAGTTCCAATCCCTGAGGAAAAATGAAATGACTCGCGCCGGGAAGCCAGCTAAAGAATGTTAAAAGAAAGATTTTAAAAAATAAGGACTTGACCAGATCCCTCCGCAAATTAACAAATTAAGTGCGCCAAACCAACTCTTAACAAAGCTCCTGAAGAAAAGCTAATGATCAAATTACTTTACTCCCAGTCCTAAACAATTACTTATCGCCTACCGAATTCGGCTGAGTTTTTACCGTACATTCTATACGTTAACGCACTAAGATACGCATCCAATTTAATATTGTCAAGTAATTTTCTGAAAATTTAAGAGAAATTTTTAAATTGCAATGGGGAAAAGTCTGGAATTAGGTAATTTCTCGCAGTATTTGCATACCCTGAGCTCAATGGCTTTTTAAATAGAGAATTGATTTCCCAACAAACGGTGGCGTCAATTCAATTCTTTTCCCATCAGCCCTGATATTTTCAGTTTTCGCAACTCTGCCAGTTAACGGGTTAAACCATTCTGCCAGGTAATTACCTGCTTTGAGGTCAATACTAAATGAGGCCGAATCCGGCTGAAAAACAAGATATTCTTTCCCCGGGTTAGCAAGACAGTATTTTGTGCTTGACACAAATGTGTCAGGGTGCATCTTCGTCAAGTCGAGTTTTAAGGCAAAGTCATACGTTTGTCCCATAGCTTTTCGTAACGGCTCCCATTTCTGTTGCATCTTCGGAGTCGGTTGATATGGAGAGTTCTTGTAGGCATCCATAAAAACAGGATTATATCCACGAGTAAAACTTTTCCAAACCCACACATCGCTCCCTCCTATTCCCCACAGGTGATCGGTGTCAAAAAGTATCACTTTTGAACCATCTGTTGGCGGAGGATTATTGCGGTTCGGAAACTTTTGGCGATCATCATTGCCGGGCGAAATAGCTTCAGCAGGACTGGTAAAGAGATTTTGATTGTTGCCTTTTCCGGCGATTCCGTCCCATTGATAAGTCATCATCACCGGGTGCTGCAAAGGCATTTTCTTTTCGACGGCATGAATGAAATTAATGAAATGATATTGCCATTTCGTGGAAGCACCCTGGCTTTCATTGGAAATCTCATAAATAACATTGTCAAAGTCATTCAGAGTCTCGATAACTTTTTGAACATACCTTTCCTGAAAGCGGGTAATTTGCGGCAATTGCAGGGTATGGGTTTCATAGCCTTTGCCATCACCATCAACATCTCCATTAACACCATTGACATTGTTGTCTCTGTTGAAGGGATGTCCAAGCCACGGCGTCTGCTTTCGGTTTTTAATTTTGCGGGCTACGCTGAATCCCTGAAACAACATGACACTGACATAAATGCAATTCTCCCTGGCCATTTCCACACGCCTGCGTAAGCGGCCAAAATAGGCCTGGTTAAATTGTTTCAGATCAAATTTTGGCTTGCCGTCCAGAGCCTTCCCGGGGCCGGTGCGCTGATAAGGCAACGGCGAAATGCGCACAAACGACGAGTTGGGCATAACCCAAACAGCGCTCTCCCAGGCCCACAAGCGGGTATAATTGTAGTGATAGCTATTTAAAAACTGAATATATTCAGCATAATCGAATTTTTCATTGATCCCGTTAAAAGCGCCATCCTGAATGTTAAGCCAGGTGTGAGAACCGGCTAAGTAAACAACCCTCCCGGAGGCATCCATAAAGTATCGCGAATTGTCGCTGCTCACTCGCAATGGCCCGTTAGTATGTTGTGTTGGACTGCAGGCCATCTGCGAAAATAGCATAGCTGACAACATAGCACCTAATAAAATAATCAATGATCGAATCATTCACTCTCCAAAGGATTTTCTGATAAACAGATTATGTTAGGTCTCGCGTTTTTCTTTTCAATATAGCAGGCCAGTGTCGGAGCCAGCGAAACGCCGGCGGCAGCGCCGAAAGCTCCAACTACTGATTTGTTCATAGATTAACGGCAAACATTCCATCATCTATCTTTCAAAATTTGTAAAACCATCTCCCCCTCGCCGACCATGCGAATCCAAAGTTTTTTCTTTTTCACATCGACCACCCAGACGTTTTCACTACTGCCGGTAAAATCCGACATGTTTGCTATATTTTTTAACGAAACTGTTTTGTTATTCGAAATCGCTTC
>CAYVXE010000187.1:0-4951 GCA_964455375.1 uncultured Calditrichaceae bacterium
GGTAGAGAAAAACCAACATGTCAGTCGAAATTGATAAAGTAAAGAATAAAAAATTGTTTCCGTCGGAAGAGTCAGAATTCAGGTTGAAAAAACGCCGTTTAGCCGACCGCTGGGCAAGTTGGGTGGTGGCGGCAGGAGGATTTACAATTATCGTTAGTATTCTGGCGATTCTGCTTTTTATTCTAACCGAAATAGTTCCGCTGTTTGAAACTGCCAAGGTCACCCAACAGTCGACCTTTTCAGCAACAAAGATTCTTCCTGAAAAGTCAGCGGGGAAAATTATTCTTGCCGGTATGGATGAGAACCAGGAGATCGGCTATATTCTTACCGGGGATGGTTTGATTCAATTTTTTTCTCTGGTTGATCTGGTGCCGAGAGAATCCTTCCAGGTTGAACGCAGTCATGGCGCCCGAATCACCGCTTCCTGGCAGTCTTTGGACGGCAAACAACTTGTCTTGGCAACCGAATCAGGAGAAGCAGTCGAAGTCAGCATTCGTTTTAATTCAACATTTTATGAGGGTGTGCGCACCTACAAACCGTCTGTTTCAGAAAAGGGCCCCTGGCAAATTGAGCCGGAGAGAAAACGTATTACACAGATTTCTTTTGCCGGTGATCCGGAAGCGTCCATGGGGTTGGCGATTATTACCGCTCAAGGTGATGTTCGTGTCTATTTACGGCAACAGACGGAATCCCTGTTTGGTGATGCTGAAGTAGACAGTGTGAATTATCAGATCGAAAAAGTCTGGTCGGGACAGCCGTCGGTCATTGCTCTGGACAGTAATATCAGGAATATGTATGTGGGGAGTGCCAATGGTAAGATTTACCATTGGAATGTTGCATCCGATGCAGCGCCTGAATTTGTTACCTCAACACAAGCGACAAAAACCGGCGCGGCAGGGATTACTGCACTCCGGTTTTTAATCGGCGACCGGACGCTCATGGTTGGCGATGCTTCTGGAAATGTGAGTGCCTGGTTTTTAGTGCGGGATGCGTCCTCGCCGTCCGGGTGGCGTTTAACCAAAATTCATCAGATGGCAAAACACAAATCGGCGATCACAGCACTAAGACCTTCCGCCCGCAGAAAGGGATTTATTTCAGGTGACCGTACCGGCAATTTAAAATTGCAGTACACAACATCCGAACGGATGCTCGCCAGTTTTGCAACAGGTGAGAAGACCGCCATCAGGTTGATTGGTTTTGCTCCAAAGGCCAACGGCGCCCTGGTATTGAGCGACAAGGGTGAATTTTCGCACTGGAGAATAAACAATCCTCATCCGGAGTCGGGGTTTAAGGCGTTCTTCGGGAAAGTGTGGTATGAGGGGTATGAAAAACCGGAATATGTATGGCAGTCCACGGGCGGCAGCGACGATTACGAACCAAAACTCAGCCTGGTTCCGTTGATTTTCGGAAGCTTAAAAGGCACGCTTTATACGCTGATCATCGCTCTGCCGCTGGCAATTTTCGGCGCGCTGTATACGTCGCAATTCATGCATCCGGCGCTGAAGAATAAAATCAAACCTGCGGTGGAGATTATGGCGGCGTTGCCCAGTGTCGTTCTGGGATTTTTAGCCGGGCTCTGGCTGGCGCCGAGAATCGACAATGTTCTGCCGGCGATGTTGACCATGGCCGTCGTCCTGCCACTTTTTCTGCTGATTTCAGCCCTCGTATGGCGGCAGGTTCCCTCAAGATTCCGCAACCGGTTTCGGCCCGGGATTGAGGGTTTGCTGGCCGTCCCGGTGATGATTGTTGGCATTCTCCTGGCTTTGTGGTTAAATGGCATCATCGAAAGTACTCTTTTTAGCGGTGATTTCAAGAGCTGGCTCTTTCATACGTTTGCTCTCAATTACGACCAGCGAAATGCTCTGGTGGTAGGAATTGCTATGGGATTCGCCGTCATTCCGATTATCTACACGATTTCGGAAGATGCGCTTTCAAATGTTCCGCGAAATCTGATTTCCGGTTCGCTGGCGCTTGGTGCGACAAGGTGGCAGACGGCCATAAAAGTCGTTTTGCCCACCGCTGCTGCCGGAATTTTTTCTGCGATTATGATTGGTTTTGGCCGTGCCGTGGGGGAAACGATGATCGTGCTCATGGCGACGGGAAATACCCCGATTATGGATTGGAATATTTTCAACGGTTTCCGCACCCTCTCCGCCAACATCGCCGTTGAAATTCCGGAAGCTCCGGTGGGAGGGACGCTTTATCGTGTGCTGTTTTTATCTGCGATGCTCCTGTTTATCATAACGTTTTTAGTGAACACGGTGGCAGAAGTCGTGCGGAATAAATTACGCCAAAAATATCAGAAGCTCTAAAAAAGATCATGCAAAAATATTGGAAAAGCGGAGATCCTTATGTCTGGCTGACCGGCGGCGCGCTGGCGTTAAGCGTCTTGATGATCGCCGGCCTGGTGGTGCTCATTCTGGTAAACGGGCTGCAGCAGTTCTGGCCGTCTGATGTGGTGGAATTACAATTGAAGCATGATCGGAAAGTTTTAGGGGAAATCTGGAACCGTGAAGTCATTCCCCAACATGACAAGAAACCGGGACACAAGGAACAATTTCGCTTACGCCTGAAAATTGGCAATCGCGATGTTTATTCTCTGGATTTTAAATGGATTGATGAAAAGGATATCGAAAAAAAAATATTTCCCGAAAATGCTCTGGTACTGGAGAGGATGGAGTGGGGAAATTTTTACGGCATGTTCAAAGCTTTGAAAGTGGACGACAAAATCGTGGCCACCAATTGGACGGATGCCCGGCAAGCGTTGCAAACCCATCTACAAGCAGCACATGCTTTGCACAAAACAATTGACCGTATTGAAAAAGACGACATTGGCGGGATCAACTACAGGCTGGAGGCGCTGCGGTTGCGGCTGCGCCGCATTCAGTTGCAAAATAAAGACGTTACGGACACTGAGAAGATAACAGACATCCAGGCAAAAATGAAGGCGCTGCAGCAGGACTACAAACAAAAAGAAGCTGCTCTCAGCCGACTGTATGAGCAGTCGAAAAAGGTCGTCCTGGTCATGAACAGTATCGATGGACAAGAGAAAGCCATAAAGGTGTTTGATATCGTCCGTCTGTATGCGCCGAACAATATGAATGTCTTTCAGAAAGCCGGCCTCTATGCGGGAAGAGTGTGGGAGTTTGTGTCCGGTGAACCGCGTGAGTCGAATACCGAAGGCGGAATTTTTCCCGCCATCTTCGGGACGGTTATGCTGGTGGTCATTATGAGCATCGCTGTGGTTCCTTTGGGCGTACTCGCAGCGGTTTACTTACGGGAATATGCAAAACAGGGTCTTTGGGTACGTGCCATTCGCATTGCTGTGAATAATTTAGCAGGTGTCCCATCTATTGTGTACGGGATTTTCGGATTGGGTTTTTTCATCTACACTATCGGCGGTAGCATCGATAAGTTGTTTTATGCCGAAGCATTACCGACCCCTACGTTTGGTACGGGTGGCATTCTTTGGGCGTCTCTTACGTTGGCGCTGCTCACGGTACCGGTGGTCATCGTTGCCACGGAAGAAGGGCTTGCCGCAGTGCCGCGTGCCGTGCGGGAGGGGTCGATGGCGCTGTCTGCGACAAAATTTGAGACGTTGTGGCGAGTGGTCCTGCCGGGTGCCATGCCGGGAATTCTTACCGGAATGATCCTGGCGATTGCCCGTGCTGCCGGAGAAGTCGCTCCATTGATGATTACCGGGGTGGTGAAACTTGCACCGTCGTTACCTTTGGACGGTTATTTCCCATTTCTGCATTTGGAGCGGAAATTTATGCATCTGGGATTTCATATTTACGATGTCGGTTTTCAGTCTCCGAATGTGGAAGCGGCCCTGCCCATGGTTTACTCCACGACATTGCTGCTGTTGTTAATCGTCGTGTTGCTGAATGTTATCGCCATCGTGGTTCGCAACCGGATGCGGAAAAAAATTGCATATTCGGTTTTTTAATTTTAACTTCAAAGGTTGAAAAGCATGGTCGAAAGTAAGTCTCTTGAATCTGTGAACAGAACGCCGGGGGAAAGGAAAATCAGTCAAGATACCGCCGCCGATTTTGTACCGATAGTCGCACCAAAATTTGAGAATGCTGTTATCAGAGCGGACAATCTGTATTTCAGTTACGGAGAAGGGTGGGCGCTTGAAGATATCAATCTCGAGATTCCGCCAAAACAGGTGACGGCGTTTATCGGGCCCTCCGGATGCGGGAAAAGTACGCTCCTGCGCTGTTTTAACAGATTGAACGATTTGATCGACGGCGCCCGTTTACAGGGTAAGATATATTCCGATGGCGTGGATATTTATGATCCGACCATCGACGTGACCGAGTTGCGCAAACGCATTGGCATGGTCTTCCAAAAATCCAATCCGTTTCCGAAATCGATTTACGAGAATGTTGCCTACGGCCCGAAAATCGTCGGGATAAAAAAGAAAGAGGCGTTGGACGAGATTGTTGAACGCAGTCTGCAGGGCGCCGCACTTTGGGAAGAAGTAAAGGACCGGCTGCACGAAAGCGCTCTTGGACTTTCCGGAGGGCAGCAGCAACGGCTTTGCATCGCTCGTACCATCGCCGTTGAGCCGGAAGTGGTGTTAATGGATGAACCGTGTTCCGCGCTCGATCCCATTGCCACGGCAAAAGTGGAAGAGCTGATTCTCGAATTGAAAAAGGACTACACCATTGTGATCGTCACGCACAACATGCAGCAAGCGGCGCGTATTTCCGATTGGACGGCTTATCTGTGGTTGGGCAAACTCATCGAGTTTGATGATACGGACAAAATTTTCACCAATCCGAAACAAAAACTGACGGAGGATTATATTACCGGCAGGTTTGGTTAGAGAAGCCTGTGACGATGTGCTAGGTGTGATTTCATCGGACATGTATCTTAAAATACATTATTGTATTACAAGTGAACTCTTGCAAAAAAATGCAAACTTTTGATGAAAAGATTTTAA
>CAYVXE010000188.1:0-4849 GCA_964455375.1 uncultured Calditrichaceae bacterium
GTGACAACGTTTCCCAGTCCGAATCCGGCGGCTACGCCAAGAACACCACCGATATTGCACAGAACAATAGCTTCCAGCAGGAACTGCGCCAAAATGTTTTTTCGCTTTGCCCCAAGAGATTTGCGGATGCCGATTTCACGGGTTCTTTCGGTTACGGAAACGAGCATGATGTTCATGATACCGATTCCTGCCACAATTAATGCGACAATGCCAATAATAAACGCACCTACTTTGACGCCTGCGGTCGTTTCATTAAAGGATTTAATCTGACTTTGGTTATGAAAAATAGTGAAATCATCTTCATCTTGCGGACGAACGTTGCGCTCATGGCGCAGTACAGCTCTGGTTTCCTCGATAGCATCCATCAGAAGTTCAGGAGATTTTGCCCGCACCGTAACATTTACCGAGCGATCAGTCCCTCTTTTTGTTTTCATACCATAAGTTCTTTGAAATACGGTAATGGGAATTAGACAGTACTTGCCAAACCGTGCTCCAAAAGCAGATGTTTTGTTTTCAAACACACCGATGACTTTGTATTTTCTACCGTCTAATTTAATTATTTTTTCAATTGGATCCGTGAAAGGGAAAAGTGTTTCCGCAATATCGTAGCCAATAACAACAACTTTTCTGCCAACCTTTACATCTTCATAAGAAATGTTTCTGCCTAGTTCAACATAGTGGGTGTTGTTTTCGGGATATTCCGGCGTGCCGCCACAAAAAGTTAAATCGGAATTTGTAGATTTATTTTTATATTTTGCTTTGAAACCAAACTCCCACAATTCAGAGCCAACCAGATCAACCGTTTTGACTTTTTCACGAATTGCATTTGCCTGGGCAACCGTAATGGGTTTTCTTTTTTGGATTTTACGCCGCTCTTCTTCACTAATCGGCCCACCGGCAGCATATTTTTGTGCCTGAAATGTTCTCGTACCCAAGACGCTCATCTCCTTTTCCATGGTCTTTTGTACAACTGAAATACCGGTCATAACGGCAATAATTGAGGCTACCCCAGAAATAACTCCGATCAATGTCAAAAATGACCGTAACTTATTGGTTGATATTGCCTTCATTGCCATTTTAAAGGCTTCTAAAATTTGCATACCTTTACCTTTGTCATTCTAAATTGATAATTTTCGACCATCAGTTTTATCAGTATCATCTGTGTTTTCCTTGACGGATGGAATAAGGCTTTTCTTCAAAGTGAAAATTGATTTTGCCTTTATTACTCATAGCGTAATGCTTCAATCGGGTTCAGCTTTGAAGCTTTGAATGCCGGAATAAATCCGGATATAATGCCCGTAAAAACAGATACAGATAATGCTACAAATACGATTGTCAGCGAGATGCTGGCCGGCAGTAAAAATTTATTAATGAGAGATGTTACACCAAAAGATAACAGCACACCAATAAACCCGCCTATTAAACAAATCGTTGAGGATTCAAATAAAAACTGCGTCAAAATTGTCCGCCTCTTTGCACCGATTGCCTTTCTGATGCCAATTTCTTTGGTTCTTTCAGTTACGGAAACAAACATGATATTCATAACGCCAATGCCACCGACAAAAAGTGAAATTCCGGTAATGACTAACCCAATCATGATAATGACGCCCATTACATTATTGTACATGCTCACTAACTGATTCATCTGGTTTATGGAAAAATCGTCATTCTCGATAGGTTTGAGCTTTCTGATTTTGCGCATTTCGCCGATTACTTCATATTCGAAATCGGCCAGCTTGACGTTGGCAGGCGCCTTCACTGCAATGTTGAAATTGCGATTTTTACTACCGAATGATTTCATGAAAGAACTAATTGGAACAAAGACCTGCCTGTCAAAATTGGGACCGCCAAAAAATCCGGCGCTGCCTTGCTCTTCCATCACGCCTATGATCCGGTAAATATTACGGCCGATTTTCATTCTTTTATTAACAGGGTTGATGTCTTTGAAAAGCCGGTCTTTTATCTCCGAGCCGATAACACAGACATTTTTTTTGTATTGTACATCGAATGCGGTTAAGAACCTGCCTGATTCCGGCACAGAAGAGGATACCATCATGTGCTTATCCGTTGTACCGATGACGGTGATGTTTTCCAATGTCTTGGATTGATATTTGATGTTTTTATTCGTATTCGTTGTCGGGTTTATTGCAATAGCATTTTTAAGGTTTTGTTCTAATTTTTCCGCTTCTTTAAATTTTAAATTCTGACGGTTTCTGAAGTCAAAGAAATTTCCGGTAATAACCCACGGCATTTTTGAAACGTAAAGAACGTCTGACCCGAGAGCTGAAACGCTTTCCCTAAAATTGTTTCCCAGCCCGTTAGCAGCGGTCATGGTCGTCACAACCGCTAAAATTCCAATTATAATACCCAGTGTGGTTAATACACCTCTGGATTTGTTCGCTTTGATGGCTGCGAGAGCAATCTTGAAGGATTCTGCTGTGTCGTAAAATGATTTCATTGCCAACCCTTACGTTTTTAATTGAGCACCGTTTGCATAGCACTATTTGCTCTTTGTGTCTTGAAGTCGGATTCGATCATGCCGTCTTTAAGTTTAACAATCCGGTGTGCATGTTCAGCAATGTTCTGTTCATGTGTGACTAAAATAATGGTATTGCCTTCTTTGTGCAGGTCATCGAAAATTGCCATAATTTCTTCGCCGGTGATGCTGTCCAAATTTCCTGTCGGTTCATCTGCTAAAATGATTGCAGGATTGTTTACCAATGCTCTGGCTATGGCAACCCTCTGACGCTGTCCGCCTGAAAGTTCTGACGGTTTGTGCGTTTTGCGATCTGAAAGCCCTACTTTTTCGATTGCTTCGTTGGTCAATTTGATTCTTTTTGCCGGTGAAATGCCGCCGTAAATCAACGGTAATTCTACATTGTGAAAAACGTTTGCCCTGGGAATGAGATTAAATGTTTGAAATACGAAGCCGATTTTTTGGTTGCGGATATCGGCAAGCTGGTCCTCATTCATCTGACTGACATCATCGTTTTCGAGAAAATAAGAACCGGAGGTCGGTGTGTCCAGGCAACCGAGCACATTCATCATTGTTGACTTACCCGATCCGGATGGGCCCATAATCGCAATGTACTCATTCTTATCAATGTTCAGGCTGACTTCCCGTAGTGCTCTTACTTTTTCAGTTCCCATGCTGTAGGTTTTTTTGACATTTTCTATTTTAAGTGACATCTTGTTGTTACCTCAAATATTAGAAGGTCATTCTCTGAATTAATGCTTATTCTTTTTTCTTAGAATCGTTGTTTACAACCACCTTGGAACCATTTTTGAGGTCTTTACTGATTGCCCGGTAACTTCCGGTTACGACGTCGCTGTTTTCAGAAATCCCGTCGGAGATTTCAATATTGGTATCGCTTTGAATGCCGGTTTTGACCTGTTTTGCAGTTGCGATGTCATCTTCAACGACAAATACCACTTCAACGAAACCATCTGCATCCGGAGTGTATTTTTGTTCCTGTATTTCATCAGCTATGGCGTCGCCGTCACGACTGGATTTTTTCTGCAATTGTTCCGGTGTTCTAACCGCCACACACTGGATTGGAATACTCAAAACATTTTTTTTCGTTTCAGTCACAATGTCACAACTGGCGGTCATTCCCGGCCTGAGTTTGTTGCCAGGATCGAGGATGGAAACTTTCACTTCAAATTCGGTTTTCTGATCTGCCGTGCCGGTTCCTGTAACTTTGGCGCTGTTGGCTATTTCTGCAACGACCCCTTTGAATTTTTCATCCGGCAGCGCATCAACTTCAATTTTAGCTGTGTCGCCAATAGATACGGAAACGATATCGTTTTCATCAACATTCACCAACGATTCCATGCTTGTAAGATTGGAAACGACCATAATAACGTCTTCCTGAAATTGGGAGCCTAAGGCAATCTCACCGATTTCTTTATTTAGTTCGCTGATCGTTCCGGCCATTGGTGCAAAAATTGTGGTTTTGGAAAGGTCGTCTCTGCTTTGCTTTAAGGATGCACGAGCTTGAGCGGCCTGGTCTAAAGTCGACTGATAACGTGCTTTTTCCACCTGAAAGGCAGCACTGTTTTGATCTAAAATTGCCTGAGATTCCAGATTTCTTGCAAATAACTCTTTGGTTCTTTCAAAATCTTTTTTAGTCTTAAGCATATTTTCCTTTGTTAATTGAGCAGTTGATTCTGTTGCCCGCAAATTTGCTTCAGATCTTTCAACAGCAGCTATAAAACGCTCGCGATCCAATTCGACTAACAACTGGCCTTTTTCAACCCAGTCTCCTTCGTTTACTTCCAAACGAGTGATTTTTGCAGCAACATCGGCACTGATTTTAACCTGTGTTTCAGGTTGAATACGGCCGCTTGCGGTAACGGTTTGCACAATTATACCACGATTTGCAGATGATGTTTGAACCTCAAGTTCGTCTGGGCTGTCTTTCTTAACATTCATTATCACAACCGCTGCAATGACAACAACAATAATTGTGGAAAACAATACAATTTTTTTCTTAGACATTATCTCTCTCCCCGAATTTACATAAATTAGTGCGTGCAAGGTTACAGAAAAAATACTCCGATTAAACACGCGAAACGATTTTTAGTTTAGATTGTTTGAAAAGTACTTCAAAGCCTGCCAACTGAATTTAAGGTTGACTATTCATAGCACTAAATTTCTACGATTCGTGATAGTAAATGTTACAAGGCTTGCGTGAAAAAATGAAATCAGATTCAAAAAGAAACAAGTTTCCGGGTTGAATTGGACACAGAGATGATACCGTTTAAATGAATCTGAGTACAACTTAAAGAATGGTCGTAGGCCAGCGATGAGTTGAGAGTGGGTATTTGAAAAATGGTAAAAAAAAGG
>CAYVXE010000189.1:0-4837 GCA_964455375.1 uncultured Calditrichaceae bacterium
TAAGCATAATATTCAAGGGCCATGGTTTGACTGCATTTTAGCCATGATCAAATTATCCGATTTTACAATTGGCAAACTGATTCAGCAACGTGCAGACCAATATGGCGACAAATGTCTTTTCAAGGAAATCCACGCCGGTCGAATAACGGAACATTCCTGGCAGGAAATTTTGCAGAAAATTCAAACCATAGCTGCCAATCTTTTAGAGTATCGAAAAAAGAATTCCATAACCGGCCCGGTGGCGATTTTGTCGGAGAACAGTCTGGAAATGGTGTGCATCGATCTTGCCTGCCTGTCTGTGGGGATCGTCGATGTTCCCATCCCGGCAAACTCTGTTGAAGGAAATATTGCATTTATTCTAAATCATTCCCAATCAACCATTCTATTTCTTTCCAACGACCGGCAACTTGCTAAAGTCAATAACATACGCAATGAGCTTAAACAACTCCACTCGGTAATCCTGATTGATTCATCCCGCAGTATTGCCATGGGGAACATCTTAACTTATAAAGATTTCCTGAACAATTACAACGGAGATTCTTTTCCTGAGGTCACGCAAGCGATCGAGAACGTAAGTGTGCACGATGTTGCGACTTATATGTACACGTCCGGCACCACAGAAGCGTCAAAGGGCATTATTTTTACGCATTTGAATATCATTAGTAAGCGTTTTGCGCGGGCAATTGCGCTTCCCGAGATTAGCGATCAAGACACATTCCTCTGCTACTTGCCGTTGTTTCACACATTTGGCCGCTATTTCGAAATGATGGGGAGCCTTTTTTGGGGCAGCATCTACGTTTTTATGGAAAGTCCAAAAGTGGATGTCATGATAAACAACATGCAACTGGCCAAGCCGACGATTTTTATCAGCATTCCCAAAAAATGGATTCAACTGTTTGAAAAGATCGCTGAGACGGTGGATATCGATACGAGTCCGAAGAAAAAAATCAAACAAACGGTGGAGCATTTTTCAGGCGGTAAACTGACCTGGGGACTTTCCGCCGCGGGCTATCTCGATCCGGACATTTTCAGATTTTTTCAGGAAAATGGCATTGAAATTATGAGTGGCTTCGGCATGACCGAGGCCGCCGGTGGCATCACCATGACGCCCCCTTATCAATACCGGGTTAATTCCGTGGGAAAGGCGCTTCCCGGCATTGACATCAAATTAGCCGATGATGGTGAAATGCTGATTCGCGGCCCCTATGTGATGCAGGGATATTTGAACCGGGAAGACACCGGCATCGATGCTGAGGGCTGGTTCCATACGGGAGATATTTTTATTGAAGATAAACAGGGCTTTTTTGAGATTGTCGATCGCAAGAAAGAAATTTATAAAAATGTGCGGGGCGAAACCATTGCACCGCAGCGCATCGAGAATCTTTTCCAGGACTTTGATGCCGTTCAGCGGGTGTTTCTTGTGGGCGATAACCGCGAATACAATACGGTTTTAATTTACCCGAACTGGGACTACGAACAGCTTAATTTAAGAAAGCTCAGTCATTTTAAAATGCGGGAATTCTTCGGCTCGTTAATCGTCTCGGTGAACCGATTTCTGGCTCCTTATGAACGCATAATCAACTTTGAAATCATCCACCGGGATTTTGATGCCGCCCAGGGTGAGCTGACGCCCAAGAGCACCTACAAACGCAAAATCGTCGAAAAGAATTTTAAGGAGTACATCGAAAAGATGTACAGCAGTGAGTTTGTTTCCTTGAAAGCCGGAGCTTTCGAGGTACGGATTCCCAACTGGTTTTTAAAGGAAAAAGGGATTACCTCCGCCGATATTCGCTTTGAAAAAGATATCCTCTGCCTGACGAATGGCAGCGCTAAGCTAACTGTTAAACCAGGAGTAAAGAAAAGCGGCAAAATTTTAATCGGGTCGTTCTGGTACCAGACAAAAAAATATTTTATCGACTTAAGTCAATTTATCTTCCACCCTTCCCTGTGGGTCGGTAATGACGAGTTACAACAATTTATCGGTGATTCTATCTACACGTCTGCGCGCGACCACAGTCTGCACAAAATCCAGTTGACGCCCCTAACTCCCGTCCATACCGTAAAACCGAAGCAAAAATCTGTTACAGACCTGAATCGAATGATCGCGCAAAAAGTTCTCACCATTGAAGGCTTGCACAAGGCATGTTATGTTTTCACAGGTTTTAGCGATGCTTTCATGGATAAAGCGGCGACGTTCTTTGAAATGTTAATCCGCGAAGGTGAACCGATGCTCATGGGAATCGCCAGGGATATTTTAAAAAGATTCTCGACCTCTTCAAAAAGAAATGTGCGTGAAAAAGCTTTATGGGTTCTCCTCATCACTGAAAAAAGCCAACGGTTCAGATCGCTTTTTGAGCAATATATTCAAACCATCGGCAGTTCGCTCAACATGTACACTTTAAGTAAATTTGTCAATCAAAATTTCCTGCATTCACAACTGAACTGCATTTTCGACGTGATGGATGAATACGCTATAGAAGAAAACTGGACAAGATTAAATCTCAAAAAGCGAACCCTTATTTCGTTGTTAAATCTTATTACTGAGTACGGGATCAGGCATCCGGCAGCGTACAAGTCCATTCGCACGGAACTGATCAACTGGTCTCTCATTGAATTTGAAGATGCCATTGCCGACCACGCTCGTGAATGTGTGAACAAACTGGTGGTTGGTTTTCGCAAGTGGTTAGGAAAAAACCTGACTATTGCTGTAGATCCGGAAACATCCCTTGAGTACGGCTGGGATGATGTGCTGACGTTTGAAGAAGACATTGACCCGCAACACAAAGAAAGGATTTTTGCAGCATTCAAGAAATATTCCATCATTCGGGAAGCCATTTTTCTGTTCACAAAAGGCACACTCATTCAATTGCAGGAAATAGCGCTCAGCGGCGTGTGGATAAGCAAACTGGGAACCATGCACGGCAAAACAGTCTATCGCGTGTCTGTGCAAACCAATCATTTTGGTGCGTTTGATTTTGCCATCAATGTGAACAATTCCCTGAGTCAGGAAGAAATTCAATCGGAAATGGACTGGTTAATTTGTGCCGGGTCGCTGGAAGAACGGAAACCGCTGGTTGAAGATTTCGGCGGCTATTGGTCTGAGTTTGACCTCTGGACGGAAGAGTTCATCAACGGCGATACAGTGGATAAATTTCTGGCCAGGCTTTCACGTAAAACGTTAGATGACGAAGAAGAAAAAATGCGTTTACTGTGGATTTATCTTGCCTGGAGCGGTATCAGCGCGTACATCGATTTTTGGTGTCGCACAGGACGGCGTTTGGAAATTGCCGATCCCACGGCCGGGAATGTGATCGTGCCATCGCATGACTACCAGATCGGCTTCCGAATTATTTCAATTTCCAAACGAAAAAAATTCAACAACATCGTTGATATGATTTTTTCATTTTATGATAATTTCATAAAACCCGTTGAAGATAGATATGACAACTTGCGCGGACAGTGTAAGTGGAGTGTTATTTTTGCGGGATTTTTAGAGATTCTTGGCGAAACCGAAGGAATCAATGTTCTGGAGCAGGCCGTTAAATCACTTGACCAATCAAGAACAAATTTGGAATACGCCGCGTTAAAGGAAAAACTCGTCAAGTTTATCAATCATGTCAGAGAGCAAGGTTACAGGCCAAAGCGGTTGTTTTTTGCCATTCAGCGTTATTTGCGGTGGGTGCAATTGAACCCTGAGGCCACAGCACGGGCAAAAATGCAAACGCTTCAGGAATTACACACGACCTACACGCTGTCTGAGCTTGAGCCATTTTACCCCGGAACAAGAATCCAATACTTCAGGGATACGGTGTTTGCAGACGCAGCACCGCAAACCCTCAGAACGTTTAATGATATCATTAAATCCTTCAAAGCAAACCAGCAGAGCGAGGATGCGTTGATCAGAACGGTTTCTAAAATGAGTGAAGAGTTTCATTTCAATGATGAGGAAAAATCATTTTTAGCGCAAATGACTTACCATCATTTGGGGCATAAGGACACGGCTGAAATCGTTTCTCTTGGAACTCAGGGGCACACACAGTCCGCTTTGATGACATTTATCGAGGATGATGAAGGAAATCGCTACGGCGTGCGCAGTCCGGCCAACCCAAAAGAGATCGTCCGGTTATATAAACTTTTCAACGCAGCTAATTTGCCGGTGGAATTCAGACATGAGCATCAGTATCTTGTGGTTTTAAATGAACGTATCCAGGTCATTGGCGGACTTTTTTATCGGCCTGTTGATAAACAGCACGTACATCTGGAAAAAATCGTCGTCGATGCTCGTTTTCGAAGGAAAACCATCAGTGACGGTTTGATGAATGAGTTTTTCAACCGGATTCAGAGCAAAGGCGCGAATATCGTCACGGTGGGCTATCTGAGGCCGGAGTACTTTTATAAATTTGGTTTTAAGATTGATCAGCGCTACGGCAATATGGTGAAACGGTTTGAAAAAAAGACTGGGAAGAAAATAGCTGCGGATATGGTGGAACAATTTTAAAGCCAATAAAATCAAATTTAAAACAGCGTCCTTTGCAACTACCCGCCTTACGTCGCTGCTGTATTAAACACCGAGGGTCACCGAAGGACACCGAAAAAGCGGTCACACGAAATTTCACTCCCGCTGAGAGCGCGAAGAACGCAAAGAAATTGCCCTTGCAGTTAAATTAGTAAATGAACAAACGCGCAAACAAAAATTCGTAATTGAAGATTCGTAATTCGAAAATTGCAGTTTGGGCGCACGGATATCACGGACAAAAAAGATTTTCACAGATTTTACTTCCGGAGGCCGCAATTGTCTTTCGTCAATCCTTATTCTGAGACGGTTTTCTGCAAATAG
>CAYVXE010000190.1:0-4789 GCA_964455375.1 uncultured Calditrichaceae bacterium
GCAAGCTGAAGCTTGTACACCGATCCCCCCGGTCAGGGGTCGCTCAATTTAGGTTCATATACTTTGGAGGAAAAAAGCCATGAAGGAGAATAACAGGTTTTATTCAATGTACTCCGCTTTTATGTCAATTATCATCATTTTGTTTGCAACAGGACTCGTGGCCACTGCATCCATCTGCCTGGCACAAGACAGCCCTTGGACAACGAAAAAAGACATCCCCTCGTCAAGGTGGTTTTTATCATCATCCGCGGTCAATGGCAAGATTTATGCGATTGGCGGAGTAGGCACTAATAGAACTAAGGTAGAAGAGTACAATCCAGCCACTGATCACTGGGTGACAAAAACTCCTATGCTCCCGGGTAGAGCATTTATGGCCACCGCCACAGTAAACGGCAAGATTTATGCAATTGGAGGTACTGATCGGTGTTGTCCTAGGGGTTCTGAATTTGCTACAACAGCGGAGTATGATCCGGCGATTGATACCTGGACACAAAAAGCAGATATGCTAACCGCAAGGTGGGGTGTATGTGCGGGCGTAGTCGATGAAAAAATCTATGTAATCGGTGGGGATCCGCCAGTTAGAAAAGTGGAGATGTATGATCCGGCGACCGATACCTGGACACCAAAACAAGATATGCCGACCGCAAGGTGGGCTCCAACCTGTGGCGTGGTAAACGGAAAGATATATGTCTTTGGTGGTATGTTATCACAAGGTGGGCCTGCTACCAAGGTTGTGGAAATGTATGACCCGGCAACCGACACATGGAGTCGGAAAACTGATATGCCTGGAGCCAGAGTGGGTCAGGCTACTGCTGTTTTTGGTAGTAAGGTACATATTTTTGGCGGTGCAGCGCGCGGAGGTGGGGGGGCTTATTCCAATCTCTGGGTGTACGACCCTCCGACCGACACATGGGATACATCATTGCCAGACATGCCATTCAGCTGGTTTGTCATGGGTTATAGCGTGGTGAATGACCGTGTGTACCTGATGGCAGGCTCAGAAGTACGCTACCCTCATAAAGACCAGCTTAGAAGGATGTATGAATATGACCCGTTAGTGACTTCTGTCGAAGACAATGTTGCCACTGGCCTTACGACTTTCGTCCTTCACCAAAACTACCCCAACCCGTTCAACCCTGAGACTACCATTCAATATCAGGTGCCCAAAAGATCAGAAGTAAAATTAGTTATCTTCAGTGTTTTAGGTCAACGTGTCGCAACGTTGGTGGACGAGGTGCAATCTATGGGAGTTTATTCCGTGCAATGGGATGGGAAAGATGATACCGGTAAAAAAGTTGCAAGCGGTGTTTATCTGTATCGGTTGCAAACTGAACAGTTTGTGCAAGTGAAAAAGCTCGCTCTAGTGCGGTAGAAAGCGATTAAGCTGAGAGTTTTGGGTCATTTCAGCGCTCTTTTATTAAGGCCAGCCGCTATAAGATCATTTTTTTTACGAAAACAATTCTGCAAGGTGTTCAACCTTTAGGTTGAGGCAGGCTGAAGCCTGAACACCCAACTTTTGGGATGCTTTAATTTAATTTTGCAGAAGTCTAATTTATCATAACAAAGGAGGCATACCATGTTCTCACGATTATGGTTTAGTTGTATAGTCATTCTATTTACCTCTTTTCAAATTTATGGTGGTGACAGTCGGATTGAACTGGTTACGATTGACAGTCCGGCGCTCGGCACACAAAAAAGCTTCAACATTTATCTGCCTGAGGGCTATGATGAAAGCGATGAAAAATATCCGAGCTTGTATTTGTTTCGCGGTAATGAAAGTGAATGGGTCAATCCGAGGCAAGGAAACATAAAAAATATTATAGATCAACAAATTAATTGGGGTAGAATGGGTAAGATGATTCTGGTAATGCCAGGTCTGACTTTTGCAGGCGAAACCATTTTAGGGTTTCCAGTGAATATGATGGCTACAGATATTATCGGAGATAGAGTAGGACTTGGCACCGGTCAGTTTGAAGACTATTTAATTCAGGACTTGATACCGTACGTTGACAGTAACTATCGAACCATCGTCGACCGCGCGTCTCGTGGGACTGACGGCTTCTCTGCCGGCGCTTACAGCGCGATTATGATTGCTATTAAGCACCCGGAATTATTTATCTCTGCCGGGTGTTATGACGGACCTTTTGGCTGGACGAATTTTGACGATCCCCGTACGCCAGGGTCATCGGATGATTCTCTTTGGATGAACGTTTCAAATTTTGATCCCTTTTTTGGAATTCCGCGGGATATCGACTACATGAAACTGTATAATCCAGCTAATATGATAGCAGTTGCACGCCAGGATCATCTTGACATGATTAAGTCAATACAATTCTTGATACATGCAGCAAGTGAAAATGCCAACCGAGCGTGGTTCGAGGGCTCTTTTTATGAACGTACAAAGAGCGTGGTTGAAAATTTAGCATCGAAGGGGATTACAAATTACTTTGATGAAATTAGATTAACTCGATCAGCAGATCATACCTGGGCGATGGCACAAGGCCATATTTTATCTACTTTGCCTTTGCACTGGCAAAAATTTGAAAAATCCATTACGTCTGTCAATGACGGCGCAGAAAATTCACCGAACCATTTTACCTTATTACAAAATTACCCTAACCCTTTCAACCCTGAGACTACTATTCAATATCAGGTGGCCAAAAGATCAGAAGTTAAATTAATCATCTTCAGCCTTTTAGGTCAACATGTCGCAACTTTGGTGGACGAGGTGCAATCTATGGGAGTTCATTCCATTCAATGGAATGGTAAAGATGATACAGGTAAGGCAGTGGCAAGCGGGGTTTATCTATACCGGCTGCAAACTGAGCAATTTGTGCAGGTGAAAAAGCTTGCTTTATTGCGGTAGCAATCGATTAAGAGTAGTTTGGTGTAATTCGCTAATGGATTGATTCGTAATTATGTTAATTAATCTCGCATGCAAATTGAACTCTGACAGGGTTCGAAACCCTGTCAGAGTTATGTCGCGAATTTATGAATCACAGCACTTTGAAGCCGAAGCGTTTTTTGCAACCAGGCCATGAAAGCTTTCAGCAGCTTTTTGAAGTTAAAGCCGCATCCGCACAGCCGGGCATATATTTTGTCGCAATTTGTGCCTTTCAGATAATGCTTTGACATTGTGGTGCCAGATTTGCGATGACCGGTACGTTTGGCGATCTCAGGTGGCTCCTTCAGGGGTACCCAATGCCGCTACCCCTACCACGTTTGCGCCATCGAGTCGGACTGCCCCGGTCCATGGGAACCTCAATGTTGAAAGGTCTCATAACCACAAAAATATTGCCAGTACAGATTTTCAATACGACCGGCTACGACACGTTCGTCTCTGAAGTCAGATGCATGTTTCAAATAATGCAAGCCGACTACCAAAAGTCCAAAAAACCAAATACATTCAAAAATCTCCCTAAAACGTCCTTCCGACAAATAAAAAACTTGAAAATGATTGCTTGATTTATTTTATTAAATTTTAGCAATACAAGGTAATTCGAGGTAATGCCATGTCCTACTTATCACGATTCATGCTGTTGTCATTCGTGGCAGCGGTTCTTGGAGGTTGTAGCGGTCAGGATAAACCATTGGGGCTGTCGTCTTCGTTAGTGGATATTTCCATCGTTGACAATACGTTTCAGCCATCGGTCGTGACGGTTTCCGTTGGTGCCACGGTCCGGTGGACGAATGAAGATCCCGCCTGTCTGTGCGGCGATTATCATGAAGTTAAGAGCGGCACAAAAGAGCATCCCACGTCCGATTTTGATCTGCCCTTTACGGAAATGGGTGCCAGCGGTGAATTTACATTCGAGCATATCGGCACGTTTCCCTATTTTTGCCGGAATCATGATGAAACGGGAAAAATTATTGTTAAGTGATAATCAATCAGTGAAAGCTGCAATTACAAATTGCGAATTGTGAATGCAAAAGCAGTTTCAAGATGAAAATTCCAAAACGGGTGACCTTGCAGGTTCGGCATTTCGCGAGAGTGGAATTTATTCAAACTGTTTTTTAAATTCGGCAAATTCTTGTTTCAACGTCACAAGATCATGTTTTAATATTTCTATCTCTTTTTCAAGCCTCAGGGTGTGGTCATTTTCGAGCCTGGCAGTTTGTCTTCCCTGCTCAACTGTCGACTCTCTTTCCTCCATGGGAGATTCGGGAACGGCGGAAAAAAGGTGCGCATAGCGTGCTTCCTTGCGACCCGGTTGGCGGGGTAGTTGCACAACATAGGCGCCTTCTCCCCGCGTCATTAATCCATCCAATGTTGCAGACACGTCGGCAAGGTCGGGAAAATTGTAAATTCTGCCGGTGCGGCCGCGAATTTCGCCAACCGTTTGCGGGCCACGCAGCATGAGAATACAAAGAACAGCGACTTCCTTTTCATTCAATTGAAATTTTCTGTTGAACGTGTGCTTATATTTTGAAACCCGGCTGCCTGCTCCCGTGACCATGAGTGACAGATTTTTCTCACGCAGACTTTCAACAGCCCGCACAACCGTTTTTTCATCATAAGCTACAACCGGTTCGCGATTCGATTTCTGATTGCAGGCGTTTGTTAACGCGTGCAAAGAAAGTGGATAATATTCAGGTGTGGCGCGTTCCTTTTCAATTAAAGCGCCAAGCACACGAATTTCTACGTCGTTTAATTGGATTTCCATGTATCGCTCTCTATCTGCATTGGACGAATTAGTTGTTTAACGTTACACTTTAACAAGAAAACACATTCGTGCCCTCCATGTCAAGTAAAAATTAAGCCTTGCATCTTTTAAAACATCTGTTACTT
>CAYVXE010000191.1:0-4782 GCA_964455375.1 uncultured Calditrichaceae bacterium
ATTAATTCACGTCCCTTACCTATTTCCACAATAGCATCATAGGCAAAATTACTTCCGGCGGCAACGATTCTCTGCAGATCGCCGGATTTAAATACACCCAAATGCCGGTGTTCGGGATAATAAAGCTCAGTATGATGGGCTTGAAATGTGCCGATAATCGTTGAGTGTACCGTTTTGTTTGACGTCTTCAGTACCTTTAATGGCTTGTCATCGATTGGGCAGACCTGTTGTTCGGCGCGAAAATCCAATACTTTTGTCCCTGAAATTAATTGCCCGGGACGAGTCAACCAATCCAACTGCCGGCGGAACAGGCCGATCATATTTAATAGGCCGGAGTTTTTTTTACACCGTGTTCTTTGAAAAAAGATTCAACCGATTCGGTTGTAGCCTGGAGATGTTTCTTTTTCAATACCCGTACCAATTCGTTGTAGTTGGCCTTCGGGTGATCCACATAGTAAATCAAAAGTTCAATGGCCGCTTGTGGAGTCAACGGTTCATGAAGGGTGTAATAAGCAAGCTGGTTTTGGTAGATGCTCTCCTGCTTCGATAAATAGATGAACCCTTTTCCCCGTTTGATGTGCTTGAATGCCCCTTGCTTGTGAAATAAATGGGTTGCAGAATAGCATTTCATCCCCAATATCTCCGATAGTTGGCTGACGGTTAACCCGGCTTTGCTTTCATCAACCAGTCTAATCATCGTCTCCTTTAAAGTACCAAATCGGGAAAAACAGATATGATTATAACACCAGATCCCATACGAATTGAATCTGGCTACCGATTCAATGGTGTAATATTGGCTGTTGTGCGTGTAACTGCTATAGTAGCCCACTTTCTTCAGGACTCTTCTGGCCGTAATTTCCGAACGATCCAAACAATCGGCCACGGTAGAAATAGGAAGTACCTTATGAGCATGAAAAAGTCCTTCGATAACTTTGGTCTTATCGGGTTTCATAGTGATAACTCCCAACAAATGATTTTATATTGATGTTAATTGTAATTAAACCTATTATCAATACATAATCATTATATTGACCAAAATCAAGAAAAACTTTTATATCAGGTTTTCAAAGAACAATGATTATTCAATTGTATTTATAAAAGTTATGCCAATTATTCCTGTTTCTCATTTTTGGAGCTTTCTTCAAAAATAAGATCAAGTATTGATGGCTTTTCAACATAATTATTTGTTTTTTAGTAATCCCAACTGTATTTTGTGGTAATACTGTTTTCCATACTTTGTACAAATCACAATTTGAATATAAACAAAAGACCTTGCAGTTTTTGCGCTGCAAGGTTTTTTATTTCTTTTCAGCAATATATAGGTTAGGGATGGTCAAAATAGCAAATAGAGACTAAAACAAAGAATGATCTGGCAATAGAATAAACAAGTCGCTCCGGCGAATGCCCGAATCTCTTAAAAACAATGGTTTGGAGATTCCGGCATGCGCCGGAATGATCCATCCGATCCTTATTTGAAATCTTGATCAGATTTTCCACCTATAACGGAGATACGCATCCACCATTACAGCACAAAACCATTTTAATATTTTCCGCAAAATCTCGCTTTTCGCTGCTCTTGCAGAAATTTCGTTCTGGATCTTGGGGCTGGGAATCTTACCCAAGAGCGGGCACAGCTAACTGCCCGGCGCGTTCTTTACGATTTCTTCACATTAACTTTAATCCAAACTAACTTTCATGTCATATCTTTTGAAAATTCTTACTGGCAGAAACTTGAAAAAAAGGTGGTGAAAATGAAAGGACAATTTCATCCAAAACTCCTGATGGTATTTGTTGTTATTCTAACCAGCAACAATATCCTTCTGAGTCAAAAAAATACGGGGAGTATCGCCGGCAAAGTTGTCGATGCTGAAACCGGCGATTCTCTGCCTGGGGTTAATGTCGTGATTGAAAGAACGCTGCGTGGTGCAGCAACAGACCTGGAAGGCGAATACCGCATCTATGGGCTTGAGCCTGGAACTTACAATATCGTCGCAACCTATATCGGTTACGGCAAAAAAAAGATTGCGGGGGTCGAGGTTAAAGCCGGCCAGGTTCAGAAATTGGATTTTACTTTGAGCATGGCAGTCATTGAGGGGCAGGAAGTGGTTATTACGGCAAAAGCGGCACGAAATACGGAAGCATCGCTACTCAAAGACAGACAAAAGGCGGCCGCCGTCAGTGATGCAATCAGTGCGGAAGCGATTTCACAGGCCGGTGCGGGAAACGCAGCAGATGCTATGACACAGGTTACCGGCGCTTCTGTTGTGGACGGGAAATATGTTTACGTTCGCGGATTGGGAGATCGTTACACAAGCACACAATTGAATGGCGCTGAACTTCCCAGCACCGATCCTTACAGACGAGCCGGGTCCATTGATCTCATCCCTTCCAATTTAATTGACAACATCGTTACCATCAAAAGCTTTACACCGGACAAACCAGGAAATTTTTCCGGCGGAATGGTTGACATTAAAACAAAAGATTTCCCGGAAAAGCTCAACCTTCAATTTTCCGCTTCCTCATCTTTTAATTCGCAGACGACATTTAACAGTAACGGCCCCATTAGCTATTCAGGGGGCAGCAAAGATTGGCTGGGTATGGACGATGGCAGCCGCAAACTGCCTGACTTGGTCGGCAATCCAGCACCGCCATCCATTCCATCCACTCTCGATCCCGCGGCCCTGAACGAACTCGCTAATTACAGCAGAGCCTTCCGTCCGACAATGACGACGGTCAGTACGAAGCCGCCATTCAATCAGAGTTACTCTCTGTCCATCGGTAACCAGTTCAACGTCTTAAGCAAACCGTTTGGCTATATTGCAAGTCTCACATATAGCAACAACTATGCTTCCTATGACAATGGACAATATAATGCCTGGAACCTGGGCAGCAAAAATGCTACAAAGCTGACACCAATTTTCGAAATGAATGATGTTAAAAGCACCCATGATGTTTTATGGGGTGGATTGCTAAAATCTTCTTACAAATTAAACCCCAAAAACATACTCAGTTTAAATCTCATTTACAATGTCAACGGAGAAAGCACAGCCCGTTATCTGGAAGGCAAATACGACTATGATTTACTCGATCGGATCGATGACCTTTTCCAAAGCAGTAATATCAGCTACAACGAACGCCGATTATATTCTTTGCAGATAAACGGAGAACACCAATTTGACAAACTTTTGCGCAGTCAGATTTCCTGGCAATATTCAACATCGAAATCCAGTCAAGATGAACCGGATGTCAGGTACTTTTCCCGGTTCGCGATGATGAACAAGAACCGGGTTACCCGCTATGGCACTTTTTCGAATATTGCGCCAACACGTCTTTTCCGTTATTTGGATGAAAGAAGCGATGAAGCAACATTAAACGTCTCGGTTCCTTTAAAATCTCTGGGCATTTCTTCGGCCACCTTAAAGTTCGGCGCTTTTTACAATCAAAAAAACAGGGATTTTTCAGAGCGTCGTTTTATCTACGGCCAAGGCTCAGGCGCTTCATCCTACAAGGGTGATCCGGACAAGTTTTTCTCTTATCAGAATGTTGGCTGGGATTCGACTTCCCAAACCATCAACGGCGTCACCTATTATGGTTACGAATTAAAACTTTATATCAGGGAGAGCGACAGAGGGTCAAACGATTATGTCGCCGATCAGAATGTACAGGCCTACTATGCAATGATCGATCTGCCTTTGAACAACAGATTACGGTTCGTGGGAGGTGCGCGCTACGAAATGACAGGCATACATCTGACAAGCATTGACCCGACAAAAGCAAACGGCAAGATTGCCACGAATGACTTACTGCCTTCCACGAACCTGATTTACTCTCTGGCAAAGAACATGAACCTTCGTGCGAGTGCGACGCGAACATTGGCACGACCGAATTTCAGGGAACTGGCGCCTTATGCAACCTTTGATTTCAGCGCCGGCTTTACGCACATTGGCAATCCTTTTCTCAAAAGAACGCTTATCAATAATTATGATTTACGATGGGAATGGTTTTCCAGACCGGGTGAAATTTATGCATTGAGCTTTTTCTACAAAAATTTTATCAATCCAATTGAAAATGCTTTTATTGTGCAAGCCTCCAACCGCGAAATCACCTGGCAAAATGTCGATAAAGCTCAGGTGCAGGGTTTGGAGTTTGAGGCAAGAAAAAGGCTGGATATCATTGCACCGGCACTAGGCAATTTTTTGTTCGGTGCAAATTTTTCCCTGGTTAATTCAAAAATCGACATTTCCAGGGAGCAATTGGAGCTTATGCGTTCGAATAATCCCGAAATCGCAGCCACACGCGAGTTAGAAGGACAGTCACCTTTTTTGCTCAACCTTAACCTGGGCTATGATAATCTGGAAAATGGCTTTCGGGCAAACCTGCATTATAATGTTTTCGGCGAAAGGCTGTCCGCGGTCAATAAAACCGGTGAGCCATTCGTTTATGAGCAACCGGTAAACAGTTTAAACCTGACTTTATCAAAAGAGATTACACGCAACCTGTATTTCAAAATTTCAGGCAAGAACCTTTTAAATGCAAAATCTAAAAAGACACAGGTCTATAAAGGGCAGGAATACATTTTTCAGCAATTCTCGACTGGAAGAACTTTTTCAGTCGGGTTGGGATACAGCCTTTAATATGATTCGAAAGGAGGTGAGCAAGACAAACATAAAGATTAATTTAGTTATATTTTAGAATAAAATTAATTATCAACCATTCCATTTTTAAGGAGAAAGAAATGAAAAAATTTCTACTGTTTGCGGTAATGGTTTAGCTCGCCTCAAC
>CAYVXE010000192.1:0-4714 GCA_964455375.1 uncultured Calditrichaceae bacterium
CGGTGCGGAACAGGCTGGCTACACGTGAGCACCCCACTGAAGTGGGAGCTACAAACCTAAGCTGCCTTCTGAGTAGCTACCTTTGAGTTGCCTGAGAACTTCGAGCAAATCCCTGCTGTCCTCCCCTTACTAAAAGGAGGCACTATCCGGCAGACTTCAAAACAAAAATCAAGTTAGGACAGGCTACAAACCACCTCTTGTTAACTTGCTTTCAGCGGTTTAGGGCTTCCTTTACTTCAGCCTGACCGGACACTCGTCCGGTTGAATATTAGATAAACGCTATGACGCAGAGGAATCAACTTTTTTTGAACGCAGGTGGTGTAGAGATGACAGCTTTCATAAACCAACTTACCTCATTTATAAAGTCCTGCTGTGCTTCAAAATGTACCCAATGACCGGCTTCCTGAATCGTATGAATTTTCGTCTTGGGGAAATGCTGTCTGATAAGGCGCTCCTTCGTCCCGATTTGGTGGGCTGACTTTCCGCCGCCGATAAACAGCGTTGGTCCGAGGTATTTTTCTTCCGGCGCCATCGTAAACGTGTCATTTTGTTGCACGAATCGTTGTAGTTCCGTTAAGTTGCATCGCCAGTGAAATCGGCCGTCCTCCTGGCGTTTGAGATTTTGCAGCAAGAATTGACGGGTGGTTCTACTCGTGATTTGATTTTTAAGCTGCTCGTCCACATCCTCCCGCCTGTGTGCTAACCGTAAATTCACGTTTACCATTGCATCTAAAATTGTGTCGAGTCCGTTTAGACTTACCGTGGGCGCAATGTCCACGACCACAAGTCCTCTGAGTCGATTGGGATAATCCACCGCTAGTTTCATGGCGACTAACCCGCCCATGGAATGTCCGATGACCACCGCATTCTCGATGTTTTCATCCTGCAGCATGTCCAGAACATCGGCAGTCATCGCTTCGATGGAATGCTTTCCATGCGGCGAGTCCCCATGATTGCGTAAATCCGGCACAAAGACGGTGTGCTCCCTGGCTAAAATTTTTGCCACGGTGTTCCAGTTGTTTTTGGAACCCAGTAGGCCATGAAGGATGACAAGCGAGTGCAAACCAAAGCCGAATTTGTTAAATGTAAGTTTCATGAAACCTGCCTGCCAGAAATTTAGAAAAAAATTGGTACACTGACTTGCACAGATACGAACGGATTAGATAACGCGGTAAAGCCACAAAGCCGCTATTCTCAAAATCCAAATGACAAATAATTTCCAAACCAGAAATAGCAAATTTGAAGATAACGAACGCAAAAAGATGCGTCATTTAAATTTTCGGTGTTCTTCGGTGTTGCATGCATTTGCATCTGCACCGTACCACGAATGATCGAGACATTTATTTCCCTAAAATAAGAAAAAAAATAAAAAATTCCTATTTTTAAGAATTAAAAACCCTCCTATTTTAAGAAAGGAGAAAATCACTGACTGTTTTTTAAAGAGTTAAAATTAATTGAAATCAAAATATATTTGGCCTGAAGATTGCTGAGAAAAATTATTATGAAATCATCATAAGTCTATTCCTCAAGAATAAATCGTCGTAAATATTACGGAGAAAATAAGATGAAGGCAAAGCATTTCGATTTAAATTCTATTAAACCGGGGAAAATGAATTTTGGACCGAAACGGGCTGTTTTTTACAATATATTGGATGTGATGCAACAATCCGGGTTCAATCTGGATTCTACAATAAATGATCGTTTGACCGGCATTGATTTAGTCTATCGAGCGCTTTGCGCAATTTTATACAATTATGTCCCCATGTCCGGCCACCCGGGAGGCAGCATTTCCTCCGGACGCATTGTGGAGGGTTTGCTTTATTCACAGATGGATTACGATTTCTCCAATCCGAATTCAGATGACGCCGACATGCTGGTGTATGCCGCCGGTCACAAAGCCATGGGGTTGTATGCCATGTGGGCGCTGCGTAATGAACTCATCAGAATTGGAATGCCGGAATTGCTTCCCGAAGAAAAGAAGCAGCTCAGATTGGAGGATCTTCTTGGCTTCAGACGCAACCCGACCAACGACACCCCGTTGTTCAAAAAATACCATTCAAAAACATTGGACGGACATCCGACGCCGGCGACACCTTTTGTAAAGATTGCTACGGGCGCCAGCGGCGTTGGTGTTCCTTCGGCTTTGGGATTGGCTATGGGTGCGCTGGATGTTTTTGGTAGCGCCGCCCCAATGGTTCATATCTTGGAAGGAGAAGGCGGGATGACGCCGGGTCGGGTCCACGAGGCGCTGGCAGCGGCCGCTTCCGCACAATTGCGCAATGCCATCATGCATGTGGACTGGAATCAGGCCTCCATCGATTCCAATAATGTTTGCCGTGAAAACGACATGCCGGGTGATTACGTGCAGTGGGATCCTGCGGAACTTTGTTACTGTCACGACTGGAATGTTATTTATGTGCCTGACGGAAAAAATATCGAACAGGTGATGGCCGCGCAACGATTGGCTTTGTCATTGGAAACAGAGCAGCCCACTGCGGTGGTTTACCGCACGATCAAAGGGTGGCAATACGGCATTGAAGGAAGGGCTTCGCACGGCGCCGGCCACAAGTTCTGCTCGGAAGAATTCTATGCCACTTTGAAGGATTTTGAGGCGTATTTTAACGTGCGATTTCCGAGGTTTGTAGAAGAAAAAACACCGGAAACTGTTGAGAAATCTTTTTTCGATACGTTGTCCGTGATTCGTCAATCATTAGAAAAGAAAAAGGAATTTGCCACATTTGCAGTTGAGCAAATCACTGCCGCAAAGGAACGATTAGCGAAGCTCAACAGAAAACCAAAAGAAAATCAGCCTGCGTTGGACAAACTCTATGACGGCCATATAAACGTTGAAAAAGCGCCTGAAGACTTGCAACTCAAACCGGGTGATTCTGCAACCTTGCGAGCGGTTTTAGGAAATATTTTAAATAAATTAAATCATGAAACGAATGGCGCAATTTTAGGAACTGCCGCTGATTTGTTTGGCTCCACCAGCGTGGTCAACATAAATAAAGGATTTGGTGAGGGGTTGTTTAATTCCGTAAAAAATCCTAATACACGGCTTGTGGCAGTGGGTGGTATTTGCGAAGATGCCATGGGCGCGTTCATGGGGGGCGTTTCCAGCTTTGGCCATCACATTGGCGTAACCTCTTCCTACGGTGCATTCATCGGTGCTTTGGAACACGTGGCGGCAAGATTGCACGGCATCGGTCAGCAGGCCAAGGGATTACAGACGGATGCTCCGTACCGCACCTGGATTTTGATTAATGCACATGCCGGCGCCAAAACCGGTGAGGATGGGCCTACTCACGCCGACCCGCAGGTTCTGCAACTGCTACAGGAAAATTTTCCTGAAAATGTAATGATTACGTTAACTCCGTGGGATGCCCAGGAAATCTGGCCGTTGATGATTGCCGGATTGAATGCACGTCCGGCGGTGCTTTCGCCCTTTGTCACCCGTCCCGCAGACGTGATTATTGATCGTGCCGCTTACGGCCTGCCGCCCGCAACGGAGGCGGTGAACGGCGTATATGCACTGAGAAAAGCTGATCCCGGTGCAAAACAGCAGAACGGTACCATCGTACTTCAGGGGAATGGCGTTGCGACTATTTTCGTGCATGACGTGCTGAAGGAACTGGATAAAAAAGGCTTGAACCTCAATGTCTACTATGTCGCCAGTTCGGAATTGTTTAGCCGGCTTTCGAAAGAGAAACAGGAAGAGATTTTCCCTGAAAAATTTATGTACCAGGCCATGGGCATTACCGATTTCACACTGCCGACTATGTACCGCTGGGTTCGTTCCAATGAAGGGTTGCGCAGGACACTGCATTCGTTTAGAGGGCATCATTATCTCGGCAGCGGTCAGGCGCATAAAGTTTTACAGGAAGCGGGAATTCACGCTGAAGGTCAGTTAAAAGCCATTACCGAATATGCACAGTTTATCGAGAAAGCAGGAAACGCATCCGGCCCGGACTTCAGTTTCAGAGGTTACCCCTTTAAAAAAACCGGGGCAGTCCTTCCGAAAGATATCTCGTTGACCTGTGTGAATTGCGGTAAAAATGTAGAACCTGAAGGTTATTTTGGCGATAATCTTGCTCAAGATAATGAGTACTGTTTGGAATGTGATTATCGGGATCCAAAAGTTTGTGCTAAATGTCTGGCCTATTGGATGAATGAAAACTCGAGCATTAAGTTTTACTGTGATGACTGTATTGCAATTCAGGTAAGTCAGAATTAGAATTTTTTTCCGTTACAACACCTCACTACACAGGGCTGGCAATATTGTCAGCCCTGTTTTATTCCCAGCGCTGTGAATCCGTGAGTAAAAAACTTTTTAAATCTGATATAAATCAAAGGGTTTTAGTGATTGATCGAGGTTGCTTGCAGCTTGTCTCAACTCGATTTTTTATCCTGCAGTCTTCCGGATAGTTCCTCCCTGAGATGTGTTCCAAAATAGAAATTTTGGAACAAGAAGGCTATATAATTCTTCCTTTTCAAATCCGAAATCGTTGATGGGTGTTCTTAAATTATTTTAAGGAAGACGTCAACCGCTGAAATAAAATGAAGGTGACGTTTGTCGGGCAGTCTGCCGACAGGAGGAATTTCTTGAGGTTCCCCGACAACTCAAAGGTAACTACTCAGGATGACGGCTAATTTTGTCGTTCCCACTTCAGTGGGTTCTAGCGTGGCCGCCAGCCTGTGCTGCACGGTAGTCGGG
>CAYVXE010000193.1:0-4701 GCA_964455375.1 uncultured Calditrichaceae bacterium
GCATCTTATCCATCCTTTATTGATGACTAATTGTTTTGTAAAACACAGTTTTCTTCTTAATGTCTTAAAAAACGAACAAAAAAGATTACATTCCCCGGATTCTCAGATGACAGAGAATATGCTTAAAAAGATATGATAGAAAAGAAGACTGGTCTGGTGTTACGTCGTTTCCGAAATGAAATTTATGTTGATAAAACGTTTATGTCTAAGACTGTAATTACTATCATCCAAATAGAATTGGTACGATATTAATTAACTTAATATCAAGTGTCAAGGAAAAAATAGCGCCCATGCGCAAATCGTCAACATACGGTCACTTGATTCTCCTTGACTCCCCCTGATGGAATTGGTATATTCTTCTCACCGCTCATGTTCAATTTCATTAAAGGGACAGGTTTATGATTCGCTCATCTAAAACCCCGTATGGTTCCTGGAAATCACCCATTACGTCTGATTTAATCGTGGCAGAAACCATCCGGTTAAGCCAGATTGTACTCGATGGCGAGGATATCTACTGGGTGGAGCAGCGCCCGTCCGAAAATGGGCGCAGCGTTATTATAAAATGTACACAAGACGGACAGCAAAGCGACATCACACCACCGGGATTCAATGCCCGTACAAAAGTCCACGAATACGGCGGCGGTGCGTTCACCGTTCATGACGGTACGGTTTATTTCTCCAATTTTCAGGATCAACGGATTTATGTGCAAACGTCGGATGCAGCACCTGTTGCACTGACTCCCCACAAATCGTTTCGTTTCGCCGACTATCTGGTGGACACGCATCGCAACCGGCTGATTTGTATTCTCGAAGACCACAGCAGAACAAACCGGAAAGTCACAAATTCTTTGGTGAGCGTAAATCTTAACGATGGAAACGACATACAAATTCTCGCGTCCGGCATGGATTTCTATTCCTCACCTGCTCTGAGTCCGGATGGCACAAAACTCGCCTGGATCGCCTGGAATCATCCCAATATGCCGTGGGATAATTCCGAACTTTGGATGGGAGAGTTCACGGATGCGGGAATTCTTGAAAATATGATTCACATTGCCGGAGGAAAAGATGAGTCAATTTTTCAACCGCAGTGGTCACCGGACAGAACGCTTTACTTTGTTTCAGACCGGTCAAATTGGTGGAACATCTATCGCTGGAACGGAACAAATGTAGAAGCGGTTTCTCCCCGCAAAGCGGAATTCGGTTTACCGCAATGGGTCTTCGGGATGTCCACGTACGGATTTGAGTCAGCCGCCAACATCATCTGCACATTTTTTGACAACGGC
This sequence comes from uncultured Calditrichaceae bacterium, assembly GCA_964455375.1. GTDB lineage: Bacteria > Zhuqueibacterota > Zhuqueibacteria > Oceanimicrobiales > Oceanimicrobiaceae > CAYVXE01. Next base: position 1,284 of record CAYVXE010000193.1, read on the forward strand.
TGCTGGCATCTGGCACGACTGGACCTAGAAACCGGAAAACTGAAAATTCTCAAAACACCCTTCTCCTACTTCGATACGGTACGTGTTGCGAACGGAAAAGTAACCTGTATTGCCGGCGCCGACATCATGCCCAATGCGTTGCTACAACTCAATTTGCAAACGGGTCGTTTTATGATTCATCGAAAATCTGCAGAGATTTCATTTGATTCAACATTTATTTCACGTCCACAAGGGATAGAATTTCCCACTGAAAACGGTCTCACGGCTCATGCGTATTTTTATGCACCGCAGAATCGTGATCACGACCCACCGGAGCATGAACTGCCTCCCCTTATCGTGAAAAGCCATGGCGGGCCAACCGGCGCGGCGTCCTCCACACTCGAGTTAAAAATACAATACTGGACCAGCCGCGGCTTTGCTGTCCTCGACGTCAATTATGGTGGCAGTACCGGTTACAGCCGGGAATATCGCCAGAGATTATTCGATAAATGGGGAATTGTCGATGTGGATGATTGTATCAACGGGGCAAAACATCTCATCCAACGGCAACTTGCAGACCCCAATCGTGTGATCATCGCCGGCGGCAGCGCCGGTGGTTACACAACCTTATGCGCTCTCACCTTTCGGAATTTTTTCAAAGCCGGCGCAAGTTACTATGGTGTCAGCGATTTGGAAGCGTTGGCAAAAGACACGCACAAATTCGAATCGCGCTACCTGGACAAACTCATCGCCCCGTACCCTGAGGGACGTGACATTTACCTGAAACGCTCTCCCATTCATTTCACAGAAAAACTATCCTGTCCGGTGATTCTTATGCAGGGATTGGAAGATAAGATCGTCCCCCCGGATCAGGCAGAAATGATGGTAAACGCACTGCGAGAGAAAGGTCTTCCGGTTGCCTATTTAACCTTTGAAGGCGAGCAACACGGCTTTCGGAAAGCGGCGACCATCAAACGATCGCTGGAGGCTGAACTGTATTTTTATGCGAAGATTTTTGACTTCGATTTACCGGATGAAATTGCACCCATTAAAATAGTTAATTTCAAATAGCATCCCATTTTACGATGTCAGAAGAACAAATAAAAAAAGACGCACAATTTATTGCCGGCATTTACAACTATTGCGACCGTTGGTGCGAAAAGTGTTCCTTGTGGGACAAATGTTCGTTTTTCGCTTCCCTGATAAAAAACAAACAATCACCTGAAAATGAGCAGTTCAATGAAAACTTTTGGACCGAATTCCAAATTGTGCTGAATCAGGCACTCGGTATTTTAACAAAAATTGTCAGAGAGCACGATTTGAGCCTTTCCTCAGAAAATATCGAAAACATTCTGGCAAAAGGTTTTGACGAATCCACTGAAACGAATCCACCGCTCTTGCGCTTGGCGCTGCATTATGCAACATCTGTTGATGACTGGGTCCGCTCTGCAGAAACTCTTTTTGCAGAAAAGGAAAATGAGATTGACGATATTTTAATGTTGGGAGTGGATTCGGAGAGCACAACCGAAGAATACCAGCGCGTCACAAATGCCAAAAAAATCATTCGCTGGTATCAACACCAAATTCACGCAAAATTGAAACAGGCGCTTTTCAAGGAGAATGAACCTGCTCCGTCGCAGAATGTCATCCGGAATTTTGATGGCATCGCAAAAGTTGCCCTTATGGGGATGGATCGTTCCATAGCTGCGTGGATTCAACTTTGTGACATTTTCAAGGCAAAAACGGACGATATTTTGACAATCCTGCTGCAACTCGACCGATTACGAAAACTTACTGAGCAGGAATTCCCCCACGCCCGCGAATTTAAACGTCCCGGTTTTGATGAATAAAGAAGATGCACCCCTATATTTTGTATTTACGAATTGCTTTGCGCAAACTGCTCACACTTCCCTCACATACACCATCCACCCGTGCCCAGAAGGCAGGACTGTGATTTTTAATTTCCGTATGCACCAATTCATGTAGCAAAACATAATCGATGAGAGCATCGGGCAGACGCATGAGGTGAAGATTCAAATTGATGTTATTTTTTTCAGAACAACTCCCCCAGCGCGAACGGTGATTTTTGATGAAAACTTTATTGTATTTAAATCCATACTTTGTGGCCAGAGCTGCCAACCGATCAGGCAGATATTTTTTGGCTTCCCGGCGCAAGGTTTCTATGTAAGCCGTTTTTATGAAAGATTGCACGACCCTGTCGCTAAGATTTAACTCTTCAGGGTAAAAAGCGGTGGCCCTTCCCTGCTCAAACAAAACAGAAAAAAGATTTTCGTCGGACGCCTGAACATCAAAATGATGATAGCGGGTTTTCAACGTTTGTGTACCGTCATAGAAACCCTCACGCTGTTTTTCCTGTACCCGCAACTCCTCTAAATGTCGTAAAATCCATTCCCGTTTCTTTTCGACGAAATGTGCTGCGGAGCGGAAAGACATACCATTGGGCACCGTCACCTGAACACCTGTTTGCGGTTTTATGCGAATGGTCAGATTCTTAGCACGGGGATTTTTGCGTAGAAGGACAGTACCTATTTCCTCAAATTCAAATGTTTTATACCTATCCATAATCATGTCTCAATGAAACGAATGAATTACAATAAAACACATTTTTCACGAAAAATCAATCTATGATAAACAATTTCAGGGAGGGTACAATACGAAAGACGATGCTACAAACCAAAGTGTGAATAAATGAAATAGATACCAACAAACAAAATCACCAAACTGATGCCAACGGAAATATAGGCTGCGATTTTAAATCCTCTCTGGTTTGTATCGTATTTATAGACGTTTTTCATTTTAGTCACCGGCCTTTCACCCAGAAACGCTCTATGGCCCATCCGCAAACAAATACAAAAATGCCGGCAAGAAACAGTTTGGGGTTCATTAACTCCGGGAAGGCAACAATAAAGTTTAGCCCTATGGTGATGATTCCCAGGGCTTCAAGAATTTTAGCCAGATAGAAGATCACTTGCAGAATTTCTTTTAGTAGAACCGATTCCGGGTTTTTCCGTGTAACAATAAATACAGACATCGCCGGCCTGCACTAAAAAACCACATTCCGGACAGGTCCATTCTTCAAGGTCATTTTCGTCCTCAGGATTTTCCTGTTCGACATGCCTTCTTGAAAGAAAGATAATGACCATTATGCCTGTAAAAGACAGAGCTAAAAACATGAATATCAGTATGATGCCGGTCATTGGACTGCCGCCTGTTTCCCTTCGGGCGGACTTTGGACACCCGACATCGCCAATATGATATCCGTGTTATCTTTAAAGCAGCGATGCTGAATGACGATGGTTCTGGTAAAGTGTATGATGAAAAGGACATAAACAATACCATGCACATAACCCGGAAGTTCATTCGTATCCACCGCGCCGCCAAGAATAAACACGATCATAAACAACAGGATATCCAACAG
>CAYVXE010000194.1:0-4655 GCA_964455375.1 uncultured Calditrichaceae bacterium
TGGTCAAGTTGGTTCGCTGCAAAATACTGTTGCAGGCGCTGTTTCAATGCCCGCCGCCGATTTTCATATTCTTGCGGCCGGTCGGATTTTGGCAGCGCTAAAAATTGAATAATTTCATCACTGAGGGTCTTGTCTGTAATAGGAACAATTGAGGAGCCGGATGCCGGAAGCGGTGGTTTTTTTACGATATGTGACCCGGACGCACATGACAGGACAAATACGAAAGCAAAAAGGTAACTGACTGTTTTTTGGAGCATCTGAATGATTCTATTTTTGAAAGGTGTGAGATCTTGTTCTAATATAAATACGGCGATTGGCGTAAGCAAGTTCAATTTAGACCTAGCCGATGTTTATGAAGCAGACAGACACGGATTAAATTCCGATGAGCGCCGCCCCGATGACGCCGGCAGAGTCACCGAGCTGGTTTTTTACGATAGGTGTTTCGAACGTGTCGCAAAACAGAAAACCGCCGATCTGCTCAACGCCTTTGCTGTAAATAGAAGTGAAATTTGACAGGCCGCCACCAAGCACGACAATGTCAGGGTCGAGGATGTTGATTAAATTAGCCATGGCGCGGCCGAAGTTGTGAAAGAAGCTTTCCATGAAAGCGACCGCCGCAGGGTCTTTTTGCTCGTAGTCAGCCGTCAGGTCTTTAAAACTTTTGCGGACGCCCAGTTTCTGCTGGTATTGTTTTTCCAGGCCGCTGCCGCTGATAAACGTTTCGACGCAACCGCGATTCCCGCACCAGCATTGCGGGCCGTTCGGATCGATGGATGTATGTCCCCACTCACCGGCGATGGCGTGTCTGCCAGTCAGAACCTCTTGTTTGTACACGATGCCGCCGCCACAGCCTGTACCCATAATGACGCCGAAAACCAGATCGTGCCCGGCACCGGCGCCGCTGATGGCTTCGGCCATGGCAAAACAGTTGGCGTCATTTTGAATGGCAGCCGGTCGTCGTAAGACTCTCTCCAGATCGGTTTTCAAAGGCCGGCCGTTCAGGCATTGTGTGTTTGAGTTACGCAGGAGCCCTGTTTTTGGTGAAAGTGAGCCCGGCGTACCGATGCCGAAGGTGTGTGGTTTACCATTGCTCCCGGCCACCATTTTTCTGTACAATTTGTGGATGTTGTGCAGAATGTGGTCGTAGCCGCCTTCCTGTTCCGTGGCAATGCGTTCCCGAAAGAGCTGTTGGTTATGGTCATCCAGAACCACGCCTTCGATTTTTGTGCCGCCTAAGTCGATGCCGAGTTTGAACATGCCGTCTCCTTTTATGTCTGTTTTTGAATAGTTAGTTTGTGCCTGTGCCAGACCTTTCGACTCCGCCGTGTAGCGTTTTTTCTTCGACATACGGTGGCTCCATTCTGTTGTTCATGCCACATTAAATATAAATCTATGTTTGTCAAATTACAACTGAAACAGGAAGACAATAGTGAAATTATAAGGTTTGGGAGAGAATAAATAGTACAATTGATACTAAAGAAATATCATTCTTTGTTCATAAATCAATAATTACGGTAATAATAGTTTCGTTTTTTTTAAACGAAATAGTTTAGTTAACAAAGAAATCAAATAGGAATATGAAAATAATAGGGAAAACTAAACACCGCAGCAATTTTTATATTTTTTACCGCTTCCGCAAGGACAAGGTTTGTTTCGTCCGACTTTAATCGATTGAAATTTTTTGTCCTTTTCCCTTGCCCATTTCATAACATTAGCCGGTCTTCGACCTATTTTCAATTCATCTGCCATAAACTTCATATAAGGATCGATGTAATTGAAAATTTTTTTATAACCTGCACATAAATAATTAAGCCCGAATTCTCCGTCGGGCGTAGTTAGAAAACGGTTTTTAGGGCACTCTCCATTGCAGATAAATTTCACCTCACAGTTTCGGCAGTATGCAGGCAGTTTGTTTTTTTTATCCATACCGAATTTCTTCTGCTGGTCCGATCCCACCATTTCAATCAGTGGATTTCCCATTATGTTACCGAGTTTATTTTCGGGGAAGACATAATGATCGCAGGAATACAGATCGCCGTTATGCTCTATTGCCAGTGCTTTGCCGCAGGTTTCGTTGAATAAACACAGACCCCCCTGTAACCCGACCCAAACCTCAAGCGAAACGTCAAATATCTGCACAAAATATCTGCCCACGTCATTAAGCACCCAGCGGTTAAAAATTTCAATCAGAAAATTACCGAACTGTTCAGGCTCTACCGACCATTCACTCACTTCTGCATTTTTATTACCCGGCAGAGCAATTAAAAGCCCGTCGGTTGGTTTTCCGGAAATCCTCTCAACAATGGGGATGAACTGCATATAACCGCTCCCGACTTCTTTCAAAAAATTATAAATTTCAAGCGGATGGTATGAGTTATCTTTCTGCACTACGGTGAGCGTGTTGAAATCTACTTTGTATTTTTTTAATAAGTTCAACCCGTACATTACCCTGTCGAAAGTTGGTCTGCCTCCTTTGTCTAGGCGGTATTTGTCGTGCAGTTCACGGGGTCCGTCGATTGAAAGCCCTATCAGAAAGGAATTTTCTATAAAAAAGTTGCACCATTCTTCGTCTATCAGAATTCCGTTTGTTTGGAATGCATTGTTAATTTTTTTTCCGTTGGCATATTTGTTTTGTAGTCGTACTATTTTTCGAAAATAGTCAACTCCGAGCAAAGTAGGTTCACCGCCCTGCCATACGAAACTTTCTTCGTCTAAATCAGTTGATTCTATTTTTTGTTTGATATATTCTTCAAGAACGTCATCGGGCATAGTCCAATTGTTCTTTCCGCGTTGTTTAGCGGGGTAGAGATTTTCTTTCTCAAGATAGAAGCAGTATTGGCAGTCGATGTTGCAAATAGGTCCTATCGCCTTTGCCATTACGTGAAAACCGGACGAAGAACTCATAAATATTTATCAGTTTAACTTTTTAGGAATTGCCGCCCGCCATCCGGCGTGTAATTCTTTAGCGAGTTGATTAACCAGTTTTTTATTTTGGGGCAGGTTTCCTATATTTACATTTTCCTGCGGGTCTTTTTGACGGTCGTAAAGTTCAACATCGGTTAAAATACCCGGCAGTTTTTTGTCGTTATCCCAGTAATGCCATTCAACATAATGGTAACGTTGGGTTGTCATTGAATAGCCCATATATCTTTTATGATCGGGAGTGTGCCGGGGTCTCCTGTGGAACTGGCTGAAAACAGCGGCTTTCCAGGACAGTGAAGTATCTTTCATTAACGGTACCATACTTGTGCCCTGCAAATATGAGTCTACTTTAATTCCGGATAAATTAAGCAGGGTGGGGAACATATCTACCAGCTCAACCAGTTTATCAATTTTAATCCCTTTTTCAAATCCCGGTGCTTTAATTATCAGCGGAACTCGAGTGTCTACGTTGTAGTTAGTCATCTTTCCCCAGCTTCTGTGTTCACCCAGTTTCCATCCGTGGTCACCCCATAAAATTATTATGGTGTTTTCGTATAATCCCATTTTCTTCATAGCTTTCATCAGCCTGCCTATCTGTGCATCGGTATAACTTACGCTTGCGTAATACCCGCGTTTCAGCAATCGGGCGGTATCATCTGGAACCTGGTAAACAGCAGGGCGCCCGATGTGTTTGAACCCCCAGTAACCGCGTAATTCATACATTCCGTTAATGGCATATACAGGTGAGCCTTTGGGTAGATATGGATTCGGCGCAAGCGGAATATCCACATCTTTATACATATCCCAATATTTCTTCGGTACCACAAAGGGAAGATGGGGACGGTAGTAACCGAGTGCGTAGTAAAAAGGTTTATCGTAGTTTTTAATTCTTTTTATTGTTTTTATCGCAAGGTCGGTTTGTGCAGCATCGTAAAATGCAGTATCAGGATTATCGGTTACTTCAAGTGCGGGCCCTGTATTCCAACCGCCGCCGTATGCGTTCGGTCTTCTTTTAATTATTTTCTCTCTTTCAATTTTTTGTTTTGCAATAGTTTCACCGTCGTGATAAAAAGTTTCAGCATCGCGGTCTAACATATCTTTTGTATTATATTTGGATGGTCGTAAGTCCGGCTCGTCCCAGGAGACTGAATCGGGCATATGGTTGTGGAAAATTTTGCCTGTTGAAACTGTGTAGTAGCCGTATTTATTAAAATACTGTGGCATTGTTACAACATCGGGAATTGTCTGTCTGAATTTATCGCCGAGATGCCAAACCCTGTTGGAGTCTGGCCGGAGTCCTGTCATTGCACTCGCCCTCGATGGAGCACAAACTCCAACCTGGCAATATGCTTTAGTAAAAACTATTCCGTCTTTGGCGAGCTTGTCAATATTAGGAGTTTTAATTTGCTTGTTTCCGTAAACTCCAAGTTCGGGACGCAAGTCATCAACAATAATAAATAACACGTTGGGTTTTGTTTCAACTTTTAGATTTTCGTCTGTGCTGCAGCCGGTAAACAAACTTGTGGAAGTGGCTAATAAGCCCATTCCTAAAATGGTAGTATTTATAAAAGGTTTTGTTTTTTGTTTTAATAACATAATAGTTCCTTAGGGGTAATCCCAAATTCAATTGAAAATTGCAGTAAATAAAAGGTTGTGGCTCCTCCGAGATTGTGTAATATTTGCAAGTCTTAACACAACAAACTAACATAAAGGAGGAACCTCATAAGAAGGTA
>CAYVXE010000195.1:0-4573 GCA_964455375.1 uncultured Calditrichaceae bacterium
GATAGAATCATCGAAAAAATACTGTGAGTTGGCAAGCCCGGATGGTAGGGTTGGCTAATTGCAGTTTCTTTCACCTCTCAGTGTCTCCTTCATAGTGTTGGAGGAGACACTATTTTTAACGCCGGATATTAAATTTGTGGATAATTTACTTTATAATGTGAAGCGCGAGCGGGATGCGTGTGGCACTGGTTTTGTGACCAATATTTCTGGTCAAAGAAGTCATGCGATTCTTAGCCAGGCTATTGAAGCTGTTACAAATTTAACCCATCGCGGTGGCGCCAGTGCAGATGGTACAAGCGGGGATGGCGCCGGTATTTGTACACAAATGCCAACCAAATTGTTTCGCAAATATTTGCAGCGTAACGGCTTTGGTATTCCAAGAGAAAAGGATCTGGCCGCAGGCGTGTTTTTCTTCCATTATGCAGACGACACGATCGTTAGAAAAGCGCAGAGTTTAGCAGAAGAAGTTTTCAAAAAGCATGAACTGTATTTTCTCACCTGGCGTGATGTGCCAATTAATCAGCAGGCATTAGGAGAGATCGCATTAAAGGAATGTCCGCAAATAAAACAGGTATTGTTGCTTCGTCCGTCGGGTGTGCCGGTTGGGCTTGATTTCGAAAGGAAACTCTATCTTGCCCGCAAGGAAATCGAAAAAGACTGTGCAAAACAGTTTGGTGAAAATATTTATATTCCATCGCTTTCGCACCGGACGATTGTGTATAAGGGATTGTTAATCGCCCCACAACTACCCGAGTTTTATTTGGATTTACAAAATCCAGATTACGAAACCGCTATTGCGTTATTTCATCAACGTTACAGTACCAATACGTTTCCCACATGGAGGTTGTCGCAACCGTTTCGCACGTTAGCGCATAATGGCGAGATAAATACTATTCAGGGGAATGAAAATTGGATGCGGGCAAGAGAATCGGCATTGGCCTCGTCTATTTGGAAAGATCATGTTGACAAAATTTTGCCTGTTTTGCAAAAAAATGGCAGTGACTCCGCAAAATTGGATAACGCTGCAGAACTTTTAATGTTGTCCGGGCGACATATTTTACACACCATGATGATGCTGGTGCCTGAAGCGCATGAAAATGATCCTCATATAAACAAAGACTTGAAAGCCTTTTATGATTATCATGATGCCATCATGGAACCCTGGGACGGGCCGGCCTCCCTGGTTTTTACAGATGGAGTGACGGTTGGTGCGACATTGGATCGAAACGGTTTACGTCCGGCAAGATATACACTTACAAAAGACGGGCTGGTTATTCTTGCTTCTGAAACCGGTGTGCTGGATTTGGCAGATGAAGAAATTGAGGAAAAAGGGAAATTAGGCCCGGGGCAGATTCTCGCCGTTGACACAGAAAAGGGAAGACTGCTGAGGAATCGGGAAATAAAACAGAACTTTGCAAAAAAAGCGTATCGGGAATGGCTGCAAAAAGATGTTAAGAAAGTGCCCAGGCGTACGTTGGCATATCAGGCCAGAAAGGCGAAATCAGTTGAACCCAACTTACAGGACCGGCAGGTGGCATTCGGCTATGGTAAAGAAGATATCGAACGGATATTTTATCCAATGGTGATGCATTCAAAGCAGCCCGTTGGCTCTATGGGTGACGATACGCCACTTTCGGTTTTGAGTGAAGCGCCACGCCCCATCTATTCTTATTTTAAACAAAAGTTTGCACAGGTGACCAATCCGCCAATCGATCCTATCCGGGAAAAAATGGTGATGTCTTTAAGAATTATGGTTGGTCACCGTGGCAATTTTTTGGAAGAGTTGGAAACTCATGCGCGTCATATTCGATTTAGCAGTCCGGTGTTGTCAACTGAAAAATATTACTGGCTGAAAAAAATTAAGGGGCCTGCTTTTAAATTGAAAATGTTAGCATCGGTTTTTAAGGTAAAAGCGGGGCTCTCAGGCATGCTCGCTGCTTTAGAGAAACTCTATGATAAAGCCGATAAGGCAATCGATAACGGTGCTTCCATATTGGTTATTAGCGATCGCGGGGTGAATTATAAATATGCGTCTATTCCAATGCTCCTGGCGTTAAGTGGCCTGCACCATCATTTGATTCAGTCCGGCCGTCGAATGAAAGTCAGTCTGATTTGTGATACCGGTGATGTTCGCGACGAACATCAGATTGCCTGTTTAATCGGATACGGCGCCACTTGCGTGCATCCCTACCTGGCTTATGAAACGATTTTGCAACTTCGTAATGTCGGCCTTTTTAAGAGTATTCAGCAGGAACAGGCTCTGAGAAATTATCGAAAGGCGTTAAACCTTGGTTTGGTAAAAATAATGGCGAAGATGGGCATTTCCACACTGAACAGCTATCAGGGCGCTCAGATTTTCGAAGTCATCGGATTGACGAAAGCAGTGATCGATACCTATTTCACCGGTACCGAATCGAGAATAGGGGGAGTTGATATTGCAGATATTACCGATAATGTTTTGCAATTACATGCAGACGCTTTTCCAGAAAGTGAGGCTTTACCGGATTATGGCATCTATCGGTTTCGTAAGCATGGGGAAGTGCATGCGTTTAATCCGGACATGATGCGTCCCTTGCATAAAGCCGTGAGGCAAGGACATCAGGAAAGCGCCTACGAAATGTTTTCTGAGTCGGTTAACAACAGACCGCCGGTTACTCTCCGTGATTTGTTAGATTTTCAAAGCGATCATAAACCGCTCGATTTAACGCAGATCGAACCTGTGGAAGACATCGTTAAAAGATTTTCGACAACAGCGATGTCACTTGGAGCGTTGAGCCCTGAAGCGCATATCGTTTTGGCTGTTGCCATGAATAGAATGAAGGCTAAAAGTAATTCGGGTGAAGGTGGTGAAAATCCGCAACGAATAAATGGTATTGGGGACTTAGACTTGCCAAAAGTCATGTTCAATGATTTGCTGCCGACAGATTCTGCAAACAGCGCCATCAAACAGATTGCTTCAGCCAGGTTTGGCGTGACCCCACGCTACTTACAATCGGCACAGGAAATTGAAATTAAAATGGCACAAGGGGCAAAACCCGGAGAAGGAGGGCAGCTTCCACGCCATAAGGTCACTCGTGAAATTGCGAAAATACGGTTTACAGTTCCCGGCACCTCGCTTATCTCACCGCCGCCTCACCATGATATTTATAGTATCGAAGATCTTGCTCAACTGATTTATGATTTGAAAACCGTTAATCGGCAAGCCAGAATCAGTGTGAAATTAGTTTCAGAGGCCGGCATCGGGACCATTGCTGCGGGGGTTGCAAAAGCAAATGCCGACGGCATTCATATCAGCGGTCATGATGGCGGGACCGGCGCATCACCACTCAGTTCAATAAAAAATGCTGGCGTTCCGTGGGAGTTGGGTCTTGCCGAGGCACAACACGTTTTATCGATGAATAATTTACGCAACCGGGTTTATTTGAGAGTGGATGGCGGCTTGAAAACCGGACGGGACGTCCTTGTGGCCGCATTGTTGGGTGCGGATGAATTTGGCTTTGGCACCACAGCTCTGATAGCCATCGGGTGTGTGATGGCAAGGCAATGTCATCTGAATACCTGTCCGGTCGGCGTAGCCACCCAAAGGCAAGAGTTGCGTTCACGTTTTAAAGGAAAGCCGGATCATGTGATCCGCTATTTTACGTTTGTGGCTCAGGAAGTGCGGCAATTGCTGGCGCAATTGGGGTATCATTCGCTTGCGGAAGTTATCGGCAGAAAGGCGTTACTTTGTGCAAAAAATAAAACTGACGTGGGGAAAAACATAAAACTAAATTTTGTGACACTTTTAAAAACCGCTTTAGGCCAGCCACAAAATCATAATCTGGAATTTTCTTCCCGGAGCAAAGAAGATCGTTTTGATGATCAGTTTCTGCCTGCCATTGTAGACAAATTAAGGGGAAAACAGGAAATCCGCATCCAAACGGAAATTAAAAATATCCATCTTGCAGTGGGCGCCCGAATTGCCGGAGAAATAACAAAATATTTTCCGGAGCAACCTATAAAAAATGGCACAGTTGAAATGCATTTCAGAGGCACTGCAGGGCAGAGTTTTGGAGCGTTTTGTGTCAGTGGGATGAGGTTGATTGTAGAGGGCGATGCCAATGATTACGTCGGTAAAAGTATGAATGGCGGAGAGATAATCATTTATCCTTCGCGAAAAGCGACCTTTAAAAGTCACGAAAATGTTATCGCCGGGAACACGGTTATGTACGGGGCCACAGGCGGAAAACTCTTCCTATCCGGCCAGGCAGGCGAACGGTTCTGTGTGCGCAACAGCGGCGGTGTGGCAGTTGTGGAAGGCGTAGGTGATCACGCCTGTGAGTACATGACCGGTGGGATTGTTGTGGTCCTGGGTTCTATCGGCAAAAATTTTGGTGCGGGCATGACCGGGGGTCTTGCGTATCTATTGGACACCGATAATGATGTATTGGAAAAATGTAACGGAAAATCAGTCGCAGTCGAGAAGATTAGGGCCCGGGATGATGACTCGTTATTACTTGATCTGTTGAATGAATATGTGGCTGTGACGTCGAGTGAAATAGCAGCCTCGGTTTTGGCAAAGTGGAAATATTAT
>CAYVXE010000196.1:0-4503 GCA_964455375.1 uncultured Calditrichaceae bacterium
TCAGAGGGCAGGTCGTTTTGCTGGACTTCTGGGCGAGCTGGTGCGGACCCTGCAAATTAGAAATGCCGTACCTGAATATGCTGCAGAAAATCTACGGTAGAGAAGGGTTCAAAGTTGTTGCCGTGAACATCGACAACAAACTTCCTAATGCGATAAAATTCATAGAAATGACCGGCGTGAAATTGGTTGTCCTTTGGGATGCAAAAAAGCAGGTCGTAAAATCCTATGATGTGAACACCATGCCCACGAGTTTTCTCATCGATCAGACCGGCACCATTCGTCATATTAATTCGGGATTTCAAACGGAGGACTTTCAAATCTACAAAAAACAGACCGCCAGTCTTCTCAATAACAAAGCGCGGCGGCATTTTGCAAAAACAAGAAAAGCATCAGCACCTTCTAATTAACCAAAGGAGAATGCGCCATGCACAAAAGAATGATTTTAATGATCGCCGCCTTTCTGCTTTTAAATATCGTTTGCATATTATTAAATGCTTGCGCCACGGTCAAACCGTATGAACGGGAATTTCTCGCCGACCGCATCATGAACTTTGACGCCAACGCAGAAGAAATCGCACTGGAGCGGCACTTCCTGCTAACCAGAGAAGGCAGTATGGGCGGCTATGGCGGCGCCGGCGGCGGCTGTGCCTGCAATTAATGACGCATCACGGGAAACACACAACTATGAAACGAAAAACCAACATCTTTTTGACGTGCACTGTACTGACACTAACGACGGCGCTCTTCGCCCAAAATAAGGTTAGTTTTCATACAAATTTCTTTTCAGACAACAGCGGTACCACGGTGAATTCACCGACGGTGGATTTTGTCAAAGCCCTCGCCGGCAATGTCAACTTGCTTCTACGCTACAATTTAGACCGGGTGATTATTCCGCCCGTACGCGGTCTGTCTGCGGCGCCCACCCCAACGGACGGCGTCACCGGCGCATCGAGACCCGTGAGTGGAGACGACCCCGCGAATCAATCCTTCTCAAAAGATCGAAATGAATTCATCGTTGGCGTGAATCTGCAATCTTTTTCTGCCAGTTACTACTACAGTAACGAAGTGGACTATATCGGCAGGCAGGCGTCCGTTTCCACAAATTTTGACTTCAACAAGAAAAACAGTAACCTAGCTATGGCATACAGCTACGGATGGGACCGGATCAATCCTCTCGGCACGGACACGCTGCACACACAAAAGGTACACAGCTTAAATGTCTCTCTGACGCAAGTGATAAATCCGAAATTGATTGGACGGGCCGGCATCGACCTGTCCCACGTCGATGGTTTCCAGAGCAATCCGTACCGTACCGTCAATGGCGGTGGGCAGATTTTCTTGGAGAATCATCCGTTAAGCCGGTCCCGGGGTGCATTCTTTATAAAATTAAGCCGCTATTTTGTAACGGAAACTGCTTTTTCGGGGGAGTACCGCTTCTATCGCGACAATTGGAATGTTCAGTCGCACACGTTTAACTTTTTTTATCATCAGTATTTCAACGAGAATGTGCTCATTCGTTATCGCTACCGCTACTATGTGCAAACTGCCACAGATTTTTACCGCAGCGCCTATCCCATCCGGCAGAAATTTATGACGTCTGATTATAAACTGGAAGCTTTTAATGCCCACTTATTCGGGTTGAAAATCGAATACAAATTGAAAGATCTTGTTAAAGATGGTTTTATGGATTTTTTACAGAATTCTACGTTTGAGGCAAAATACGAACGCTATTTTACCTCCAGAGATTTTACCGCAGATATTTTTCAATTCGGTCTTGTATTAAACTATTAATGTGAGGACAAACATCATGAAGATAAAGACAACGTTAAAAGTTTTGGCCTTAGGATGTACCGCCACGATTTTCCTCGGCGTACTAAAACACAATCACAAGAAGCCCGGAGATTTGGGATTTCACCGGGCTAAAATAGGCGACAGCGGTCTCATCGAGCTGCGTATTGATCAAATCCGGCAGGCAATCAGAAGCGGAAATCCCGACGCAATCACCGAAATGCTGGCTACGAATGCGAATGAACACCTGAAAACCGCAACCTCACAACTTACAAAGACGATATCGACAAAAAACGCCATCGCTGTTCTCAAAGATCAACCAAGACCGGGCTTGTCATTGAAGACACAACAAATCGATCTTGAAGATGAGCGGGCGGTTTATCATGGTCAGTTTTTAATATCCGGAATGAAACCGGAAAACGTAGAACTCACCTTCCGCAAATATGGCCGGCAATGGAAACTGCAACAGGCGAACAATTTCTTGAGTGCACTGCAAAAGACAACGCCACAAAGTAGCACACGGCTGCAATCCGAAAACGCCTTCGTCCTTTTTGAGGAAGAGAGCCAGACGCACAATACCCTGGTGCGCACGGCTGTGAATGCAGAGCATCACATCGAAAAACTCACAAAATCCGTCACAATGGATAAACTTGGAAAAAAACTGTTTTCCAAACCGTATGCCGGCGTCCTGTTTTCATCCGTTACCCAGTTGCAACATGCGCCGTATTTTTCCGCGCGTTACGTGCAACTGGTCACAGACCCGGCGTGGAACCGCATTGTTTACGGCGACTATGACGGATGGATAAAAGCTTACGGCAACGACGGCGCAGGAAAAGAAATCCTCAGCCGCCCGCACGGCATCGACCGGGATACGTCGGGAAGAATTTATGTGGCGGACACCGGAAACAACCGCATCGTCGTTCTGGCGTTGGACGGCCGGGGTGAAAATGTTGCCCTGAACTACCAATTCGACTTTGGTGCGGGCGACTTAAGCCTGCCCTACGACGTCGCCTGGGATGACGCCGGAACGCCTTTCGATACCGTCGACGATATCATCTGGGTTGCCGATACCGGCAACAATCGCATTCTCGGTTTTCAGTTGCATGAAACCACCGCCACAAGAATCTACGAAACGGATGAAACAATGTCATTCTTTGCACCGAAAGCCGTCGCAGTGGGTCGATTTAACGGCGTGTCAGACCAGACGCTTTATGTGTCGGACACCGGCAACCGGCGAATCGCCAAGCTGCACATCGCCAACGGGCAACTGCAATGGGCCGGGGACTTCAACGGCAGAGAAGAGAGTCAATTCACCTCAATCGATGTGGACCATTGGGGCAATGTTTACGTGACCGACCGCAGTTACCGGGAAATCCGCAAGTTGACGTCAAACCTGGAATTGATCGACACCATTCACGGGGAAGACGACGCGTTGCTCGATCCCATGAATTTCAGAATTATTTACGGTCAGGTTTACGTGGAACGTGACGATGAAAAAATATGGGCCGGCTATGATCAGGCCTTTTCACTGGAAAAATGGACGGAGCATTCAGGTGGGGAGCGTTTCCAATTGGCGGTGGATATCAGCAGTTTCAACGTCACTATGGCGCCCACACTCGACGAACTTGCCGTCCATGCCACGCTGACGGATCACAGTCAGGTGGCGCTGGCAATGACAGATGCCGCTACGGGTGCAACGATCAGACAGATGCCCATGGGTTGGTTGATTCCCGGTGAAAAAGACGTCGTCTGGGATCGCCGGGATGACCTCGGTTTGCAGGTGGAGCCCGGATTCTACAAGCTTCAACTGTCGGCCAAATCCGGTTACGGCCAGGCTGAGGTGCTGAAGGAAACGCCGGCATTTTACTTGCCGCTTTACTACCGGGAAGACAGCGGCGGAGATTATCAACATGATACGCATTTAATACAAGGAACGAGAAATTCAGACCGGGGAAACGCCCCGTCTGAAAGCATCGCAGAACACCCCTCGGAAGTGATTTACCGGTTTGAGGATTTGAATCCAACTGTTGACTACGAGATGAACGCCAATTTTTTCAACAAGGCAGGCGACTATCTGAAGCAACGTATCACAGTGGACGATTTTGAAGTCATCTCCGGCTTCGAGATACCGTCCGGGCAAATGGAAATCGACTGGGTGCAGCTTCCGAGGGATTCTTACACCGATGGTAGCATCGACATAAAAATCAGCAAAATAGCCGGCGCCGGGCCGGCAATGATCTCGCAACTGCAACTGCGGGAAGCGAATTACGACCCCGAACATCCACCGGAGATTCAGAAAGCAAGCTCCTCGGTGCCGGAAGCGTTTACCTTGTTGCAAAACTATCCGAACCCGTTTAACCCCACAACCACCATTCGCTTCGATGTGCCGAAGAACGACGCGCAGAAAGTTACGCTTAAGATTTTCAACATGCTCGGTCAGACCGTAAAAGTCCTGGTAAACGAAAATCTGTCACCGGGCCAGCATTCGGTGGTCTGGAGCGGCCGGGATGGGTTTGGCAAACCGGCTTCCAGCGGCGTCTATTTCTACCAACTCAAAGCCGGTGATTTTAGTCAGGTGAAGAAGCTCGTGTTAATGAAATAGTCATCAAAAGCTAACCTTTTTAAAAAGGTTAGCTTTTACATAGAATCCCCTTTTATCCTACCTACTAATTGAGCCAGAGGCCCGGATCGTCAGATTCGGGCCTTATTTTATAT
>CAYVXE010000197.1:0-4469 GCA_964455375.1 uncultured Calditrichaceae bacterium
CCCGATTTGTCATTCCGATCCGGCAGTTGCCGGAGAGGAATCTGGTAAGGCACATATCATAATAACTTATAAAATAATTACTTATGTTACGATTTGTCTCAGATCCAGATTTCTCCTCAGGCTGCCGCCTGATTCGAAATGACAATTTTTTTTGACTTTTTGGATAGTCCCCAAGCAATAATGAGTTACACACCGCTCAGGCCGCAGGAGGAAACGACTTTTTCGACCGTCTCGTGGGGGTGATTATGCATACAAATCGTTCTATGCAAAGATTTTCTATTTTGATTTTAGTTTGGATTGTGTCTGGTTTCTTTGCTCAGGCAAACGCTCAGCAGAGGGAGAATGCTCTGCCGTCTGTTGCAGAGAAATTTATCGGAGAGTGGCGTGGTGTCGGCACCACTACCGACGGAGAAAAATTTCGCTCAGATTTAATTTTTACCTGGACCCTGAACCGTCATTTTCTCAAAGTAGAAAATATTATTCAAAGCGGAGGCAAACCAAAGCTTTTTGCCACCACCTATTACGGTTGGCAGCCGGTGCTCAAACAGATTCAATTCTGGTCATTTGACCGGGACGGCACCATCAACGAAGGGGCGGCAAAATTTGATGGTAAAACCCTTTCTCATGAATGGCGTTCGTTCAGCCAAAACGGTGAAATTACGGATTGGCGGTCATCCCTGAAATTGCAATCGAAGCAACAACTTATCTTTACGCTGTCGGATGGCAATCGCCTTGGCGGCAATACGGTGGTTTATAAAAGAAAAAAATAGCCGTTAATCTTTGGTGTGATAAATCGTTTTTTCACTGACGATCAAATCGACTCGTTCATCTTCTTCGCGGGTGGGTAAGAGATCGACAATTTGGAAATCGAAAGCGAGCCCCACCTTTACCATTTTTGTTTGTGCGAGAAAGGCATCGTAGAATCCGCCGCCGTAACCCAAACGGTATCCCCGCTTATCGAATGCAATTCCGGGAACCAGGACTAAATCCAATTCTTCCGGTGCGACCAGGTGCATCGCCTCTGGTTTCGGTTCCAAAATACCAAATGTTCCCTTTTGTAAATCATCAAATGATCTGATCTGCGAGTGCAAGAGGCTCTGGTCCTGCATGTTTACCACCGGAACAACCACACGTCTTCCGGAAGCAAGCATCGATTTAATGAGTTCATGGGTATGAACTTCGTTGTGCCAGGATACATAACAGTGCACAGTCTTTGCCGAAAGATAAACAGGTAAGGTTTGCAGACTTTGAACGATGCGCCGACTTTTCTCGAAAACGGCCTGGGGAGAGAGCTGTTTTCTTTGTTCTCTGATCTGCGTTCGGATGTTCTTTTTACTCTGGAAGATTGGATTCAATGTCGGTCAGTATTTTTTTAATTGAGGTTGCGAAGGATTGATCAGCGACGCCGACAATTCCCAGCTCCTTTCGTCCAAACAGGCGGCTCAACTGTTCTTTTGAACTGAATTTGTAAACAGGAACGACGTTTGGAATTTCGTTGATAATCTTAGATTCGGAATTCTTCCCTAAATCATTTGCCATGAGGACAAGATAGATTTTTTTTTTATGAATTCCCGACAGGGTCGCATGCATGCCCAATGTGAGTCTTCTGGCCCGGTTGGCAAATCCCAGCAGTTTATTTATCTTTTCGTCATCTGGCATGAATTGCTTCCAATATTTGACTGATCAATGCTTGAGTTGTCTGGACTTTTAAATGGTTGTAGAAAGCCTTTTTCCGGAGAGCCAGGGTTAGACAATTTTCATCAAAACAAAGATAGATGCCCCGGCCGGGTTTCGTGGCTATCAAATCAACGGCCAGAGTCCGGGAAGGTGTTCGCACAATCCGCAGCAGGGAAGATTTTGGTTTTTTCTTGCGGCAGCCAATGCACATACGTTCAGGCTGATGTTTCTTCTGCATCTGTCTCTGTTTTCTCTTCCTCTGGCTGTAAATTCCAAAAGTGTTGCCAGGCTGCAACCATGTCTGCATTCATATCGACAAAAATCAGCTCAGCTATTTGGCCGGTTAATTTGGCGCTGTTTTTTATGATGTCTGTCATCGCTTTGGCGGCAGCTTCAACCGGTACTTTGCCCGTGCCGGTGCCCATTCCGGGTAAAGCCAGATGTCTGATTTCTTCCTCATTTGCCAAAACCAACGCTGCACGTACTGCTTTTTGTATTTTTTCAACAGATGTTCGTTGCACCGGAGTTTCCATGGTTGGCGCATGAATAACATAACGGCATTTGAGTTTTCCACCGGCTTCCGTGAGCACCGCTTTCCCGATGGGAATAGGCGCTTGTTCCATCGCTGCTTCTTCTATGCGTTTGCCGCCTTTTTTTCTGATGACGCCAGCCACTCCGCCGCCCATTTCCCCTTCAGAGTTGGCAGGATTTACAATGGCTTCGATTTCCAATTCCGTCAAGTCACCAACTTCAAATCGAATCTCCATCTTGTTCCTCCCGGAAATAAATGGTTTTTTTATGACACTGTAACATCACGTACAACATAAATATTCGCCATAAAAAAGTCAAGCATTTGCAAAGCTTTCCCTGATGGTGCGCATATGAATCATAGAATAGGAGTACTCCTGGCAAAATAATCCGGACTTAAGTAAAATCACATGTAAAAAAATAGAATAAATTATGTAACTTAAATGTTAATTAAATGTAAATCAGAAATCAAAGGCAAATGTTTTAGTGCTCTGTTTTCTTACGGATTTAAATAATAATTGTTGATTTTTCTAACATATTGCATACATTACGATTAGTTGATTCTCGTCATGATATAGCACATCTCACATTACATAAGTCCTTTAAACGACAACAATTTTGTAACTAAACTACGGATGCCTGTGCGAATTGGAATAGATGCCAGCTCTTTGCCGTCAAAAATGGCCGGGGTTGGCCGGTATATTTGCGGCCTCGTTTCTGCTTTATCAAAGGTCGATGAAAGCAACCGGTATTTTCTTTTTTTGAAGAAAAAAGACCGAAAGTTTTTCAAGAATTTCGGACCGAATTTCCATCTTATCGAACTCCCGGATTTTTCAAGACCTGTTCGGATGGGTTGGCAGATGTTTGCCCCTCAACATTTGGCGAGGCGTTACCAGTTAGATGTTTGGCATTCCCCGCACTATGTGTTATCGCACCGACATACGAGGGAATAAAGCAGTGGACGCATTCGTTTAATTATTAATAGGCTACTTGCGCAGTCCCTACTCATGCTAAGAATTGTTGACCTTGAAAATGTTGTACGTGCAAACGTCGTTCCGCACCATGAGATAGTGGCGTTTGTTAAAGAACTGATCCCGAATTTGCTGCGGTCAAGTTGGGAAAATTCTACCAAACCGCGTTTAAGTGTATCGGTTGCGGGCTGAAAGTTCCGTTGAAAAAAAATGTTGTAGGGCTAATTAAAATTAACGTGTTGTTTAGCAAATATTAAGAACAGGAGGTCAATAGATATGAGATCAGTAATAATGTGTGTCATCTTATTCGGACTTGCGCCAACATTTCTGCTGGGTCAGGTGAAAATAAACGAGGTTTTGTTCTCATCTTCCGGCAACCAAGTGGAGTTGAAAAATTTCGGCACGTCACCGGTAGATGTTTCAAACTGGTGGTTTTGTAGTTTGTTTAATTACACCCGCGTTGGCACGCTTCCCATCATCAGTGGCAACCTGAACATTCCTGCCGGGGGTATCCTTGCAGTCGGTTCCATTAACTTAAATGACAATTCCGCAGATCTCGGTCTGTACAACAGTAACAATTTCGCAAGCGCTTCCGCCATGCAAGATTTTGTGCAATGGGGTGGCAGCGGCCAGGGCAGAGAATCCGTGGCCGTAGCGAAGGGGATCTGGACCGCAGGCGATTTCGTAACCAAGGTTGCCGACGGCCATTCCATCGAATACGACGGCGACGGCAATGCATCCGGCGACTGGTTTGATCAGGATAATCCCACGATTGGTTCTGAAAACGGCGTGGTTACAAGTGTAAAAGAAAATGTCACAGGTGTTCCAACCGGGTTCAATCTGGCTCAAAATTATCCTAACCCTTTCAACCCAACAACTCAAATCAAATATACTACAGCGCAGACAGGAAGAACAAAGATCGAGATTTTCAATATTTTAGGTTCGAAAGTGAGAACGCTGGTGAATGAAGTGCAACCGGCGGGAACCTACAGTGTGCGCTGGAATGGCAAGAATGACGGCAACACACTGGTGGCCAGCGGCGTCTACATCTATCGTCTGCGTGCAGGAGGTTTCGTAGACATGAAGAAGATGCTGTTCCTAAAGTAGTATCAAACGACACATAAAATTTTTTCAGTCGATTGCAGGGTTCCGGTGTAAATTCTGAGTCTGGTACAGTTGGGATGTTTTTTTTCTAATTATCAGGTCAGGTTACGAAGGAACCTGCAGCGGATATTCAAGGGTTAGAAGCATAGAAAAAAGTTCCTATGCCAATTTTTCTTTTTTTCTCTCTAG
>CAYVXE010000198.1:0-4403 GCA_964455375.1 uncultured Calditrichaceae bacterium
TTTTGTGGATTTGTCCCGTTGGGTTTTAAAGGCAGGTCTTTAGGTGGATGTTGTTTCCTCTCCAGGACTTAGACTGGCATTTTGTGCCAAATCAAGGGTGGATTTAAATTCGATGCTGTAAATATCTAAAATCGTGAGAAAAAATACGGCAATGACGGGCCCAACGATAAAACCCATGATTCCGAATGCACTGAGTCCCCCCAATGTAGAGAAAAAGATCATCAGGTCGTGCATGCCTGCTTCTCTGCCCACAAGCCTGGGGCGCAGCAAGTTGTCCACATTCGAAATAATGATTATCGTAACTAACAATATGGCAATACCTTGCCACACCTGCCCGGTAAGGAGTTTGATAATAGCCGCAGGGTACAGAACCAGCCATGATCCTACCAGCGGAATGACCGATAGCATAACCATGACCACCGTCCATAAAATGGCGGCTTCTATTCCACATATCCAAAAGACGATCCCGCCAATGGTCCCTTGAATCAACCCAATGAACAGTGTTCCTTTCACCGTGGCACGGGAAACCGAAATGAATCGATGGATCAATCCTTCCTCGTATACATCATCTAAAGGACTTAAGTATTTCAATCGTTTTATTAATTTATCACCGTCCCGGAAAAAATAAAACATAGTGAAAAGAGTGATGAATAGATCCGTGATAACCTGAAATGTTCCTTTGGATGTTTTATTAATGACACTGGCAATGATGTTGCCCGCATTTTTTGCCAGGTCTTGCACCGACGACTGCCAATCGAATTTTTGAAAATCGACCCGATCGAGGATGGGATATCTTTTTAGTTTACCCAGGGGGCCTGCGTCACCTTGACGGATGATCTCTTTCACCTGTGGAACCACTGAATTGAACAGGTTAATTGCTTCCTTAGAAACCTGGTTCGCTACAAAGTAGACCGGAATGATCATGCCGAGAAATAGGATCAGACAGCAAACGGCAGCGCTGAGCGTCTTATTATGCCTGAAAAAAATCAGAAGTTTTTCGTAAAGTGGATAAAATAATGCCGTAAAAACGGTCGCTAATAAAATGGTGAGTAAAAAATATTTGATGACCGTATAAAATAAAAGTGTACCTAAAAGCAGCAGCAGAAGCAAATAGAAACGGCTGAACTTGGCTGCTTTTAGTCTTTCAACAGCCTGTTTCCGTTTTGATTTGGTTTGTTGACTTTGTGTAGCGTCTGCCATCATACGAAATATAAGAGGTGACTATTTGGTTATTAGTGAAACGTAGTTAATTGCAGGAATTAAAGCAACGAAATAATCGTCAAAACAAAACCGGCTCATAAGAAAGTGCTCATGAGCCGGAGAGTAAGTGGTTAGAACCCCATCGTTGAGTCGGTCGGAAAAGTAGTTTCCTTCTTCAGCTTGAGCGGCGTTGAAGGGTGTAACCCATTGTGCCTTTAAGTCATTCTTCGTCTACGCTACGCTCAGCATGAAGATTTATTTAATTCGACTTTTTCTACTATCTCATCAAGCGACGGTAATATCTTCACACAGGAAAACGTCCTGAATGGCGTTGAGCAGTTCAACCCCATCACGCATAGGTTTCTGGAATGCCTTCCGTCCGGAGATGACACCGATACCGCCGGCACGTTTGTTTATGACTGCGGTTTTTACAGCCTGTTGCAAATCATTTTCACCGGAAGCGCCACCGGAATTCAATAATCCAATTCGACCCATGTAACTGTTTGCTACCTGATAGCGGGTTAAATCGATGGGATGATCAGAGCTGAGTTTGGAGTAAACCAGCGGGTGCGTTTTACCGAAATTGATGGCTGTGTAACCGCCGTTTTTGGTGGGCTGCTTTTGTTTGACGATATCTGCTTCAATGGTTACGCCGATGTGGTTTGCCTGTCCGGTCAAATCAGCAGCGTCATGATAGTCGACCCCATCTTTCTTAAATGCGGAATTGCGAAGATAGCACCAGAGTACAGTAAACAGGCCCAGTTGATGTGCACGTTCAAATGCTTCGGAAATTTCCTGAATTTGTCTACGGGATTCAGGAGAGCCAAAGTAAATGGTCGCGCCAACAGCAACCGCACCCATATCGAAACATTGTTCAACAGTGGCGTAAAGGGTTTGGTCATAGACCGCGGGGTAGGTGAGCAATTCATTGTGATTAATTTTCACAATGAATGGAATTTTATGGGCATATTTTCTGGATACAGCGCCCAGAACGCCAAATGTGGAAGCAACGGCATTGCATCCGCCCTCTATGGCCAGTTTGACGATATTTTCAGGATCAAAGTAGATTGGATTTGGCGCAAATGAGGCACCGCCGGAATGTTCAATTCCCTGATCAACAGGTAAAATAGAAAGATAACCCGTGCCGGCCAGTCTGCCCGCATTGAACATGCCCTGTAAATTTCTTAAAACATTATTTGAACGATCAGATGGGGCAAAAATTCTGTCGATAAAGTCTGGGCCTGGAAGATGTAAAAGATCTTTTGAAATTGTATTGCTTTTGTAGTCCAATAGACCGGCGGCTTCACTGCCCAAAATGTCGGTAATTTTTCCCTTTAAATCCATGTTTCATGTCTCCAATTAAGTTTATCTGAAAAAGTTTGTTTTCGCAGTAGATATGTGCAAAGATAATTGCTGCAGAAATAAATGTCAATAGTTGAAAAATGAAATCTGTGTAACAGTCAGGAATTTTTTTCCAGCACTATTTTTTCATACATTTTGAGGTATTCTTTAGCAGACGCTTTCCAGGAGAAATCTGCTTTCATGCCGCGTTTCATAATATCTTTCCATATTTCCTGGTCACGGAATGTGTCTAACGCCCTGACGATGGTTAGATAGAGTTCGTAGGGGGTAAAATCATTGAATGAAAATCCGTTACCTTTTTTCTCATACTGATGAAAATCGTGTACGGTGTCTGCGAGGCCGCCGGTCTCCCGTACAATGGGTACAGTACCATAGTTCAGGCTGTACATCTGGTTCAACCCGCACGGCTCATAAAGAGACGGCATAAGAAACATGTCGCAGCCTGCAGTGATGAGATGAGCTAATTCATTATTATATCCTACGTAAGCGGAGAATTTTTGCGGATAAGATTGAGCGGCCGAGCGTAAGAAATCATCATAAACTTCTTCGCCACTGCCCAATGCGACGATTTGCAGCGGCAGATCCATGATTTCTTGAATCATGCTTTTAAGCAATTCAAGCCCTTTTTGTTTTGTAAGCCGCGTGACCATACCAATGACAGGAATGGATTCGCTGTATTTTAGTTGTGCCTGATCTAAAAGTGCCTTCTTGTTCTTTTTTTTGTTGCTGAGGTTGCGTATGGAGTACGTGTGCGGAATAAATTTATCTGTTTTCGGATTCCATTCAGCAATGTCAATACCGTTTAAAATGCCATCAAGATCGTCTTTGCGCATGGTAAGCACTCCATCCAATCCGGCGCCGAATTCGGGAGATTGGATTTCAATGGCGTAAGTTCTGCTCACCGTGGAGAGATGATCCGCAAATACCAGGCCGGTTTTTAAAAAGGAAAAGGTGTTTTCGAATTCGAAAGGGCTTCCCGGATAATAATTGTCGGGCGGCAGCCCCGCTTTCGATAGAGATTCTTTTGGGAATCTTCCCTGATATCCGATATTATGAATGGCCATCAACGATTTGGTTTGCGCGAATAAGGAGTCCCATTTGTAATTCATTTTCAGATAAACAGGCAATAAAGCGGTTTGCCAATCATTGCAATGCACAACATCCGGCGCCCAGTGGTAGCGCTGTAAAACTTGCAGCATAGCATGTTGAAACAGGATGAATCTCTCATCTTCGTCAGCATCACTGGTGTATAAATCCGAGCGGTGAAAATACTCTGGGCAATCGATGAAATAAACCTCCACATTGGAATCCGGCAATTTCCCATACCAGGTATCGAAAAGATGGATTTGGTTTTCGATGGTTACCGGGATGTGATGTAGTTCCTGAGCCTTGATAAGATTGTGTTCCTGTGGATTTATGGATGAATAGTAGGGCAGAAACACCTTTACCTCACAACCTACTTCAGAGAGTGCTTTGGGCAATGCCCCGCCAACATCGGCCAGACCGCCGGTTTTTGCAAAAGGGACACATTCGCTGGTTGCATAACATATTTTCATCGTACCTGTCTGCTCCTGTTAAAACATCGTCTTGGGAATAGTCGTTGCTAATTTGTGATGGGTTTTGGAGAAACCAAAAAGCAGTTAACTAATATTTCTCACGTCGTTAAATAGCATAAGCCTTGTAAAAGCAATAAGAAAGACGAAATCTGATGAGACATGATCATGCACGGCAATGGCTTTTATGAGAAAATCTATAGATAGCATGCCAGGATTCAGATTCCTCTCTTCGGTCGAATGACACTTAAAACCAAGTGAGGAATGTTAGCAGTTAATATATAATAT
>CAYVXE010000199.1:0-4288 GCA_964455375.1 uncultured Calditrichaceae bacterium
CTAAAAACATGCGGGAATGACGTCTTTGGTAGGCTCAGAATTTCAAGTTTCTTGAAAGTGCCAGAGGTTCGTCAAAAAGCAACGAACCTGATTTTCTAAGAGAAACTTCAAGTTTCCTGAAAATAATAAGGCAAGACTATTTAGGGCAAAACAATTAATTTTTAAAAAGAAATGAACAAACGCTAATCAATCTTTTCAATATTCATTTGAAGCAATATTAAGAACAACAGCCAAATGTTAGATTCTGCAATAGTTTTGCCCATAATGGTTTTGCCTTTTCTTGTTGTGATAATTGAAGTTTCTTGAGAGAGAGATAAGGAGTGCTGATTCTATCTATATCGAGTCTGCCTTGAATGCCGACTGAAACGTAACGTCGACCTCCAGGTCGACGAGTGAAATGAACTGAAATGAAATATTGATTTAACCCTGTTTTTTATAGATTCGCAAACTATAAAGTCTGCGTTACGCAAAAATAGCCGTTTTCCGATAGCCATATGCAATAATTTTCTGCAGAATTATAAAGGAAACCGGATGATGATAAGATATTATTATTCTTGCTATTGGGAGAGAGCATACGATGAAAGAGTTGCAGAAATTTAAGGCTAAAAAGGCGTTTACTTTTCCAATCGGTGGGATTTCAAAAAAAGGAGTTTGCGGAATTGGTGAAAAAAGTTCAGGAATTGCTGAAGGATTAAAAAAAACGATAATCATTGGCAAAAACCGCCCGCCTGAAAGACGGGCTGTTTTGTCAGGTCAAACCAGATACGAATCAAAAATCCGGTGCGTCTTTTCCAGCCGTTTAACAATGTGAATGCCGTTTGGACAAACCGTTTCGCACTCGCGGCAATCGCGACAAAATTGTGTATCCAAACGATCTCGGGAAATGTTTCGTAATGTATTGACAGCCAGTTCTTTATCACCCACTTCTTCGTAATAGTAATCTTTGCTGCGCAACATTGTCGAAATTTCAAGATTGTGCGGGCACGCATCTTCGCACTCGCCGCACATCATACAGTTGTTGCCGCGATTTTGTTGCGCATAACGATATAATGACATATCCTCACGCAGAGACAACCCCTCTTTTATCGTCTGAAAATAGCGGTCAAAAACTTCGAATGAGTTGATGCCTTTTGTTACCGTTGTAACTGCCGGATTTTGCAAAAGCTTTTTTAAATAGGTCATTTGTAAGTCAGGCTTTTTGATCCCTTTCATGGTTTTCATGCCCATCACTCCAATCCCTTTTTGATGAGCGAGACGTATTTCCTCTGTCATGGATTCAAGAGCAGGTTGATTTAAAACAGGCATCAGCAATTGATAGTTACCGCTTTCAATCCCTGTCCGCATGCACGCTTTAACATCCTTATGGGAAGTCAAGCCCATGAATCTCACTTTACCTTGTTTCTTGTATTTTTCAAATCGTTCCAAAATTCTTGGGTCAGTAACATCCTTGTGGTTGTGGCGGTTGAACATTAAAAAATCGATGTGATCGGTGTGCAAAAGACGAAGTATCTCGTCAATGTCATTGAAATTGTCTTTCATAGCGATGTAAACGTCAC
Organism: uncultured Calditrichaceae bacterium; assembly: GCA_964455375.1. Lineage (GTDB taxonomy): Bacteria > Zhuqueibacterota > Zhuqueibacteria > Oceanimicrobiales > Oceanimicrobiaceae > CAYVXE01. Next base: position 1,557 of record CAYVXE010000199.1, read on the forward strand.
TCCTTCTTGTTTTCATCACTTTGCTGAGCGTACGGATTGATGATCCGCCTTTATACGATTTGGATATGTGAACAAAATTCACACCATGGTCGATGGCATAATGGTGCACGGATTCATCGATGAGTAGTCCGCCCATACTGATAACCGAGAGATAAATCCCTGTGTTACCCACCGGACGATATTTCATTTCCGAATTATAGTTGAGAATTTTCGAGGGATCAATTTTAGATTTTTTATCGGATTTCGCATGAGCTGATGTTAGAAATCCGGATCCAATTGTCCCCAAAGCACCGGCTTGCAAGAATTTTCTTCGACTCAGGTCCGATAATTTTGCAGGCATCTGGAACTCCTTTATGGTTGGTGGCATATTTCAAGAACAGCCAATCAGATGGCATGTTTAAAAGTTTCTCAATACCGCTCACAAAAGATATTGTTTTCGTAGCTCCTTGTCAACCCTTTTTAATGGTACGGAAAAGATAATTCTAGAATTACAGCAAAATTTATTAAGGTCGTGCACAACGGCCGGGTAGCACAGGAAAACATTAAGATATCGGGACCTACACAATCTGCTGCATTTCGGAATTAACAGCCGCTCGGTCCCCTCATGCTGCAGGGAGATCATAGATCAGTGGTCTATCGCAACGTTAGTATCAGGCCGTTGAAATAAGACGGAACCTAGCGCTCAGACGGGAAAAGTTTTACCAGCGTCGCGCCCCAACCGCCGCCGGTTTCATCCGCCAAATGAAATGCGGCAACTTCCGGCAAACGATCGAGGATTGCATGCACGGTTCTGCGCAAAACGCCCCTACCTTTTCCATGAACAATGCGCACGTCTAAAATACCGCGCGTCTGACATTCGCGCAAATAATCCGGCACTAATTTTTTGACATCCCGTGGCTGAAAGGTATGCAGATCCAGAGTACCGTCTATGGGGATTTCAATAGGTTCAGGGTCAATCATATTTAACTCAATTCAGAAGCTTATTCCGAAACCATCAATACATGTGTCTTTTGCAATGTTGACTCACAATACAAAAAATAAATTTGATTTTCAAGGTGTTTTGGATGATTGGGGATGATAAGAAGGAGAGAAAATAAAATTGAAAACGGGATAATGAGATGTACGCTCTGAAATAGAATCCATATTATCTCAACATCCCGCTTTCGGTAAGTAATCCCGGTCGGTGTCCACAGAAAATGGTACCCGTTGTCCGAATTACCTGACCAGGATTAGCTTTTTGATTTGTGAAAACGAACCGGCTTTTAATTTGTAGAAGTAAATTCCCGAAGATAATTTTTGACCGTTTTCTGTTGTGCCGTCCCACTTGACTTTATGCACGCCGGCCGTTTGATATGTATTGGTCAGTGTCTTTAAAACGTTTCCGTTAACATTGTAAATTTTCAAACTCACAAAAGATGCCTGCGGAATTGAAAAGGAAATCGTTGTTTCCGGGTTGAATGGATTGGGATAATTCCAGAATAATTGGTATTGCCCGGGAGCATCGACGTGCACTTGCACAACTTTTGAATAAGCAAAAGAGCCGTCATTATCCAATTGTTTCAACCTGTATTGAATTTCAGAACCACAACTGTTTTTCATATCTTGCGCATCACAAAATTGATAGTTCTGTGTCTCACTGCTTGTTCCTTTTCCCGGAACAAAACCAATGGTTTCCCATTCCGCCTGCACCTTTCGCTGCACCTTAAAACCGAAATTGTTCGTTTCGGATTTCGTCTGCCATAAAAGATGAATGCGGTTGTTTTTGAACTCTGCTGAAAAAGCTGCAAGCTCAACCGGCAGCGGCGCATCGGAAAAGTAAAGATATGCGGCGCCGGAATCTGTACCGTTGGTATCATTGTTGGGAGCACCGACAAGAGGAAATTCGTTGCTTATCGAGACGGAATTACCGTAATAGTCTTCAGTGTTTCCGTCGCTTGGGACGAGTTTGGCTTTTTGCTGCCAGCCCGCTTCGCCGCGTTGATAGAGAAAGGCTGCACCCGAGACAACACCGTTTCCCCTGTTTTGCGGGGCACCGACGGTCGCATAAATTCCACGCACGGATACTGAATAACCGAACCAGTCTTCCGCTTCCGCATTATCATCGACGAGCTTAAAAACCTGTGCCCATTCTCCATTGCGAAATTCATACAAGTAAGCAGCTCCCGTATCCTGCAGATCGCCGTTGTCTTTTTTAAAGGCGCCAACCAGAGCAGTGCTGTCGCTGATTGCAACGGAACGTCCAAAAAAATCACTGAGGCTGTCATGCGGGGCTGTAAGCAACGCTTTCTGTGTCCAACCGTTTGGGCCGAGTGCAAAGATGTATGCCGCGCCGGAATCCACGTAACGACCGTCATAGGAAGGGGCACCGACAATTACTCCAGAATCCGTGTTTGAAACTGCGGAACCAAAATAGTCCTGGGTGTCGCCGTTGTCCGGCAAAAGTTTTTTTTCCTCCACCCATCCTTCAGCGGTATATTTGAAAATGTAAGCTGAACCGGCGTCAATCTGTGCGCCGATATCGTCAGTCGGTGCGCCGATGACAATGTGGTCGGCGTAAATGCCCACGGCCTGCCCGAATGTATCACTATTCTGACCATCGGAAGCATTGATTTTATTTTGCAAAGTCCAGGTGTTATTCATTCGTTTGTAGACATAAGCAGCACCGGCGTAAGGTGCTTTGCCATTGTCCTGAGGAGCGCCGGCTACAAGCTGGTCACCGTTGATTGCAACAG
>CAYVXE010000200.1:0-2701 GCA_964455375.1 uncultured Calditrichaceae bacterium
GCTATTTCATTGATCAGCGAGATCCCCTCTGCTATGGATTCCACAAGCACAAACGCGCCGTTGTTTTTAATGGAAGTTTGCACAATATTCTGCCTTTTTATTGTACCGATTGTGCTTTCAACAACCTTTTGACATTCGGCCAACAATTCTTTCGATGTGGAAAGCAAAATGACCCGGGTACTTATATCGTGTTCCGCCTGTGCAAACAAGTCCCGAACGATCCAGTCTGCCGCAGCGGTTTCATCCGCTAAAATCACCAGTTCAGTGGGACCGGCCAAGCTATCAATTCCCACAATACCAAAGACCTGTCTCTTGGCTTCGTTCACATACGCATTCCCGGGACCGACAATTTTATTAACCTTTGTTACCGATTCCGTACCAAAGGCAAGGGCAGCCACAGCCTGTGCACCGCCGATTGAATACACTGTTTTAATGCCAAGCGATCCGGCAGTCCCGAGAACAAGTGGATTGACCTTTCCGTTTTTATCCGGAGGAGAGGCCAGAGAAATGTCGGACACGCCCGCCACTTGTGCCGGAATGACCGTCATGAGAACCGTGGACGGATAGCCGGCTGTGCCTCCGGGAATGTAACAGCCAACCTTTTTAATGGGGCGATATTGCATTCCCAGAATTGCGTCGTTCTTTTCTTTTCTTTGCCAGGACGTCGGCACCTGATGTTCGTGAAACGCCTTTATATTGGCAGCAACCCGGTTTAAAACTCGTTTGAAATTGGATGGAAGCGACTCAAGCGCCTGCTTGATTTTCTCTTCCGGGACCCGAATGGCGTCTAAGTCTACGGCATCAAACTTTTTGGTGAAGTCTTTAATAGCAACATCCCCTCTGTTTTTAACTTCGGACAAAATGTTCTCGACCTGCTGTTGAATCGTTTTTCCGGCCAGGTAACTCTGTTGTTGATGAAATTTCAAAAACTCATTTTTTGACGAATAAATTGTAAACATTTCAGTAGATCACTTTATTTAATGGATATTCAATAATATCTTCTGCGCCGGCCTGCTTTAATTTTGGAATAATCTCCCGCACAATATTCTCTTCGATGATGGTTTCCAGAGCTACCCATTCATTCCCGACTAATGGAGACACGGTTGGGCGTTTCATGGCGGGTAAAATATCACGGATTCTCTCAATATTGGACTTCTTCAAATTTAATTTCAACCCGACTTTGCCGCTAGCTTGAATAGCGCCTTGCAGCAACAGACCGAGATTGTTTATCTTAGTTTGCTTCCAGGTATCTCTGTAACTTTCCGGATTGGCAATTAAGCGTACTGTCGATTCAAGCACTGTATCGACAATTCTGAGCTTATTCGCACGCAATGAACTGCCGGATTCCGTTATTTCAACAATGGCATCAACCAATTCGGGTGTTTTCGCTTCGGTTGCCCCCCAGGAGAATTCCACTTCAGCGCGTATACTGTTTTTCTTTAAAAAACGTTTGGTAAGATTTACAGCTTCCGTAGCGATTCGCTTTCCGTCTAAATCCTGAATGGTCTTAATAGAAGAATTTTCCGGAACCGCGACTACCCAGCGCACCGGTCGAAAACTCGCTTTTGAGTAAACTAATTCTGCAACCTCCGTCACATCGACACCATTTTCCATAATCCAGTCCTTCCCGGTAATCCCCACATCCAGAACGCCATCATTCACATAACGGGCGATTTCCTGAGCGCGGATAAGAATCGCCTCTAACTCTCTATCATCACTTGCCGGAAAATACGAGCGTTCGCGTATATAAAAGTTAAACCCTGCCTTTTTCAGTAATCCCAGAGTAGACTCCTGCAAACTACCTTTCGGTAGGCCAATTTTTAATTTCATGATTTTCTTCCTTTCTGTAAAATAAAAAACCCACTATCTGTTTGGATAGTGGGTTGAATGATTTTTTAAATAAAAAAAAGTGCTAATTCATGGTCTGCTTAAAAATCACGTAACCCACCGTTTGCCAACATAATGGTGATGATGAGTATGAATGTGATTGTTATGCGCCAAGTAAGTCATTAGATAAATAGGTTCAATTTTATTATGAGAACGTTTAATATAACATTTCATTCAAAAGTTGCAAGTTTTTTCTAATATTTTTGTAAATTTTATTCTTATAGCGTTTAAAAAAGCTTCGAAAATACGGCAACACAACCGCTCAAATTTTATCCTGAAGTATCTCCGCACATGGCTGTGGAATGACGACTTTGTTGACTAATAATCCTTTTTGTCGAATGTAGTCGGCGCCGGCTTCAACTGCAGATGTGACAGCGGCGACATCCCCGGTTAAAGTTACATACCCCTTTCCCCCGATAGCCATAGCCAGATGGATTTCGATGAGTTGGACATCTGCGGCTTTTACCGCAGCGTCGGCGGCTTCAATGATGGAAGCCACGGAAAACGTTTCAATAATTCCCAACGCTCCCGTTGTTTCAATCACACGGGTACCGCTGATCGCCGGAAAAACATCCGGGTGCACGTTGGGGATTATGAGATCATCTACGATGGTGTCTCCGCCAATGTCAAGCCCTACCTCGATACTTGAGTTGACGGCAGCGGTTTCGCCCGAAACCATCACCATGAATTTGCCGGGACAGATAGTACGATTAAAAACAATTTCAACCGATGCCGCTTTGAGCAGTGCATCGGCCACTTCATATCCCTTCGCAATTGATGTTAGCTCTATAAGCCCGATTGCATTATTCATAAA
>CAYVXE010000200.1:2801-4138 GCA_964455375.1 uncultured Calditrichaceae bacterium
CCTGATCGATTTCTTTCACAGTGCCATTGATACTCGCATGGACAGGAACACTAAGTTTCGTATCAGAAGCCTGCGCCAGCAGATCACCACACGCTACTTTGTCTCCAATCTTAATCATTGGCGTTGGTGTCACACCTATCCCCTGCTGAAGAGGGATTGACACAGATTCGGGCACAATTTCTGTGTAACTTAATGGCGCCTCGTCGTGAAATTTATCCAAACCCAATCTCCGGGTCAACCTTTTGGTCGGGACGCTGCGGTAGTCCTTTAACAGATGAACGTCCTTCATGAGACCCCTTAACTGCTCCGGTGGCAACAATGTGCCATTCGTTTTGAGTTCCCGCTTTGTGGATACGCAGACATTTCTTGGATCCAACTCTTCCGGACAGGCCCAAAGGGAACAAATATTACATTCACAACACGCCTGTGCCCAGAATGTAAGTGTTTCACTCATAGCCCCCGTGGTTAGCAAAGAGCGCATCACCAGATGTGGTTGAATGGGGTAACCAAGCAAGTAACGAGGACACATTTCTGTGCACAAGCTACACTGGTCACAAGCTGATTTACCAAAGCGTTTGAACGCTTGCTCAGATTGCGACTTGCGCACAGACAGTTTTGACTGTCGTGGAAGAACGATTAAACCACTGGTCAGTTTGGTTACGGGTGTTGACAAATCTGTTACGACCTTCCCCATCATCGGGCCACCATCTATCAAAACAAAATCGTCGATGGTTGCGCCGCCTGACATGGCCAGAACGTCATGGTAACGCATGCCGATAGGAAACCATGCTGTCAAAGGATTCTTTACATGACCATGAACCGTCAATATGGAATGCGTCACCGGTTTTCCGTTGACCGCATGATGGATGTTAAATAATGTTTCCACATTCTGCACCAATACGCCAACTTCAAGCGGAATGCCGCTTGCGGGAATTCTTCGTCCTGTCACATGGTAAACCACTTCGTACTCATCCCCTGCCGGATAAACATCCTCCATCTCAAAGATGCTGATATTTTCAGGCAAGTGCACAGATACGGATTGAATGGCCTTTGTATTTTTGCGCTTTATTGCCACCACACCCTTTTTAGCGCCCGTATGGCGCATGATTTGTACCATTCCATCGAGAATTTCTTCGGGATGGTACTCCATGAGCAGCTTGTCTTTAAACAACAGCGGCTCACACTCCGCACCGTTGGCAATAACGACCTCAACATCTCCGCTAATTTTTTTATACGTAGGGAAACCGGCGCCCCCGGCGCCAACTACTCCCGCATCATGAACTAATTTTGTTAAATCTGCCATTTTCAGTTAACTGTCAATTTACAGGTCAATTTTT
>CAYVXE010000201.1:0-4102 GCA_964455375.1 uncultured Calditrichaceae bacterium
GGCGGTTGCCGGATTCCGAACCCGCTGTTCAGGGTGAGGAATCTGGAGCGTTACCAGTTATCTGTTATAAAAACAGTTTCTTAGAATCAAACACAAGCGCGTTGCCAGATTTCTCCCCGGCCACTGCCGGGTCGAAATGACAGAACGTGAGTTTTCGGTCAATCACTATTTAATCACATCCGTTTTCATAAAATCCCGCAAAGCTTCCGGCACGATAACGGTCCCTTCGTCGGTTTGATAATTTTCGAGAATTGCGATGACAGTTCTCGGCAATGCCAGGCCTGAACCATTCAGCGTATGCACAAAATCCGGTTTGCCGGTATCTTCCCGGCGGTAGCGGATGTTACCCCGGCGCGCCTGAAATGCTTCAAAGTTACTGCAGGATGAAACCTCCAGCCAGCGATTCACCCCTGGCGCCCAGACTTCAATGTCATAACATTTTGCGGCAGCGAAACTTAAATCAGCGGTGCAGAGTTCGATGACGCGGTAAGGTAGTTGCAGTAACTGCAGGACTTCCTCGGCATTTTGCAGTAACGTTTCCAATTCATCATACGAGGTTTCCGGCTTCACAAATTTCACCATTTCAACTTTATTGAATTGATGAATGCGAATGAGACCGCGGGTATCTTTCCCATGTGCGCCTGCTTCCCGGCGGAAACACGGCGTGTAAGCAGCATAATAAACCGGCATGTCTTTTTCTTGCAAGATGTCGTCCCGGTGCAGATTGGTTACGGGTACCTCTGCCGTTGGGATGAGGAACAAGTCATCGAGTTGCACATGATACATGTCTTCTTCCAATTTTGGCAATTGACCCGTACTGTACATGGTTTCCCGCGTGACGATGAATGGTGGGAAAATTTCCGTGTAACCGTGTTGTCCGGTGTGTAGTTCCAACATAAAATTTATCAGCGCCCGCTCTAACTTTGCCCCCAATCCCTTGTAGCTGACAAATGAAGAACCGGAAATTTTTGCCCCACGCGAGAAATCAACGATGTCCAGGTTTTCGGCAATTTCCCAATGCGGTTTCGGTTGAAAATCATGCTCAACCGGGGTGCCCCATTTTTTGATTTCCACATTATCAGCTTCACTTTGCCCCACCGGTGCGTCGGCATAAGGTATGTTGGGAATCCAGACGAGGAGGTCATGCAGTTCTGACTCTATGGTTCTAATTTTTTCATCGAAAGACGTTATTTTATCTCCCACTTCCTGCATTTCCTTGATGGCGGTTTGCGCGTCCTGCCCTGTTTTTCTGAGTGCACCAATTTCTTTGGATACCCGGTTGCGAGTGGCTTTTAATTCATCAACCTCCTGAAGCAAGGAACGTCGTTTTTCATCAATGGACAGCAGTTTGTCGATATCGGCTTTTTCATTTTTGTTTTTTATCGCCTGTTTGATAAGGTCCGGATTCTGACGGATAAATTTAAGGTCTAACATGGGTGTCCTTTTTGGGGTTGAAACTCCTGTTAAAATAAAAATTCAAATTATCAATATATTAGCACACATCTTATCTCTCCGATGTGGTTATGTTAATTTTCGTTTTAAGAATGACTGTAACAATGCTGGTTTTTCCAGAACTTCTGAAAACTGTTTTAACCAATTTTCGATGTAGTTGTAGTCCAGGTTATCTTTTTGTTCCACTATTAATGCCTCGATGTCAGGCCAGTCTCTCGCTCGATCTGCAATAGCTTTTTGTATTATTAAATCCTCAGCAGAACATATCCAAACATCAAAACCATCTAAAGGTCTTTTTGTTGCTCTTTCAATGATAAGTTCTTCATAGCCAGGTAATGCAAGAAGGAAGTTTACGGTGGTTTTTTGAATGACCACTGATACGATGAAAGGGTTGTCCTGAATGTTTTGTCTTGTGGGATGTGGAAATTTTTTATAGATCATACTTTTTATTTCTTCATATCTATTTTCAGGAATGAGCACTTTAACATCGATATCATAAGTTGCTCTAACAACTCCCCACTGAGCAAGGGCAATACCCCCTACAATGGCGTACTTAAATCCTGATGTATCTAAAAACTCAATGGCCTTTTGCAGAGGTTGTAACAGATTATTTTCCAACCAGTTTTCTCCGTGATTCAAATTGCTGGATTCGGTCGTAATATTTTTGTAAATCCTTCAATTTCGATTTTCTATGACCATGGTATTTATTCTCACTTAGCATCATACATACATTCCATAAATCGACATATTGCTTCCATGCCTCCTCCGGAGAAAGTTCACCGGCATGCAGAATTTTATCCTTTAACCGGGCTTTATTCCATTGACGGTATTGCTCATAAGCTTTTCGGTAAAGGGCTTTATCGATATTCATAGTTCATCACTCACATTAATTTTAAAAGTAGTAAATTTATCGGCAGGAATCAAGAAATGCTTTTGGATGCTTCCTGTGGGTTAGAGTTTATTTTGAAAATCCGGATCGTTTGCCAATTGCCCGTACACTCCTCTCCAGATAAACATTTTTATTCGAAGTAAATCGTAAAACGTCCAGAAAGCATCCCGTACCGGTCGCAGCCTGCTGTTTGGAGAATTAAGCCAGCGCACCGGAATTTCCTGAATCTCATAACCACAAAGCTGTGCAAGACTCAATAATTCGATATCATAAGCAAAACGGTTCACCTTCTGTAGTCTGGCCAGCAGCAGCCCTATTTCCTGTGGAAAAGCCTTGAAACCACACTGGGTGTCCCTGACCTCGTCAATAACAAACAATCTAATAAGCAGGTTTGCGGCCCTTGACAAGAGAACTCGGTAACGCGGTTGTGATCGTTCCACAAGGTGCGGTTGTATGTAACGGGAACCAATGAGAATCGTATTTTTTTTCAGGTGCGGGGAGAATTTTTCAAACTCTTCGATGGGAGTGGAGTTGTCTGCATCGGTAAATAGAATGTATTCGCCGCTCGAATGTAGAATACCGGCTCTGATGGCACTTCCTTTCCCCTGGTTTTGTGAAAGTTTAATTAACTGCACATAAGGAATGCTTTTAAAACGATTTTTGCATATCCAGGATGTTCCGTCTGAACTGCCATCATCGATGATCAATATTTCTGCTTTGAGCTTACGCTGCAGGATGTAATTAATGATGGCCTCGACAGTCGGGATGATACGCTTTTCTTCATTGTACGCCGGGATAATAATTGACAAAAAATACGGATACTCTTTTTTTGCATGTAAATCGGGATGTAACTGTACCAGATTAGCGAAGGTCCACAATTTGTTGGTCAGAAAATTCCAACAAACCACAACACAGGACGCCAGAAATTTACTGATGAGATAATATTGATCTGTCCAACCACTGAAAAGTCTCCAGCGTTCCGCAAGCAGCCACATGAGAAAGAGCGTTGTGAATAATCCAACAGACGATGTAAAAAGGAATTTTGTGTATTGCCGGATAAAAGAGACCTTCGTATTCCTGAATGTCCAGATTCGGTTGAGCACAAAACTAAGATTGCTTGCCAGTAAGAACGCCCAGAAAACGGCCAGTAGTAGCGGGACGTCGGCAAATTCACGTAGAATGTACAGAGTCAGCAAATCGGCCAAAGTTACAATCACACCCGTTCTGAGATAGCGGGTGAAGGGGATTACGATTGTGGATGGAGTCACTGTATTTGATCGATATATGGGTCTTGAATTTAATTGATTGCAATTTAAGAATGTCCTGTGTTAATTTCAAGTTGTGGCGTATGAGAAAAAATTGCTCAAGATGTGAGTTAGAATACGCGTATGGTATTTCCCTGGTATTTGTTCTTGTCGGCTGGATCCCTTTAAACAGTGGTCCACCTTTTCGCTTTACATTTTGTTGGTTTTTGCTCTTGTTTCAAAATTTCTATTTTGGAACAGGATTGCAGAGAAACTCTGTTTCGTTTAGATAGACGAAACAAAGTTTCTACGACAAGTGTGTTCCCAAACCGGAGTTTGGGAACAAGTAGGGCTCTTAGGTTGACGCTTATTGGCAGTTGCCGGCAGGAGTCTGGTGAGGAACTTGTCATAATAATTCATAAAAACAATTACCTATATTACGGACTGTCTCAGGCTCAGATTTCTCGAAATGACAATCTTTTTTGACTTTTTGGACAGCCGCACTTTTTAAGCAGAT
>CAYVXE010000202.1:0-4089 GCA_964455375.1 uncultured Calditrichaceae bacterium
TCACATCCTCTTGAAAAAATATCGATATCACCTGAATCAAAAAATACGGACCAATGCGTCATGGAAGCGTTGGGTTGCTCGGCGGTAATTTCAAAAATATATTGTTTCCCGCCTTCGCTACCTGTGCCATCCCAGTTCACAGAATGTACCCCTGCCGGCAGACCGCCTGCATCGATTGTCGCCACGGATGCCCCGGTTGCTATATCGATCACATCTACGGTGACCACACTGGCGGAGTCATTTAAGAAAAATGAAAGCAGCGCGCCCGTTCCATCAGAGAAACTCCCGTCGAATGCGGAACTGTCCGGATTGGTTACTTTCAATTGCGAGGCATAAACATTCGCATACGTTTTTTCAGGAATCATGAACATGGTCACATAAATAATGGTAAAAATAACTGAATAAAAATATTTCATTGCTGTTCTCCCTCTTTACAGGTTAATGGTTTGCTTGTCTATCTGCTATCATGTTAAAATTCTAAGATCGTTTTTTAAAACAACGCTACGGAACCTTGCGGCTTTGAGAAAAGATTTAATTTTGGTCTCTAAAGTCTAAAAACTTCACTGGAGAATAGAAACGGAATGTTTAAACAGAAAATTATCAAAGCTTACACTTTCCAGGTTTTAAAAACCTGGAAAGTGTAAGCTTATTTTAGCAGCAACATCTGCCGGGTAATCCGAGTATTCCCAGCTTCAAAAGTGTAGTAATAAACACCGGTGTTTAAACCTGCCCCAACAAAATCAACTTTGTGTGCACCTACCGGCAACCGATTGTCCACCAAAGTTACCACTTTTTCACCCAAAACATTAAAAACGGCAAGTGTCACATGCTCACTTGATTTCATGTCAAAATGAATCGTTGTTGTTGGATTAAACGGATTGGGAAAATTTTGCTGCAGGGTAAAGTTTTCCACAAACCCGGTAGTTCTCTGCACAGAAACTGGGTTTTCACTTTCCAGCACAATGACAATGGGATCATTTGTAGACTTTGCATCAAGCTGTGTCAATAAAATCTCTGTTTTGCCATCACCATCGAAATCACTGATTGCGATATTCCTCAAATCCGTTGGTGGATCCTGTTCATATAAAGTTGTGAATTCATAGCTGGATTCCAGATCCAAAGCACCAGACCCTTTGTATTCCATGCGATAAACTTTACCGCCTGAATCAAAGGGATTCCGTCCTACAAACAGAAAATCCATCAACCCATCCCCATCAAGGTCACCTACGGCGGACCCAGCATAAGGTAGGTCCTTTCCTCCCATACGAATAACATCTGCAGGGCTCAGAGTTGAAACATCAGTTGTGTTGGCAATATAGAACACATAAGAGTCGGGCTGACCATCGGCATTAATTCCGGATTGGTAGAATTCCAGATTACCATCCCCATCTGCGTCAAAGAATTGCATTCCACGTCGATTACCGTAGTCAATTCCTTGATTTTCAAAGAGTCTATTCATATCAACCTGAAGTTCATATTTATTAGGCGCCGTTGCTTCATAAATGGCGAGACTCCAGTAATCCCAGGTAAACGCCCAAATTTCCTTCTTGCCATCACCATCAAAATCCACAATACGCGCGTTGTAAAGCGACCCACCTTCCTGATTGCTGGAGTTCTCAAACTCAATAGCAAACGCACCTAAACCAAACCCAATATCCACACCGCCGGAATTGGCAACTATCAACGTCCTGCCGGAGGTTCCTGGAGCACCATCGTCGGGACCTCTGGAGCAAATCACAAGTTCCATTTCACCATCTGAATCAATATCGCCAATATCCATTCCGGCGAACATAAAAACGGAATTGTCTGGCCGCCGCATGTTCCAGGTTTCGGTGGGCGTCGTTGGGAAGTTGCTGCCATCAAACTCGAAAACATACAAACCTCTTGGGTTTGGTGGCGCATCGGCAGGGCTTAGCGGCGTTCCAAAATAAAGTTCCGGTGCACCGCCTTGATCTAAATCACCGATCTTGATCGCAGTATAGATATTTAACGCTTGATTGCCCACCGGAGCAGTGAATGACCAGCGTTGCTCGAAGGTATCATCGCCGGTACTTTCATAATAATAAACAGACTGTGCAGCTCTGGGGTCGTTTGCGAAGCCAGAAGCTACGGGATCTTTTGTAAAAATCAATTCTTTATTACCGTCATGATCAAGATCGAGATCGGCAATGATGTCCCAGGCACCATCCAGGCTACTGCTGGCTTTAATATCTCCGGAAATACGCCAGCCCGGAGCAACAGTCTGGGCACTTAAAACAGTACTTTGAAGAAAGAATCCCACAACAGCAATTAACAACCAATATTTTTTCATTTTGTTTTCACCTTTGATTGCGGATCTGTTTTGATATTTACACCTTCCAGGTTTTTGAAACCTGGAAGGTGTAAAATAATTTGCCCTATTTGAGCAGCGTCATTTTTCTGGTCTCTTTGAACGAACCGGCTTTCAAGGTATAGAAATAGATTCCGGTAGGAAATTTTGTAGCGTCAAAGGTCGCTTTATAACTCCCCGGATTCAATCGTTCATTGAGAACCGTGGCGATTTTTTGTCCAAGGATATTGTAAATATTCAGCGTGACATTTTCGCTGGTTTTTAATTCAAATGCAATGGTCGTGCTCGGGTTGAACGGATTCGGATAATTTTGCTGCAGCGAAAACGATTCCGGCAAATTATCCGTTAGCCTCGCAACGCTGACCGGAGTGGTGGAAACCCATTTTTCCACAGCCCAGCCGAAGTACGTTTGCGTGTAAACAGCGGATTCAGTTTCGTCAAAATCCACATCCATGACAGAGGTGAACCCACCCGAACGGCCGTTGCCGGAAGCATCGGTAAAACTGCCGTTGTAATTAAAATTCCATTGAGCAATATCGATGGTGTCGATATTGGCGGCGGTGTTGCCGTCGATGAGGTAAATCCGGCCATAAACATACCCGCCAATGGAACCGCCATAGCGGAAAGAATCCGCCACCGCAAAAACGGTTTCCGAAACATTGTCATAAGCCAGCCCTAAAAGACTTGGACGCCCCAGGAAAATACCCTGGGTACCAAGGGTATCATCGGCTGCAAGGGTAAAGGAAAAATCGGTGTCCTGCGTATATCCGGTATTTGGATCTCCCGTAAATTTCAGCAAGCTTTTTGTGGATGTGGAGCTGACAAAAACTTGCGTGCCGTCGCCGCTTACGGTAATTCCCTGATAGAGGCCTTCCGGCAAATCGATGGTCGCCACCGGTGCGTCGGTGTGTCCGCCGAATCCTTCCCACGTGGTACCCGGCGCGCCAATGGGAGCATAAACCTTAATTTCGTTCGTTTTATCGGCGCGCCCTTCGCGATCGCAAACATAAACATACCCCGAGGTGTCCACCTCGATGGCCCAAATGTTTTCAGTGCCGGTCTCCATTCTGAACGGCGTGGACTCTAATGTGTCCGGTTTCAATTCAAAAACCAGGATGTTGTGATTCATGTCATTGTTTGCCACATAGACATAATTGTTGCTGCCACCGGCAATTTGCCAAGCGCCTTCCAAAAGAATTTCATCGAGAAAACCGTCCGTCCATTTGGTAAATTTACCATTTCCCGTTCCATAAGGCGCAGAGGTCACCGCCCCTTTGGTTGAATCACCGTCAGAGAAGCCGAACAAATAATTAGCAGGCGGTGCAAATAAGTCAGAGCCTTCAGTTATCAAAGCGACAAAATTATTTGCACCTAAAACCGCTACGCTGGACGTCTGCGACCCCAGTGCATTCGGTTCACCGCTAACATCGAGCGTCACGTATTGCGTCGCCCAGTTGCTTTGTGAAAACGCCAACCCGGGAATCACAATAAAAAGACATATCATTACCAACTTTTTCATACTACCCTCCATATATGTTAAAACTCAAAACATTATTTTCGAATTTGAATCCTGACAGGGTTTTAACCCCTGTCAGGATTGGATTCTCTTAGCGGACTAAGGTCATCTGTTTGGATTTAGAGAAATTTCCAAAGATCAGTTTATAAATATACACGCCGCTGGAGACAGCATTTCCGGAATTATCTATCGCGTCCCAACGGACGGTGTGTTTGCCCTGTGCGAGCGCCTGATTGTTTACAAG
>CAYVXE010000203.1:0-4064 GCA_964455375.1 uncultured Calditrichaceae bacterium
TAATTTTGTTAAATCTGCCATTTTCAGTTAACTGTCAATTTACAGGTCAATTTTTATGAGTTCTTTTTCAACATCGGGATAGAGCATGTCAATTTTTCTTTGCAGGGAAATTGTTCCGCTGATGGCTGTGGCAATTTGCACATAATGCCTTGGGTCCTCCAGACGCCTGCCTTTTCGGTCTTTCAGGTACTTTTGCAGCACCTGGTAACCGCCGATATGATAATTCCACACATCCGGTGCGATGCCTTCAAAATATTTTTCTTTGTTGATGTAAACTCTTCGTCCCCTTTCCTGATAAATCGGTTTCTCAATGATGTCGTTTTCACCCGTCCCCCGATATTTTGCGACGGTTTTATCTAAGTCTTTACTCTTTAAAAGGTGCAAATCCACCAGGTGCTTACCCAATCGCGCCATTTTTTTGAACAGGTCAAGATTCCTCGTCAAGGGGACCCGCGGAAAATCGATTTTCAAAAAGGCTGCATATTTTTCCCGGTAGATGTCACTGTAAAAAACCGCGTAGATATAGTAAAGGATATCTTCCGGTGACGGTTTTCGCCCGAAAGCTCTTTCGAGATTCTCAAAGACTTCCGGCGCTTTGGCTTCAATGTAGCCCACAACGCGCTGCTTCCCATCCCATATTCTGAAGTCCGGATTACCAGCCTCGGTTTTTTTGGGTAAAACGGTTACGGAAAACTTCTTTTCGGACAGGCTTTCGAGTAATTCTTTTAGGTAAGGATAATAGTTTTCTTCCCTGGCATCACCACGGATGGTGGTTTCTGCTATCTTCTTAAGATAATTTTCCAGTAATTGTTTCATATAAATGGCGATTCAATCTAAAGGTTTCATTCAAAAAACGACTAATTTAACTTCTTTGCAAGGTATTTTTTAAAGATGGTTTCATCCAAAAGCAAAAGGAAAAAAGTGAGATTCCTTCTGTTTTTTTATGAGCTACAGGGGTTGTAAGCGGCTTCTTTTTTTTGTATCTTGCAAAGGTTTATGAACGGTTTATCCGGACAATTCGAAGACACCGAAATCATGAGGAGAATGAAATGTTTAAGAATCTATTTTTAGTCACCGTGCTGTTGACGTTTGGTGAAGGCTGTGCGACACAAACGCCACTCGTCAGGGCTACTGAGACTGCGCCTGTTGTAGAGAAACGGATTCATGCCACATCAATTCCCGGGAATGTGTCAATCTACCAACTGGATAACGGCATGCAGGTGCTGATGATTGCGAATCCGGCGCTGCCGATGGTGGGCATCAATGTTGTCGTGAAGGTTGGCTCGGCGTATGAGACCTTTGCAACCAGCGGTATGAGTCACATGCTGGAGCATCTTTTGTTTAACGGCACGAAAAGTAGGACACAGAAACAACTTTATGATGATGTGGATCGCATCGGTGGCTACAACAATGCGAACACGGCTGAGTTTTACACGAATTACATGATGGTGACTCCGGCAGAGCACATCAAAAAAGGCATGGAAATCCAGTCCGACATGCTTTTCCATTCAATTTTACCGGCTGAAAAATTCGGCAAGGAAAAGGGCATTGTGTTAGAGGAGATCGCCAGGAGTCTCGCCAAACCCAACGAACAAATTGAGAGGAACATCAATTCCATTCTTTACCGTGGGCACGCCCTTTCCCTACCCACTCTGGGAACCTATTCGACCATCGAGTCCATGTCGCGAGAAAGCGTCGCGGCTTTTTATAAAAACAACTACGTCCCCAACAACATGATTCTCAGCGCCGTTGGCAACTTCCAGCCCGACAGCATGTTGGCGTGGATCAAACACTTTTACGGCACGCCTGCACCTGGAGAAGTTCAACGCAGAGACATTCAGGGCTGGAGCACTGGCTTTCAGGAGCCTGAGCAAATGCCTTTATTCCAAACCGATTTTATTTACCACCGTTTCTATGATGGTAAAAAAAACAAACTGCAATTGTTTTACCCGCTTCCGGGTGAAGGGACAAAGGAGCTCTTAACTTTGTTACAGGAAACATACAGTGATCATGTGGATTCGTTGCAATCGAGCGTGCAGTCACAGTTTCCGGATCAAATAAATTCTGTCCAGATTTCCACCCGCGGCTCGGTACTGGCAAATTATCTACAGGTCACTGTCAACTATGCGAATGGTGTAGATTTAGAAAAACTCACCAACGTTGTCGATCGACAATTACGGCAGATCAAAATCTCAGTATCTCCTACAACTGTTCGGTCACATGCAATCAAAACGAGAACAAATTTTCTGAAAAATATTGAAAAGCCGCACATGTTCGGCATCTTCAATGCAGAAGAATTTGCTGTCGGCGGCATCGAATCCGTTCTGGCGTCTTATACCGGCGATCGCTATTTTGAAGCCGCTACCCTGCTTCGGAATTTTCGTTTGGACAGACAACCTGTGGTGATTGTTCAACATCCATCACGCCGTGCAGCACCGGAGCAAACGAGCACCTCGGGTAAAAAGGAATTATTTAAGGCTGAAAATGGCAGCGCCACCGGGATTGCTGTGCAGAACAAAGCCAGCGACCTGTTAGCGATTCACTACCTCATAAAACATAAAGCGGCGTTTGAGTCAAAATTCGGCAGAGACGCCGCAAAAATTTTGCATGACTGTTTGCAGCAACGTCTCACATCAGAGGAAAATCTGAAAGCGAGTAGTCGCTTCGGCTTATCCTACAAATTTAATGACAATCCGTACATCCCCATGGACAACATTTACCTCCACTCCGATTTCGGCTACATTCGTGTGGAAGGGCTGGCAGATGATTTGACCGGCGCCATCGCATTTTTAAACAAAAAAATGTCCGGGTTTGTACCGACACAAAATGAGTTTCAAAAGTCCATTCAGAAATTTCACCGGTCTGCACAACATATGGGTGAACAAAAAGCTAAAAACCTGTTCGACAAAACCTACAAATCTCTTATTTATGAACCGGTAAAATATCAAAAGAACGCCACTGCGCCGACGTATGAGGCTCTTGTGGCTTTTGCAAAACAATATTTTCAACCCGCAAACATGATCATTTCGGTCGTTTCGCCGGCAGCACCGGACAGCATTCACAAACTGTTTGCAGGGTTCAAATCCGACACCGCCACATTGCTCAGTTCAGATGGCACTGCCTGGGATCGTGGTTTGCAAAATCCCACCAAACCCATCAATCTGGAAAAACAAGGCGGCGGTGCGCAATCCTATTTGTTTTGGGGTTTTGTTCAAAACATCGATGCGAAAGACAAACCAGCCTTACAAGCGCTCTCTCTGATTTTAAGAGATCATATTATTTTTGATATCAGGGAAAAACAAGGCCTGGCTTACCGAATGAGTGCCGGAATTTCCCTTAAACAGGATAAGGCGCTTTTTTACATTCACATGGCCACTCGCCCGCAAAATGTCGACAAGCTCCTTCCACAGTACCCCGGCTTTTTTACTGCAGCCTCGCTCGATTCACTGACGGCCGGTGAACTGGAAAAGTCCCTGAATATGTATCTTGGGCGCATGATGTTCCGGAGATTATCCAGCATCAACCGGGCATATTACCTGGGGCATTCATACTATTTCCACAACGACATCAACTATGACGGTGACTTTCTTGAACATCTTAAGAAGGTTACGGTGGAGAATGTAAAACAGGTCGCTAAAAAATATATGCATGTGCAAAACCCGGTGTCCGTTGTTGTCCGGTAGGTGACTTCGGATCTAAACATAGTCCATGCACAAGGATCAGCAATCCGTGAAAATCGCTATGATCCGTTTTATCTGTGTGCGAATAAAAACAGACAACTTGTTAAAAAAAATTCTTTCGTGGAGAAATTCAATGCACATTAAACTGTTTCCCTTACCTTTTTTGCTGCTGTTTGCAAATTTAGCTTTTGCACAAGAGACTCTCATCCATCACGAACTTTCCGTAACGGTGCTTCCAACAGATTATTCCGTTGAAGTAAAGGACGTGGTAACGATTCCGGCAAATCACGTACAGCGTGACATACATTTCCTCCTAAATGAAAACCTGCTCTTAACTTCTGATGCGAAGCTTGAAATTTCATCGGCGCACCCAACCGCAGCAGA
>CAYVXE010000204.1:0-2292 GCA_964455375.1 uncultured Calditrichaceae bacterium
CGGCTGGAATGTGACGATTCCTGAGTTTGGTGAGCGATTTGAGCTGGACTTGTAAAAGCATAACCAGGAAGAAAAATGACTGACTCAAAAATGAACCACTTACGTTCATCGAATGAACCGAAAATTTCAGAAGAAGAACGTGGGCAAAGGTCACAAAATCGTTTTTCAGTAATTGTTAGAAAAACTTCCTTGCTTTTAATCGCAGGAAAATGTACTATTTTTGAAACTTTCAGTTGTCTTTATCGTCATATCTTGTTGAACCGTCATTAAACTTGTCTCTCTCTGTCTCTCTTACTTATTTCCTGATTCGGTTTAGGAATACCGTATTGAATGTTCGAGTCGCCCGTTAGGTAGCAGTTTTTTAAGCAGAACCTGGGGAAAAGTACAATTGTTTCTGCGCTACATATTCATCAACATGGAATTTAGGTGAGATGAATAAGGTGTCAGGTAAATTTGTACCCCATTCAGATTCGCTTATTGAATTTGTGTACCTGCTAAACCAGCAGAGCGACTTCAATGAGATTCTGCGCTTGGTGTCGGATAAAGCTTCCGATCTCTTGAAGGCGGACAATTCAATGATTTTGATGGCAAATCCGCGCACGCGGGAAACCGTTAAAACGGTGTTTAAGGGTGATCCTGGTCATCCCGCGGATTCCCGCTATCAATCGTTGCAAAGCCAGATAAGCGGCTGGATGATGAAAAATAAGGCGCCATTTCTGACGGCAGACATAACCCGGGATTTGCGTTTCAAGAAAGCAAACTTCGACCATATCACGAACACATCAGTTGCGGGTGTTTTGATTCATATTGAAGGCTTGGTGCTGGGTTCAATGATATCATTCAACAAAACTTCAGACCGCACATTTTCTGAGTCAGATGTAAATTGTTTAGATAAGGTTGCCGTTTTGGCTGCACCTTATCTTCGCAATGCACAACAACTGAATCCGTTTTTTCAAACACGCTTGTGTGAAGAAACGCTGTTGGTTAAATATGAAAAAATAGGCTTAATTGGCAAGAGCGGCAAATTTGTTGAAATGCTGCATGCCATGGAGGCGGCCGCCCGTTGTGATATCCGAATCACGTTGGAGGGTGAAAGCGGTACGGGCAAAGAACTGGTAGCCCGTGCAATTCATACATTCAGTGAACGCAGTCAAGGCCCCTTTGTGGCTATCGACTGTGGCGCCATTCCCGAGAGCCTTCTTGAGAGTGAATTGTTTGGATTTGAAAAAGGTGCATTTACCGGTGCAGAACAGGCGCGTCGGGGGCTCATCGAGGAAGCAAATGGCGGCACGCTTTTCATCGATGAGGTTGCTAACCTGCCCATGGAGATGCAAGCAAAATTGATGCGTGTTTTGCAGGAAAATGAAATCCGTCCCGTGGGCAGTAACAAAACCCGTAAAATTGATGTACGCATTATTTCTGCATCCAGTCGGTCATTGCGTGAGTTGGTTGAAGAACAACTTTTCCGCGAGGACCTTTTTTATCGCTTGCATGTTTATCCGATTTTTATTCCAACACTTAAAGAGCGTAAAGGCGATATTGCACGTCTTGCCCATCATTTTCTGAAGAAATTTGCCGGCATGCAAAATAAACATATCGAATATTTTCATGAGTCTATTCTCGATTTTATGAATGAAAACAATTGGCCGGGCAATATCCGTGAGCTGGAAAATTTCGTTGAGCGGCTGGTTGCACTTGCTCCCAATGGTAGCAAAAAAATAGATGCTTCAATTATCCCATCTGATCTCCAACCGGATTTTGCGCAGTTTATGTCGCGAGAGACAGTTATCGTTCAGACCCGTTCTTTGAATGAACAACTGCGAGAGTTCGAAAAGCGAGTCTTACAAGATACTTTAATTACCAGTAACTGGAATCAGTCCCGGACGGCCCGCGCGTTGCGGATGTCCGAGCAAAATCTTCGCTACCGCATGAAAAAGTTAGGTCTAAAAAATCCTGATTAGGTATCCTGCATATTCTTCATATTTTTTTTTAACCTTTGTTGCTCTTAATGTGGCGAAGCCGCAAATACCAACGTTCAAATAACATATAAATTGCGGTAGCTACTGAGTTCTGTCGGGCGCTTGATCGGTAAATAGCGAACTTCGATTGAGTAAATCACCAGCAGATTTAGATGTTATCCTTCCAGGACTCATTTGTTCAATCTATTTGGTTAAAGTGAATATAAATATTTTGCGACCCTAATTCCTTAAAAAACGATAAATTTTATTTTGTTCAAAGTGATTGCAAATATTCTGCGACTCTAACTCTTTTAAAACAAAAAAAACTTGTTTT
>CAYVXE010000204.1:2392-3964 GCA_964455375.1 uncultured Calditrichaceae bacterium
GTGATTGCAAATATTCTGCGACTCTAACTCTTTTAAAACAAAAAAAACTTGTTTTGTTCGCAGTATTTATTTGAAAATTACTTCCACCCCTCTTCGTTTTCACCTTTTTCATGACTATGACAAACTACTGTTTCGTAACGAGTTGACTCACGATAAAAAGAGTCTGTTAATTCATGGCATCGTTTTTGGATAGGCTCTCGTACTAACTAATCACTCATTTTTTAAGGAGGCCTCACCATGAAAAGTACGTTAGCATTCATATTAAACATTTTGCTGGCAGTAAGCATTTTTGCACAAACGGACTGGATAAAGCATGAAAATAATCCGGTTCTCGATGTGGGGATAGCAGGCAGTTTTGACGAGTCGATTTCTTTCCATTCAGTTATTTTCGATGAAGGCATTTACAAGATGTGGTACACCGGCGTTAAGGCACCTGAACTATCTGATGACACTCTGGAACTATCTAGCAATTACAAAACGAGCCACATAACTATGCAGAACGCAAATATACTCGGCGACCTCACGTCCGGCAGTTTTGGGTATGCCACGTCTCCCGATGGCCTGAACTGGACGAAGCACGAATTCAATCCTATTGCGAGCAATACTAATGTTGAAACTCTGGATATTAGAGCGCTGCCGTATGTTCTTAAACATGGCGACATGTATAAAATGTGGTATGTTGGCTCTCCATTTGATGGTTTAACTGCCCATATTGGGCACGCCACTTCAATTGATGGGATTTCATGGAAAACACATAGTTCGAGTCCTGTGGTGACCAAAAGTGGGCTGGAAAAATGGGATGCTACCTACATTAGCATAGGTACCGTTATCATTGAAAATGACAATACATATCATTTGTGGTATTCCGGAGCGAGAGATGCAACCCATTCCAGTATTGGCTATGCCTTTTCTTCGGATGGAATTAATTGGGTAAAACATCCCAATAACCCCGTAGTAAGTGTTGGCGCAAGTCGTAGTTGGGACAGCAGAACTCTGGAAGCTCCTGAAGTCATTTACGATGGAACCATCTATCACATGTTTTATGAGGGAAGTAACGGGGAAGCATTCCAATTTGGCTACGCCACTTCACCGGATGGAATCACCTGGACAAAATATGGTCAAAATCCAATCCTCGAAAAAGGGCCAGTGGGAAGTTGGGATGGTCTGCATATTAATCATGGTCGGGTGATGTTAGAAGATGGTACGTTCAAGCTCTTGTATGTTGCAACGGACGCTCTTGGAATCCAGAGAATAGGTTATGCAACCTCGCCGTTGGTGACAAGTGTTTCAACGCATAATGCGGCGCCCCGGAGTTTTGCATTGGCGCAAAGTTTTCCAAACCCGTTTAATCCTTCAACAACGATTCATTTCACTTTGTCACAACCTGCTCATGTAGCACTGAAAATATTTAATGTTGCCGGTCAAGAGGTTGCTACACTTGTGGACAGCCGAATGTCTGCGGGAGAATTTGAAACCGTCTGGAACGCTGGTAATATGCCTTCCGGCGTTTACGTTTATCAGTTAAGCGTTGGTGGTTTTGTTGAATCCAAAAAAATGATTTTACTAAAATAA
>CAYVXE010000205.1:0-3801 GCA_964455375.1 uncultured Calditrichaceae bacterium
CCGGCGTACAAATTATCGATGCAAACACCTTACGCATCCGACTGCTGCACGCGAATTCCGATTTTATTGAAATATTAACCCATCCGTGCTTTGCCATTCGCAAAAAAAGCACCGCCCAAAAAGCCAGCATTGGCACCGGCCCTTTCCAATTGAATGTTACGACGATCACAAACGACCTGGCATTTTTTTCCTGCAGCCGCAACGACTTTTATCACGGTGGTCAGCCACTTTTGCAGCACCTGAATGTGATGTTTAAACATGTCAACGTCATCGAATCGCTGTCGAATTTGAAGACCGCCGGTACATTTTTGCGGGACAAAAATGACCTGGCCTATTTCCGCGCTGTAAAGACAACCCGGGTTCTGCCGCTTCCCACGTCGCCCCTCTATTTCATGGCAATGAATCCGGCAAAGCCGCCGTTATCTGATCCGGTGTTGCGGCAGTACATCGCACAGGTGATCTTGAACCGGGAAGAGCTTGCAAACATTATTACGGTCGCCGAATGTACACCTGCAGGCACATTTTTCCTTCCGGGAAACGTAACGCTACCTTCACCTCCGCCCGGACTCTCCCTGCATACAAACCGAAAACTGCACATTGGTTTCCGGGGAGGCGACCCGGTTGCACGTCAAATCGCCGAGCGTTTAATGGCACGAATGGCGCAATCCAACATTCCGGTAGAGATTTCCGCAGACCTTGCAGATGAAGCATTTGCGAGCGTGCGCACAAACGGCAATTATGACATTTTAATCGATTCGGTCACACCGGTATTTCGTTCACCGCTGAATAATTTAACCTTGCTTCTGAACCATGGTTACGCTAAAACTCCAGCCATCGCAAACTTCCTCCGGAAGATGCAGGCCTCGGTTTCTGAAAACAACGCAATGTCCCTCGGCAACGAACTCATCCGGAAAGCATGGTTTACGCCGCTACTGACCGTAAAAAATTATGCGGTCGTACCGGCGGCGTTACAGGATGTTTCCGCCACAGCCGGGCCGGCGTTGAATCTGGCGAAAGCGTGGTTCCCCAAATGACAATGGAACAAAAATGCCTCACACAAAGCTCGCAAAGAAACTGTAACGCGACATTTATGTCGTCGAGTTTTAGGCACGGAATCTCTCGACATAAATGTCGAGCTACATATTTCTATTGCCGTTTTGGGTCTTTTGAAAAAGGGGTTCCCTACTTCAGCCTGAGCGAAGTCGAAGGCCAGAACCTATTGTTTTTGAAAAATGCTTCGACTACGCTCAGCATGAAGGTTCATTTGATTTTTGTGCTTGTTCCCAAACTCCGGTTTGGGAACACCGTTGTCCTAGAAACTTTGTTTCGTCTATCTGAAGTGGTTCATCGAAACAGAATTTCTCTACAATTGCGTTCCAAAATAGAAATTTTGGAAGGACAATGTAGCGTTTTTTTGTTTTAATATTGCTACCACATTTTGAAAATAATCCTTAAGTTGATGCCTATTGATTGGAATGATAAATCGGGGCATTTGGGACAGCCCCGAGAGGCTGTAACCCATTGTTTTGAAGACTTATTTGATTCCGACTCTTTCGCCCGTCACGTAAGGAACAGCAATGACAAAAAGGGTAAAAATTTCACTGGCAGCAAAATTTTCGTTCACCTTCGCATCCTTATTTTTGGCAACCATGCTGGCGGTAATATTCGCTGTTCGAGGAACGGTGATTTCACAGTTCACGAAACAATATGAACGCGCGGTCAGCTATTCCCTGCAATCCATTCAGCGGGAGCTTCTCAATCGCCACGAAGCCATTAAACAGCAGTTACAGCATCTTGCGGATAAAATGGCAAAAGACAACGATTTTCTCCTCCGGGTCATGGTGCGAAAAGAAAAGTCCGATCCGTTCATTATCGATTATGCTAAATCGTACATGTCCACCATGGGATTGCAAGCGCTGGAAATTGCTGACCGGAATGGCGTTGTCCTGAGCTCCGGTCAGAATCGCAATTCCTTCGGTAAAAACATCGGCTCGCTACTTGACCGGCTACGTGCAAACGAAAATCAGGTGACCTTGTCCCAATTTGAAAGTGCACAAATAACATTTGTCTGTTTGACCGCTCTCAAAACAGTACATTTCGGCAAACAACGGTTTACGATTATCGGCGGTCTTCAACTGAATACGGCTTTTTTGAATGAACTTAAGGATAACCCGAATCAAATTGTACTGGTAAAACTTCCAAATTCTGTACTCAGCACAACACCGGGATTGGCAACAGAATCCGTACAGTTTTTGACTACGGAAAACGATACGTTGGGCCTGCCCGGCCAATTTGAAAATGAGTACTCGATGGGCCGGTTCAAGGCCATCTTTTCAGGAAAACAATCGGCAGAAAATGTCACCTTCTATTTGCTGCAACCGAAATCAGAATTATTCAAACTATTAGCGCGACTGAATATGCGCATTTTGGCGACTGCCGGATTCGGTTTGGTGTTGGCAATTCTGTTAGCCGTCTGGCTCACACGCTCGGTGGCAAAACCGCTCACACGCCTGGCAAAAACCGCTGGTGCCCTCACGCTTGACAGCTATGACGCCAAATTTGAGGTGCACAGAAACGATGAAGTGGGCGTCCTCGGCAGCGCCCTGACCTCGATGCTGAACCGGCTCAGACAAAACCGCATCCAATTAGCCGTCGCAGAAAAGAAAGCGGCGTTTGCACAAATTGCCCGCCAGGTCAATCATGACATAAAAAACGGTTTTGTGCCCATTCGCCACGTTATGAAACACTGGTTAGACGTAGCCAAAAATGAACCGGAAAATCTGGCCGCCATTTTCAATGAAAGACAGTCCACCGTCATGGAAAGCATCGATTATATGGAAAACCTCGCCCGCAGTTACGCCCGCTTCAAACCGCAATTGAAATTGCAAGGCGTTCATGTCAATGAGATAATCCGGAACCTCGTGCGCAATTACGAAACGCTTCTGAACAACCGGGTTAAACTGCACATATCCTTGGATGCAACAGACCCGGTGACCTGCGCCGATGAAATTCAGCTTTATCGTGCTTATGAAAATATTCTGCAGAATGCGCTTGATGCCATTGCAGGGAATGGTGAAATTTCCATCACGACGGAAACTGAAGGAGACCGAATCAGCATAACGTGGAAGGATAACGGCTGCGGCATTCCGGAATCAGTGCAGGAACAATTATTCAAGCCGCATGTGACTACAAAACCGGAAGGCAGCGGCCTTGGGCTGGTGAACGTCAAGAGTATTATGGAAGATTTCGGCGGCAGTGTAAAAATTACAAGCCAAATCGGAACCGGCACGACAGTCATGCTGACATTACCGGTGATGAAAAAAAACAATTGATGCCAAAATGCACTGAGACACTTACTTGCCAGCTTAAGGGTTATTGGGGAAGGATGGCAATTTTAGAACAAAAGGACACCTCGTCCCCTTTTCTAAATTTCTATTTTGGAACGGGGGTGCAAGGAAATTCTGTTTAGATGAACAAATTTAAATAGACGAAACAAAATCTCGAAGACAAGTATGTTGGACAGAATTTTGTCATTTCGAAGCAAGAAAAAAAGTACAGCACTTACACATTTACAGATTTACGTTTTGGAGTACATTGACTGCGTCAATGTCACGTCGACGTAGTTGACGTACTCCATAATACACCGAAAACAGGACTTTTCAGTGTAATCCGGTGGTCTTCGGTGTTCAAATATTTTTAGTGTCTGAACGAAACCTGATCGAGGGCTGCCCAAGAGTACCATATCGACCCATGCTCTTCATGCTGAGCGTAGTCGAAGCATTTTGATTTTACAGCACTTAT
>CAYVXE010000206.1:0-3764 GCA_964455375.1 uncultured Calditrichaceae bacterium
CTGCCATTCATAATTAATTTAAACGATACTTTCAGATATAACGAATATTAAATCCCATTCACACGCTACGGCAGCTTGTAAATATGAACCGCCAATGGCTCGAACCGGTCGCTAAAAGAATTGCCGGTCACGGTTATTTCCCTGTTTTCATGGAAGACCCGAATCTTTCCGTTCGTTTTCACTTTGAATTTTGCTGAAAATGATAACGTTTTGGATAGATTAGCTGCCAATATGAAAGTACCGAGAGAACATGTTTTAAGTACGGCCCGAATCGAATCGTTTTTATCAACCGTTTGAATATCCTCGCCAAATCCTTTTGCTATGAAAAGCGGCGCCAGTTCTTTCACTTGCATCAAAAGCTGTTTTTGCGCCTTCCACAAAACCGGATCGTCCTGCGGCAGATATTGACCGAATCCTTTATAGGTGTACCACAACAAGCCCTTCGCCCCATCCATGAGAGCAAGCCAGGTCATGAAACGATGCTCCTGCACTGTGGGACGACGCTGCGCCGGCCATTGGAACATTTGCCCGCAATGCCACACCGGTTGATCCTCGTCCGCTTCCCGGCACGCTTTGGCAATGTTTTTCCCCACTTCGGTGATGACACCATTGGTCACAGGATAAGTGTCAACCGAAAGTATGTCGCAGCAGCGGCCGTAAGTTGTGTATGCCGTCGGCGTAGTGATGACAAGGTAAGAGGGATGCACCGTATCGGTCTGGTAGGCGATGTTGTACAGTTTGTAAATGTCCAGCAAATCGACGCGGTTGTAAGCCGGTTCGTCGTACAGCATCCAGCAGAGAACGGCTGGATGATTCTTGTATTTTGCAATGGTCTCGCGTACATTTTTAAATCCATCCTCTTTGGAACCATGAACCGGAACCGCCGCTTTGAGTCCGGCTTGCTGCACTTTATCCAAATCGTTGATCGAGGCGACGACAAAATTATATCCTGCTTTTTTCAGTACGCCGTAATCATCAACCGGGGCACCATACGTTCCGATAGGGGAAAACGGTTTGTTCTTTTCAAGCAAAGGAAATCCATTTTCGTTGAGCATGGCAACACGCGGATGGCGTTTCAACAAGCCGTTGAAATAGCGCATTTCGGAAACAATCACACCGTCCTCGGGCGTGGAAAATTCTGCACGAACAGTGAGAAATCCCTTGGGCACACCCTTTAAAGGAACGATAAAATCCTCACCGGGTGCGACTTGCCTGTCCAAGATCCTTCCGTCTTTCTCGTGGATAACCCGGACATGAACTTTTCCGCCCGGATTGAGCACTGAAATACGATAGGGTTGCCCAAAGCGGCACACCAAACTGTCATTTTGCGGAACCAACGTCAGTTGCTTGTGTTTATCGATATTCCTGCGAATTTCCGCCAGGGTGGAATCGTAATTCAGGAAACGAACCACAAAACCGAAATCACCGGCGCCCTCGTCAATTTTGAGCAACAGATTATTCAAACCTTTTTTGAGAACAACGGGGACGTAATCGTTATCTTTTTGCAGCCAGCGGCCGTTTACCGGGTGCACCTCATGGACTTTTTCACCGTTGAGAAAGACCTTGACGCCGTCATTACTGCCGACGGCAAGAATCACTTTTTGCCGCTTGGGCGAATCAATTTGCCTGAAAGCATAGGCAACCACCAAATCATTGGGCGACAAAATATCATTCAGCGGTATTTTGTCGGCGGCGCTGTGATAAGAAAACCATTTTTTTTCAAGATGAAATTGCGGCGCGCGAACGACCATTCCCTCTTTGGGAAGCGCATTTTTTTCACCACCAATAGATTTCAGATAATCCGTATAAAACCCTTTGCACTGCTTGCCGTGCTTGAAATTAACGATAGAACACCCCGGACAATTGGGAAACGGTCCGAGGAGCAGCCAATCTTTGATGAACGTATTTTCTTTGAATGTGAAAGCAGTGTTTGGCTGAGAGAATGTACCGGCGCTCAGAACCAAAATAAAAAACAAAACGGCAATTTTTGTAATGCGGTGCGTCATAGCATCTCCTGAATAAATTATTGGTAATGAATTTTATATCAATTCCAATACCTGATGAACACGAGGGATATATTTTGTTTCATCAAAGAAATCTTTGTTTTGTCGCCACGGATTTTCTAGTTCAACAGTTCGTACCCGTTATACGGCTCTCGTTCTCAACAATAACCCGGATAAATTTATTTATTGATTAAACATAACCTGGTTATATTAAAAAGTCAATAAGAAAAATCACAAACTGGCTCTTTACATCACTGGCATCTGCAAATCAAAATTTGCTATCTCTGCGTTCGCATTAACGAACCAAAATTGGCCGGCTTGTGTAACGATGAGAATTGTCCGTTGGAATATTAGTCAGGCAAACCATCAGAATATTTGAAGAATTTCAGCAGCAGCGGGTCGCGCTTAACTCTCTTAGTTTTTGATCAACGGAGATTGAAGCCCTTTTGATATGGATGCAGATGCAGAAGGGATAAACCATGTGAGACGCACTCGAGGTGCGTCGTACATGCTTGGAAATTAAAAGTTGGAAGATTCTTGTTTTTTACCTGGCTTGCCGATTGATGACTTATTTCCCAGGCGGGTGCTGACCAATCTGAGAATCATTTCCCAGCGCTCTTTCCCACAGATCATTGGGGTATTACTCTTTTTAGTGAATTCTGCTTGACATTTTATGCTTCAGGGCTTATATTAATACTATACACGTGGGATACTCTTCTGCCAAATGCGCATCCATGAAACGGAATGATACTTTTTAATTTTCAATCCCAAATAATATTTTTGGGTCCTTTGCTCGCGACAATTCACGCTTGATCTAATATGCGAAATGTACGGGAGCGTATTTTTTTTGCATCATTGAACAACAACTAAAAGGAGAAAAAAATGAAGAGCCTTTCTTACACTTTGTTGGTCGTCTTGTTGGTAATTGGGTTTATCTTCGTGAGCGGTTGCAGTCGAATCGAGGTTCAAAATCCTGCGAAGGACGGGCAAAACATTTCCACACCATACACCATGGTCGTCAAGCATTCAGGTTGCGGTTCCGTAAAGTCCGGAACATTTCAAGCCTGGCTCGACAAGGACACGGATGCTCCTCAGGAAATAACAAGCGCTTTTTCTTACGCGCAGGATACCTGGACTGCTGCAGATTACAATCTTCCCATGGGAAACCATTCATTAACGGTACGCGCTGATGTCGCAACCAGTTCATGGTGCTATAAAGGCACGAGCAGTGATGTGCGCACATTCTTTGTTGCCCCGTGTACGGATTTTGTTACTGCCTGGGGTGAAGACTTTGAATTAGCACCGGACACACTCACCATTGAGTATGACACAACCGTTGTCAAAATCGCTCAGGGAGAGACGAAGATCGTAAGTATTTCGGAAGATTCTCCCCTTCTTGTTGATGGTAAACTACCTGCAATCATTTCGTGTGGGGTCAGAAACAAGACGGCAAAAAACCTGAAATTTCGAGTGTATCTGAAGCATGGCGAAACTTTTCTTTACCACACGGATCTGGCTTTTTGTGGAGAAGGTATTGTTCCTGTTCAACATGGTGTCAGTTTTACTCCAAGCTCAAATCCACTGCCTCTCACCGTTGAAGCAGGTGATATTCTCGCCTCGCCATCTGATGACACGCGACCGGTTTTCTTTAACGGAAAACTGCAGGTGCGAGTTTACCCGAATTGACGCGCTCGATGTGCGACGCACCTCCGAGGTGCGTCGTACATGGTTTAAGCAAATTAATTATTCACTTGATAATTT
>CAYVXE010000207.1:0-3712 GCA_964455375.1 uncultured Calditrichaceae bacterium
TTTGCAAGTCTTAACACAACAAACTAACATAAAGGAGGAACCTCATAAGAAGGTAGCAAAAGAATCAATTGAAGGCAAGGACTTAGATAGGCTTAACTCTCAGCCATTTGAGACGAAACTTGAGTTACTTAAACATCATTTGGAGATTTCGCGTATGTTGGTCAATGGAGTAATGAGCGAGGAAGTTTGTGATATGAGCGGTGGTGACCGACACAGTCGCAAGAAGCCTCATGATGGATGCTATAGTCGTTGGGGCTACTATGGAAGGCAGTGTCAGGCTCGGAGACCAGTGGCTTCCCATGTAATTTTTGTCTGCAATGCACTTGAATTGCGAAAAATGATTCTTTATATTTAACTGCATTCAACTATTTGATCACAAGCGGAAGATAATTCCATTTTAGTTGGTTTTAAAATTTAATCGACGAGGAGATTCCGATGGTTAAGACCATGTGGGGTATTAGCGGGGTTTTGCTGTTTGTTCTTGTGCTCGCGCTGTGCACAACGTCGCTCGCTTATCAACAAAAGCAGCCGTCTGAGACATATCGGCAGGTGAAACCAAAACCGGGGGAACGCTGTTTTGTTTGCGGTATGCCGTTAACTGAAAATGACGTCACGTTAATTGTACGGGGTCGGCGTGTACCGCTTAAAGAAGCCATGGTGGATTCATTTATGAAGCATCAGGAGGAATTCTTTTCAAAAGTACAGCCGAGGGGTGCTTTGTTTCAGGAGAATCTCGGGGTGCCGCCAGGCGTAGCTCAGGGAGGCATTAGCAGCGGTTGGTTCTTGTTCGGATTATATATTTTAACCGGATTGATCTTCAGCGCTTTGAGCGGCTATTCGGCAATTTCAAAAGGCTTGCCGGCAACAAGAATATTTTTCATCGGATTTGTGTTTAACCTTTTGGGTTATATTTATGTTTTGACCCGATCGGCAAAATTGGGAAAAGGGATTGTTCCAAAAGGCTTGCGGAAAGTGCCGGTAACCAATGCCCCGGTTATTTGTCCGAAATGTAAAGGCAGTAATCATCCCAGTGCGGAAAAATGTCGCAATTGCGGCGCTAAGCTTACTCCGGTTTATCGCTCCGAGGTATCCCGGAACTAACGTGCTAAAGGAGGTTGCCTCCGAAACTCCTTTATTCATGAATTTACAAAATTAGTCAAAGGTGAAGGTATGGCAAAGAAGGTCTCATTTGGTCAGAACATGAAGCAGAAAATTGTCGACATTCTGCACTCAGGCAGCAGTCAGAATGAGCGACCGTTTTTGAAGAAAAACAATGAGAGCAATATCCCCGGGTTTTATATTATCGGCGATTTGGCCGGTGCGCCGGTCATCAAATACGCCATGGCACAAGGCCACGATGTCATTGAACATATCGCCGCTGTTTCCAACCGTAATGGCAGTAACGACCCTGATTTGTATGATGTGGTGATCATTGGCGCGGGCGCATCCGGGCTGAATGCAGCGCTGCAGGCACAAGAACGCGGAATGACGTACATTGTCCTGGAAAAAAATCAAATTGCCAACACCATTGAAAATTTCCCGGAAGGCAAATGGGTCTATGCCGAACCGGACCAGCAGCCCCCAAGGGGCAAACTCTGGCTTGATGGCGCCACCAAAGAAGACCTCATTACCTGCTGGCACAAAATTATCAAAGAAAATCATTTAAACGTGAATACCGAAGAAGGGGTGGAGCAGGTCAGGAAAAAAGACGGCATTTTTCATGTTAAGAGTTCAAAGGCAACGTATCGGTGTAAATACGTGGTACTGGCAACCGGACAGCGGGGAAATCCTCGCAAGTTAAATGTTGCGGGTGAAGGTCTGGAACATGTGTACCATCGTCTTTATTCACCGCGGAAATATCATGGAGAGAATATTTTAGTCGTTGGCGGCGGTAATAGCGCGGTAGAGGCGGCGATCACCCTTAGTGAACAGAATAAAGTTTACGTATCGTACCGACGAGGTGAGTTCAGCCGGATTTTTAAGGATAATGAAAAGCGGCTAAATGCGCAGATTGCCGCCGGTAAAATCGAACCGATTTTCCATTCAACGGTCACAAAGTTTGGTGAAAAGGAAACGACTCTGAAAGTCAACCGCGGCGGCTCCGATGAAGAACGAAAAATTGTTTACGATCACGCCTTTGTGCTCATCGGTGCAGACGTACCACGGCAATTTCTAAAATCGCTCGGCCTTAAAATGGAGAATGAGTGGGAGGGGAGTGTTTTACGGGCCATCGCTCTCACCTTTCTCGGTCTGGTTGGGGTATCCATCTTTGGTACGGGATTTGGCGGTAGCGGACATGTTTTTGGAATGAATTTGTCTATTATACCAGGATGGATTGGTTTAGTGGCCGCTTTGGCATCTCTGGGCGGGCTCATTTATTTGGGCAAAAAAGGCGATCGTTTTGCGTGGTTGGGCCTGTCGTTTTTTATCTGGTACTCTGTTTACGGCGCGAAAGTCGGAAAAGGGGAAGAGTTCTGGCCTTATAAAGATTGGGGATATAAATTTCTTTCTTTGTTTGACCGGCCTTGGTCTTTCTGGTACACCATACTTTACACCACATTGATGACGGTGTTTGGGCTGCAGGCGCTCAAACGCTGGGGTCTCGACCGCAAAGATAAATTTCAAATCTGGCGTTATGTGAGTCTACTCAGTTTTCAATGGATATTTTTCTTTCTTATTCCGGAATATCTGTTTCAGATGGCCGTGCAGTATCAGTGGGTTGGTGCAAAGCTGGCGTCTGATCCGACATTTGCTGAACAGGCCTGGCGGAGTTACGGTATTATTTATGCGTGGCCATTGTTTTTCTATACGTTTTTTTATAATCCACACCAGATCTGGGTTATCTGGGGTGTGCTGCTGACCTTTGTGATTATCCCCGTGTTTGTGCTGTTCCACGGCAAAAGGTACTGTTCGTGGATTTGCGGCTGCGGCGGTCTGGCAGAGACCTTTGGCGACCGCTGGCGACACCTGGCGCCGAAGGGGAAAACATCGGTGGGGTGGGAATGGATGAATTTGGTTGTGCTCGCTTTTGCAGTTGTGATTACAATTATTGTTCTGGCGAAGGATATTCTTGGCTTTTTTACCGGAGCTGCCGATGTGGGGATTCAAATTTATCGTCTCAGCGCGGATATCTGGCTTGTGGGAATTCTTCCCGTAACGCTCTATCCGTTTCTTGGTGGGAAAGTCTGGTGCCGCTACTGGTGCCCGCTGGCCAAGCTGATGCATTTACAGTCGAAGCTATTTGCTAAGCTTAAATGGAGCCGGTTTAAGATTGTCGCTAATGAAAAATGCATCGGGTGTTACGAATGTTCCCGTAACTGTCAGGTCGGTATCGATGTGATGAGCTATGCTCTCAAGCAAAACGTTCTGGACAATGCAACCAGTTCGTGCATCGGATGCGGTATCTGCGTGACCGTCTGCCCCATGGATACGCTGAGTTTTGGCGAGCCGCTGCGGGTTACCGGCAATGGGAAAATAAACCTCGTACAGGAGGTGAATGGTATGCCGGTTGGTGCTGGAATGAACCATTAGGCAGAGAAACCTGACGTAGCAAAAGCGTGCCGGTGCGGAGACATCTGATTGTGTACGAAGCATCGTTTGTTCTGTACCAGCTTCCTCGTTCGGCAGCCGCCAGATGGGAAATTCAGTCTGTACATGATTCAGACCTTTCGACTCCGCTTCGCTCAAGGTGACGAGAGAATGGTGGATGCTT
>CAYVXE010000208.1:0-3538 GCA_964455375.1 uncultured Calditrichaceae bacterium
TCCCAGACTGGCAGAAGGCAGCATGCCCAAGGACCCCGTGAGCATGGACGCCTCATCGCTTAGAATATCACCAAAACTATTTTCTGTGAGAATGACGTCAAACTGCCTGGGTTCACGGATGAGCTGCATGGCACAATTGTCCACAAGCACATGCCGGAGAGAAACGTCCGGGTAATCTTCAGCCACGGCACTTACTGTTTTGCGCCACAATTGCGAGGTTGCTAAAATATTCGCTTTATCCACCGAAGCAACCTTCTTGCGGCGTCTTCTCGCTGTTTCAAAAGCGACACGGGTGATACGCTCGATTTCCGAGGTTTTGTACGCCATTGTGTCCACAGCCCGTTCCTCATTGCCAATGGATTCGATGAATTGCGGCCTCCCGAA
Organism: uncultured Calditrichaceae bacterium; assembly: GCA_964455375.1. GTDB lineage: Bacteria > Zhuqueibacterota > Zhuqueibacteria > Oceanimicrobiales > Oceanimicrobiaceae > CAYVXE01. The sequence goes on from CAYVXE010000208.1 coordinate 385, forward strand.
ATAAAGTCCTCCTGTGAGTTCCCGCACAATGAGCATGTCAACGCCAGAGATTACTTCAGGTTTAAGCGCCGACGCGCCTAACAGAGGCTCAAACACTTTCACGGGACGTAAATTTGTAAAAACCGCCAACTCTTTACGCAGCTTTAAAAGAGCAATTTCCGGACGGATTTCTGCTGCTACGTCATCCCATTCTGGCCCGCCAACCGCGCCGAGGAAAACAGCGTCTGCTTCTTTACACACAGCTAAAACTTCCTCTCTGACCGGCGTCCCGTATTTGTCGATGCTTGCCCCTCCCACAAGAAACTCCTGCGTCTCAAACTTGAAATCGTATTTTGACGCAACGGCTTCAAGAACCTGAAAAGCTGCAAGCGTCACTTCCTTACCGATGCCATCTCCCGGCAAAACGGCTATTTTCTTTAGCATTTAATCATCTCCACTTGTTTGGCATAGTTGAAAATACCACCGGCATTCACGATGTCCGCCACGTCGCCCAAAGGTTTAAGTTGAACCTGCTGCCCGGTTGTGAAATTCTTAAATGTATTGGTGTTGCGGTCAATTTCAATGTCATCATTGGTTCTTACCATTTTTGAAAGATCCTCAAAGCTTTCATACGGAATCAGGAATCCGCCGTCAACGGCATTGCGGTAAAAAATACGCGCATACGAACGTGCGATGACCGCCTTAGCTCCGGCGATTTGCAGGGCAGCCGGCGCATGTTCCCGGGATGAACCGCAGCCAAAGTTTTTCCCCGCAATGATGATAGCATACACGGATTCGAATGCCTGCTCACCCACAAACGGAATACCGCCATAAGGCAAACCTGATTGCAGCCCCGGCACTCCGGATAATGCAAAGCGGCCATAGAATTTCTTTTCACCCGGATCATCGAGACTGTAAACAAGGTGTTGTGCCGGGATGATTTGATCCGTGTCCACATCATCGCCAAGGACAAAAGCTTTACCTTTTATAATTGAAAGCATGTGCTTCTCCTATCAATTTCTATTTCATAAGACACAAAATATTTTACTTTTGCACAGTAGTCCCTTTAGAAAAAATCCCTCGGGTCTGTGATTTTACCTTTAACTGCCGAAGCAGCAACCGTGTACGGTGAAGCCAAATAAACCTGCGCCTGCTTCGACCCCATGCGACCGGGGAAATTTCGGTTTGTGGTTGAAATACAAACTTCCTCGCCACTCAGGCGGCCAAACGTATCTTCCGGACCACCGAGACACGCCGCACAGGAAGCATTCCCGATCTTCGCACCGGCATTTTCAAAGATTTCGTGCAGCGTTTGTCCATCGATTTCGATGATTTTTAAATCCCGGGCTATGTCGGTGGTTGCCGGAACAATATAGGTGTCCACTTTTACCGACTCCTTCCGGAAGATATGCGCTGCAGCAATGAAATCACTGATCTTGCCGCCGGTGCAAGAACCGATGTAGGCACGATCCAGCGGTGTATTATTCAATTCCCAGACCGTTGCTTTATCATCCGGGGAATGCGGTTTTGCCAGCATGGGTTGCAAATCATTCGATTGGTACACATGAACACTGTGATAGGTTGCATCGGTATCATTGTAAACAGGCACAAAATCTTTTGACGTCCGCGCAGAGACATAATCAAACGTGACATTATCGGGTTCAATGACGCCGTTCTTTCCGCCGGCTTCGATGACCATATTCGCCAGGGTCATCCGTCCTTCCATATCCAATCGTTGGACACCATCGCCGGCAAATTCCATGGTTCGATAATTTGCGCCATCTACGCCGATGTCACCGATAATCTTCAGAATCATATCTTTCGCCATGATGTACGGATGGATTTCACCCTCAAAGATAAATTTCATCGTCTCCGGTACTTTTACCCAGAGCTTACCCGTACCGAGGATAAACGCTGCATCCGTATTGCCAATTCCGGTAGCGAATTCACCAAAGGCTCCGGCTGTACAGGTATGGGAATCCGTACCAAACAGCACCTCACCAGGAACGGTGAAACCTTCTTCCGGCAAGGCAACATGGCAAACGCCTTTGTAGCGGTCGGTACCCACATCATAAAAATGCGGTAGATCCTGTTCTTTGGCAAACGCCCGCAAAATATCCACATTACGGTTAGCATATTTATCGGAGGTAAAAATATAGTGATCGGGAATGATGACCAATTTATTCTTATCCCAAACTTTTGCATGTCTCCCAAAATGCTTTTTAAAAATCGCAATGGTTGGAGGGCCGCAAACGTCATGGGTCATTAAAATATCCGTATTCACCCAGACACTTTCTCCCGGCGCAACCTTGGCTTTGCCCGCATGTTCTGCCAATATTTTTTCGGTTATGGTCATAAATCAGGCCTCGTTTATTTGATTTTCATAAGTTGAGTCATTTTCTACCAATTGACCTTTCGCCCGTATTTTTTCGGCCAAAGCACGTATTTCCTCATTTGACACATCTTTTTTGGCATCGGCAAGTTTGGTAAACGCCACATAAACGTCCTGCAGTTCAGTTCTGTCAAAGTCATAGCCAAGCGTTTGCAAACGATCGTGCAAAGCATTTCTTCCAGAGTGTTTACCGAGCACGAGCTTATTCCCGGGCACGCCAACAGATTCCGGCGTCATAATTTCATAGGTCAACGTATTTTTCAGCACGCCATCCTGATGAATTCCCGCTTCATGCGCAAAAGCATTCGCACCAACGATGGCTTTATTGGGCTGCACGGTCACACCGGTAATTGCCTGCAAAAGCTGACTTGCGGCATAGATTTCAGCCGGCTTAACCTTCGTATCGCAGTCGAAACAACCGGGTCTGGTTTTGAGTGACATCACGATCTCCTCCAAAGCGGCATTTCCGGCGCGCTCACCAATACCGTTAATGGTACATTCCACCTGCCGTGCGCCGTTGGCAACCGCAGCAAGGGAATTCGACACGCTATGTCCTAAGTCGTCATGGCAATGCACACTCACCACGACATTTTCGATGCCCTGCACATTTTCGTAAAGCTGCTGAATGAGATCACCAAATTCCCAGGGCAATGAAAACCCGACGGTGTCAGGTACATTTATGACATTCGCTCCAGCATCGATCACTGTTGAAAAAATGTCAAACAGGAATTGCGGATCACTGCGTGTTGCATCTTCCGCAGAGAATTCAACATCTGCGCAAAG
>CAYVXE010000209.1:0-3497 GCA_964455375.1 uncultured Calditrichaceae bacterium
CTTAGAAAATATCTCATCGAGATTTACGCGGTCCTGTGGGTTGTTCTTTTTATGGTGATGTTTTTGAAAATACAAAATAGCTTGACCTTTGCTAATCAATACCATAAGGAACTCACACTGCTGAACACAAAAATCGATCGGGTCGCTCCGGACTTCAAAAGGGCCGTCTCTCTCTACCAACAGCGCAGCCGCATCCTCACGAAGATATCCAAGACCATACAATACACCGTGGAGCCGGAATTTATATTACAAAGTTTATACGGACTTTCGAAAAAAACCACAAACAATATCTGGATTGAAGAAATCAGCATTCCAGCTACGGAAAACGAAGATAAAGCCGATAACAATAAAAAGCCCCTGTTAAAAGGGAGAAGCATGAGTCTTACAGGTAATCTCTTTGTGCAACCAAAAAGTACGACTCGAAATCCGGTTGAAACATTTTATGGTGACATACAAACAGAGAAACCTTTTTCTTACGCACAAAGTAAATTGAACTTAAACAATATGACGCTCAGAAAAATTGATGGCCGCTTTTCATATAACTTTGTCATTCAATTTAACTGGGGGGACATGATTTTATAGGATGTACCTTTAAACCATGGATTGGTTTTTCAATATAAAAAGTGCTTTTCGTTTATCCACATTTGTCATTGCTCTGGCAGCGCTGTTGACGGGGACACTGGTTCTGTACGGTTTTGCCGTACGTCCGGCAGAAAACGCCAAAAAGAGCGCCAAGCATAAAATTGACCAATTGACGGATACGTACATCCAATTGAAATCTCATGACGTCTCCGCCATTGCCGAATACCTGAATCGTGAAGTCAGCTATTTACAGGAAAAAGAGGACCGCATTTTTTCTCATATTTATAAACTCGAAGAAGTCCCTGTGTTGGTGGCAAATATTGAAAAAGCTGCTGAAAATTCCGGTTTAATTGCAAACATGCAGCTCATTCATAAACAGGAACACCTTGTGCAGAAAATTCCTGAACTTACGTTGAATATCGTCTTCAGTGGTTCCCTGAAACAGATCATACAGTTTATCAACACTTTGAAAAAACGGCCGGCAATTTTTCTTTTTAGCAACTTCCAGCTTGTGAATCCGGACAGCAGACAGGAGCAATTAACAGGTCATTTGCAAATTCTCATTTTAATAGAAAAATGAAAAAACGAATCTTACTTGTTTGCGGTTCGCTCATATTGATTTCAGCTTTGAGTTATCAGCTCGTATCCTCCAAACCGGAGGAATCGACAACGGTCAATGATGATCAAATAGATGAGGTTTACCTGAACGTCTTTAAAAAATTCAAAAAAATGGACTTACATAAAGATGCGTTTATGCAGCGGCAGGATGATTTAACTTTTCATATAAAACGCAATCCTTTTGTCATAGCCGGCTTGCACCAGAACCGTTTCACATTGCCGCGATTGCATGCTTCCGCAGCCAAAAGCGCACTGATATTAAACGGTATTTTGTGGGACACAAAATCACCCATGGCAATTATCAGTAACCGTATCGTGAAAACCGGTAGCCGCATCGCACATTATCGGGTTGCAAAGATTACACAAAAAAAAGTATTCTTACATTCTCAGAATGGAAACCGAATTCTGACTTTGCCTGATTTGTATAAATTTATTCAGCCGGGACAGTGACCATCATGAGTCATAAAATCAAAATTTTGCCACATTGCTTAGTGATATGTATTGCTGCAATTGCATTTAATTTGACCCATGTGTCAGCCGGTTTTACAGTGCAAATATCACGGCAACCGGAGACAAATAATGAAACCATTAATCTAAATCTGCAAAATGTTTCTTTGAAAAATACACTACAACTGCTTTGTAGAAAACTCAACAAGAATTTACTCATGGACCCTGAAATAAACGACCTACCATTGAACATGAACTTCAGTAAAATTAAGCCGGAAGACGCTTTCGCGGCAATCCTGCAAGCCTCAGGGCTTAGCTATAAAGAATTGGAAGGAAATGTCTATTATGTGTCCACCGCTGAAAAAATCGGCGATCAAACCATTGTAAAAAACATTACCTGTAAATATGCCAATGCTGAAGATCTTGCGAAAATCCTCACCAGGATGATTTCAACCGATATAGGCGCAGTGATGGCCGACAAACGTACAAACACTCTCATCATTAAAGAACGCCCGGAAATTATTTCCAAAATGCAGCACCTCATTCAGAAATTAGACAGATCGACAAAACAAATCTACATTCAGGCCGAAATAGTGGAAATTTCATCCACCGACGGCAAAGAATTAGGCGTGGAGTGGCTGTGGAAAACAGCCAATATTAAATCCATCGATGGTCATGTAGGAACCGATTTCAATTTACGCAACAACCAATTAAACGTTTCCGACCAAACAGGTCAAACACAAGTGACAAAGGACTTCCCGTTTCCCACGGGGTCAGGGTTGGGCATTGGAATTTTAAATACTGACTTTGAAGGAGTCCTGCATGCCTTAGCCGAAAAAAACAATGTAAATCTGATTTCCAGACCGCGGATCGTGACCATGGATAATCAGGAGTCTGTCATCGAAGTTGGAGACCAAATTCCGTTTAAGCGCCTCAACCAATTTGGCGTCACCTCTTTTGAGTTTAAAGACGCCACTGTTCAGTTAACCGTGAGACCGCACATCATTGACTCATCATTTGTTTTACTACAAGTTGCGCCGAAGGCAGATTTCCAAAACGGTTTCACCCCGGACGGAACACCGATTATTTCCACGCGCAGAGCCTCTACAAATGTAAAAGTAAGAAACGGCCAGACCATTGTTATCGGCGGCTTGATTCGCGACTCCTCCATTGAAAATCAGAAAAAGGTACCGATTTTAGGTGATATTCCGTTATTGGGACACTTGTTTAAAAGCACGGTAACGTCAAAAGTAAAAACCGAACTCATCGTGTTTATTACTCCCAAAATACTGGCAGACAACTTGTCACCGAAAACGTTCCAAAAAGACTTTCGTACTAAAAGCAAGTTGCAAAAAGCAATTGGATTAAACTAACGAGGTGGCTGATGGGCGATATTAAACATATTTCTGTCCTGGTGGCAGATGATGACCCGGACATTTTAAATTACTTTCGGGCAATTATAAAAGATCCGCGTTACCGGCTCTTGCTGGTTCCCAATGGGGTCAAAGCGTTGGAAATTGTACAAAAACAACCGGTGCATGTAGCATTTCTCGATGTGAATATGCCGCAATTAACCGGCATTGAAACGCTAGAAAAATGGTTGAAAATTCAGCCGGACACCAAAGTCATTATGATTTCATCCTATAGTGACGGCGACCTGGTGAAGGAAGCCATCGACAAAGGAGCCTACACGTATTTATTTAAGCCGTTAAACAAAATAGACATTTTTTCAGTGTTTGTAAAAAGTCTTCAGGAAGCCGGCTTCCAGAAAATTTTGTCATTATAAACCGCTAGCATACATGAGCAAAATTGCCGACATCTGCTTGATCTTAGAAGGAACCTACCCGTAT
>CAYVXE010000210.1:0-3496 GCA_964455375.1 uncultured Calditrichaceae bacterium
ACCGGATCCCAGACCGGCGCAAACGGCGGCGCATAACTCATATCCAGATAGGCCATCTCTTCCAGCGTGAGTCTATTGGTCAGCGCAGCGGCAAACACATCGATCCGCTTGCTGACGCCGGACGCACCAACCATTTGCGCGCCCAGCAGCCGACCCGACCGTTCATCAAAAATGATTGCAATGGTCATTCGCTCATTCTTCGCCAGATAGCCAGCTTTGGGTCTTTCTGCTATCGTCACCTGTTTGGCTGCAAAACCGGCTCTTTGAGCCTGAAGAACATTCAGGCCGGTTCTCGCAACTTCAAGCCGGAATACCTTAAACACGGATGTGCCCACGACGCCCGGGAATCTTGCCGTACCACCGCCGATATTTTCACCGGCCACTCGTCCCTGCTTATTTGCCGTGGGGCCTAACGGAATGTAATCCGGTTTCCCGCTAACCAAATTTTTAACTTCCACACAGTCTCCGGCTGCAAATATATTTTGCACGCTCGTCTGCATCTTCCAATCCACAGCGATGGCGCCGGTACTGCCGGTTCGCACACCCGCGGTCTGTGCAAGACGTGTCATTGCAGCAATGCCGGTACTTACCACCGCAAGGTCAACAGGAAAAGCGATTTTCGGGTGCGAAAGCTGGACAGACTGAACCGTACCATTTTCTCCTGCAACTGAATCAATCACGACGCCGGTATGAACGACCACCTGATGTTTCTCTAATTCGGAGCCTACAATTTCCCGAATCTCCGGTTCAAAGCCGGTTAAAATCGCCCCTTCTTTTTCCAGAATACTCACCTGTAAACGACGTTCACGCAACGCCTCCGCCATTTCCATGGCAATGTATCCGCCACCGATAATCACTGCTCGCTTGGGCTGTTTTTCATCGATAAATTGTTTTAAGCGAATGCCGTCCTGAAGCGTCCGAATGGTAAAGACATTTTTCAAATCAATTCCGGGAATATCCGGTCTGTTTGGTTGACCGCCGACAGAGATGAGCAGTTTATCATAAGGCACAACAGATTCGCTTGCCGACTGCAAATTTTTCACAAGAATCCGGCGCTTAATGGCATCAATATTCAGTACCTGATGCTGAATTTTGACGTCGATACCACGTTTTTCCCGAAACTGCTCTGGTGTAATTGAAATCAATTCTGATGGTTCGCGCACGAGATCGGCGACAAAATAAGGAATGCCACAGGCACTGTAAGAAACATGCGGCGTTTTTTCAAATGCAATGACCTGTAAATTCGGATTACTGCGTTTGGCTTTACTGGCCGCGCTCATACCTGCGGCGTTACCGCCAATAACAACAAAGGTTTCCGGTCTGGTTTTTATATTCATCTCAATAAAACAAAAAATGAGGATAATTATCTAACAATTTAAAAAAGAAACCGTGTACAGCGCTCAAAAGATAAAAAATGATTAAGCTGACGAACAGAAGCTTCATAAAAGACCAGCGATATTTTTTATCAAAATAAAAAATAGAAAACGCCTGTCCTGACAACACAAGTAAAACAGGAATCGTCTCCAAAACAGGATTTCTGGCCACACACCACGGACAGTGCGGAACGCCTGCCTGATGAATATTGCAAAAGTCCACACCGCCCTGCCACGGAAACTTACACCCGCACTTGAACAGCAGGTTACAGTAAGGCAATAAAAATACGCCGGCAATGGCCAATGAAATCAAAAGCACCGCGACGTTTTTTAGAAATCGATTGGAGGGTTTCAACGGTCAATCCGTCTGTTCATATAATTCAATTAATGCCTGCGACCCTTTTTCACCGAGACCATTTTCTTTAGCCTGCGAAAACAGGTCATAGGCGAGTTTTGTGCCGGGAAATTTTCCGTCTAATTTCATCACTGTTTCAGTGGCAATTCGTAAATCTTTTTGTTGCATGCGGAGTTTAAAGCCGGGTTGATGATCATGCTGAAGCAGGCGAGGACCATAATTGTCCAATGCCCAGGAGCCGGCAGCGCCACTGGATACAACTTTATGCACGATATTCAAATTGAGACCTAATCGTTCCGCAATGGTAAAACCCTCGGACAGTGCCACCGCGTGCAACCCACAGAAAATCTGATTGATCATCTTAACTCTCTGGCCATCGCCATGACCGCCGCAGTGAGTAATATTTTGTCCCAAAACCTGAAAAACCGGCAGCATTCTCACGAAGGTGTCTTTATGGCCACCCACCATGATCGTCAGTGTGCCTTTGCGTGCACCAATGTCTCCTCCTGAAACCGGCGCATCCAACATGTCGCAACCGGCAGTTTTTATTTTCGCAGCGATCTCCTCCGTGGCTTCCGGACTGATAGTACTCATATCGATGACGGTTTTCCCGTTTCTAAGCCCGTGAATCAATCCTTTCTCGCCTAAAACAACTTCCTGTACATCCGGCGTATCATTCACCATCGTAATAATCACATCTGAAACTTCCGCCAAATCCGGCAAGGATGCCGCCACTCTTGCGCCTTCTTTTTTCATGGCTATCGCTTTTTCCATCGTGCGATTCCAAACGGTCACCGTAAAACCGGGTTTCATTAAATTACGCACCATGAATGTCCCCATGATTCCTAAACCGACAAACCCTATTTTCATACTTTTCCCACCTCGTTAAAGACGAATTGCGTCATAGAATTGTTGGATATCAATGTAAACATAAAGCTTACTTTGGAATTCACAGAATTCACAAAGTTTCATTTATCATCCATTTATGGTATTTGTTGCTAAACGATATTTCCTTTATGTTCTTTATGACATCTTTGCGGTTTTAACGCACAAGAATACAAAACAACTTGTATTGCTAGGAATGCTTCTGACCGCAAAAAACCCGTTAAAAGAAAACATTTAAAGGTAGGCATTCAATATTAATTTATCAAATAAAAAAGCCCCGGTCATACAACCGAGGCCATGAGGAGGATACCATGAAATTGCTTCAATACGGCAAAGAATTTGCCGTATATTGCTGCAATGACATGAAGTTAAACAAAAAGGTGAATTTTTTATTCAACGGTTTGCGAATATCATAACAGCGATGATCAGGATTGCATGACGTTGTGTCATATTTATACAAATTATATGGAAGTAGATGTTTCAGTGGCGAATCCAACGGAATATCTACTTTTGAAGTTGATTCGGTCTGCGTATTTGCCTGAGAAAATTCATCAGTGTTCATCGTGAGTGCAGGCTTTTTACTGGCGTATGTTCTCGGTCGTTCACTACGGAACAAATATGGTTTTTCATTGCTTTCATTGCCAAAACTAAAAACGCTATTGCTACCGGCTAAAAGGATAAGAGCAGAAATTAAAAACGATCTTTTTAAAGCTTTCATTTTAATTCTCCCATTATAATCCCAGTGTACCATGAATAACCAATGAGAGATGTGAAATATTCCGCAGGGCATAACTTAGTTGAAGAAAAATGACGCATCTAACCTGAATAATTCACAAACCTGAATCTAATGACCGGACAAGGTATTGTAAAGATGCCAATTAGG
>CAYVXE010000211.1:0-3470 GCA_964455375.1 uncultured Calditrichaceae bacterium
GGATAATTTTCCGCATCGTTTTTCATCCCTTCAAATAATGTTTTCATAATATGAAACGGCCGTGTCTGCACGACTGTTCCATTTGGTAAATCATTCATCAATTTACCTGATTTGTACTGACCATCGGTGTCAAGAGTCAGTTCCGCTTCATCCGAATGCCAGCAATACAGATTCTCTTTTTCATCAAACGTCAATGAATATTCCCGGCCATTGATTCGCCCGGTAAGCGTGTCAGACCTCGGGAAGTAAAATCCGTCATAGTCAGAGAACGTCCTGTAACTTTTTTCTGTGAAAAAGAAACGCGGTTTTTCGATAAACGGACCGCCGTGTTCCGGACAGTAGGTGTCACAGTCACCGCATTCGTTGCAGAAGTCGGCCAGATTAGCAATCTGGTTTTTCTTTTTAAGAATAAAGCGCTCGCCTTCTTGTGGGACAAATTCTCCATGCTCGATCCTGTAGTTGAGCACCGGCTCATCGATGGTTCCCGTTGCAATAGAAAAATTGGCGGCGTTGGGACAAACGGGTAAACATTTATTACAGGTAATACAATCGAACAATTCAAGATTACTGTCAATTTTTGGCGGCACTTTTTCATTCGCGTTTTGCTTATAACGCGGATTTTGGGTCAATGTCGGGACAATGCGTTCGGAGTTAGCCGCACCTGCTGCCGCCACCGTTTCGCAAGTCGATTGCGAGAGGATAAAGTCCTCGATAGTTGCGGTTTTTGCACTGCGCATGGCTGTCTTCAGTCTTTGCAAATAGTCGAAAAGCCGTGTGTAGCCGCCTTCCTTCAGTAAATCGGTGCAGGTGGTCACCGGTTTCATATTGCACAGAACCGCATCGACAAAATTGTGTTTTGTAATGCCAGCCGAAAAAGAGATGGCAAAATGGCGCCCCAGTGCCGTTCGGAATTGCTGCATGGCATGCATGGCCAGAACATGCAATGGCGCGCCGGAGAGGTACATGACGTCATCTTTAAAAATCGTCTGATTGTTTTTCACCACCAGCGTGTTGGTGAATTTAGCGCCGACGGTTACGCCATGTTTAGCCGCGAATTTTTCCAGGCGTTTCATCATCGCAACTGCTTCGTCGAATTGCATGTCGTGCTCAAAAGCGGCAGGGTCGAGGGCAATGCGGTCATATCCCAAATCCTTGTGCAAGGTTTTTGCAACGAAATCAAAACCGAGAATGGTCGGGTTCATTTTTACGATAACGTTGAATCCGTGTTCACCAATCAAATGTTCGACGATGGATTCTATTTCATTTGCCGGGCAGCCATGGAAGGTGGACAGCGTTACCGAGTTGGCGATTTCTGGATTGATTTTTATTCTTTTAAACTGGTCAAATTTTGCCGGTAAAGAATCAAGAATTTTAGAAATGGCGCGCTCGGCATTTTTAAAATCTGTGAGCCATTTATGGATTTCAGGTGATTGAATGCCCTTGAGATCGTAGCCCACCGAAATGTCGAAAATCGTATCGTAAAAAGGACTGCCCTTGGGAATCCCGAGAATTTCTGACTGTTCAAGCAGTTTCAGAAGCACCCAGGCGGTTACATATTCATGGAAGGAATCCTGCAAGCGCAATTCCTGTGACCACTCGACATTGAAACCGATGTTGCGGATATCGATACACGGTCGGGGAATGTCGAGCCGGTCGAGAATCTGTACGGTTTTGAGCTCGATGATTCGACTGCCGCCGAGGAAAGCGAGAATGATGTTCTGCGCCATCTGACTGTGCGGCCCCGAGGCAGGTCCGAGCGGTGTTTCGGCGCGACGTCCATGAAACTCTACGCCCAAATCCATGTCCGGGAATCCGAGATACATTTTGCGTTTCGGGTAGCCGTAAATGCTCTCTTTTACCTTGAATTCAGCAAGGATACTTTCGAGATGTTTTGTCAGGCTTACGCCGCTAAGTTCTGCCATACTGTTTCGTTAATCGTAAAATGGAAAACGAAAATAGGAGTTATGTGCTTTTTTGTTTATTATTTTTTAGAAATCGAATATAGCCATTTAACAATTTGATTACGCGAATGCAGTCATTTCTTAATTGGTCAAAGTTACTTTTTGACAGATAATTATTATCCAAACAAATTATTAAATGGTCAATTAATTCGTAAAGAGAACCGCGACTTTGTCTGCAAAATTGAATGTTCTCCTGATAATGATACCTTCCATATCCTATTCGGAAAATGTCTTCCAAACTCGCGCCGCACATTCCCGCGCATGGGCAGCGATGCCAGCTTCATCCAGGCCGGGAATTTCTTTGTTTTGCATGATGACTCTGCCGTTGACGATCACGGTGTCCACCGTGGCGTCAGCGATACCAAACAGGACGTGCCCCCAGATCGTATCAGTCGTCATGGGGGTCGGCGGGAAATAATCCACTAAAACGAAATCAGCGAGAAATCCCTCGGTTATTTGCCCCACTTTTTTACCGCTGATGCGTTCATAAATCAACGGATTGTTTTTTAAGGTCATCTGCTGGATTTCCTGCCAACCGATGGTTGAATTTTTAACATCATGTTTGTGCACTAAATTCGCTGTGCGCACATCCGGGAAAAGATTTGCCGACATGCCGTCTGTACCGATTCCGGTTAGGATTCCTTTATCTAAAAAACTGAAAATGTCGGCACGGCCTACTGCGTTGTTCATGTTGGATTGCGGATTGTGGACTAACATGGTGTCTGTGGCAGACATCAGCTCTGTTTCAGCTTCGGTCAGATGAATCCCGTGCGCGGCAATGGATTTGTCTCCCAAAATGCCATATTCGATCAGCCGGTGAATGACGTCCAATCTATATTTTCGTTTTGTTTCCTGGCGGTCAACCTGGTCTTCCAAAACATGGATGTGACAGCCGCGTTCCAGTGACCAGCGCAAATCAGCCGCTTTCTGTAACGTCACATCATCCACGGTAAAAGAAGCGTGCAAACCGATCATGCCATCATAAAGGTGGTCCGGGTTCAACTCACTGGCGATACGGCATTTTTGAATGTAGCGGGCGTTTTCACCCAGTCCCTTCTCCCGTTTGTCATAACCGTCCCGGTCTGAAACTTCATAGCACAAAATACCTCGTAGTCCTAATAAATTCAAGGCATCTTCAATTTTGTCCAGGCTGCCTTCGATGGCATTGGGACTGGCATGGTGATCGATGACCGTTGTGACGCCGTGTTTCACCGATGAAATCACCTGTACCAGAGCACTGTAATAAACCGATTCCAAATCCAGAGAAGAATCCAATTGCCACCAGAGGAATTTAAGTATTTCATGAAAGTTGCGAGGGGCTTTTTTTAGGGCCAGTCCGCGGGCAAAGGTGCCGTAAAAGTGCATGTGGGCATTGATGAGTCCGGGCATGAGCAATTTACCTTCCCCATCGATTTGTTGCACATCCGGATATTTTTTTAGAAGCTTCCGCTCTTTGCCGATTTCTTTTATCCGGCTGTCCTCAATGACCACCGCGTGGTCGTTGAGAAC
>CAYVXE010000212.1:0-3470 GCA_964455375.1 uncultured Calditrichaceae bacterium
TGTACTATAAAGTGAAAGCCTTTAACACCAGCGGTGATTCAAATTTAACCTATGAGAATGGTTATGAAAAATAAATTGTTACTACAAATCTGTTTTCTGCTTTTGTTTCCAAATTTAATAAAAGCACAACTCCCTCCTTTAGTTGACCTGGGAAATTTTGCTGAAGATGTGCGAATTTCAGCGAACGAGGAGATCTGCCTTGGTGGAGATATGGTGACCGGAGATTTCAACGGGGATGGCTATGATGACATTCTGGTTGGTGCTTACACCGCTAAATCGGAGGAGGGATCCATGACAGGAAAAGCGTTTGTTGTTTTTGGAGGGTCGGCATTGCCGTCAATTCTCTCTACCGACACTCCGTCTCCACAATTGACAGTCATTTATGGCGATGATCCTTTCGATTTCACCGGATACTCTGTGGCCAGTGGCGATGTCAATGGCGATGGAATTGATGATGCAATTGTTGGTGCAGAGCAATTACCACCTTCAGTTGGGCTGGGAACCGTCTATATCATATATGGCCGCAGAGAATGGTCTCCGGAAATCAATCTCGACACGGATGGAGCCCCTATTACAGGGGTAACCCGAGTTTTAGGTAAGCACCGAGAGAATTTTGCCGGAAAAGTCACCAGTGGCGATGTCAATGGCGATGGCTTTTGTGATGTTGTTATCGGTGCATTTGGTGCCGGCCCGTCTGCAGGTTTCCATGGGAGAGAGGGAGAGGTCTATGTACTCTATGGTTCCGCTTCACTGGGAACGATCGTGGAGTTAAGTTCTGTCACCGATTCCGTAACTGCGATTCAGGGAAATCAGGAAGGCCGTATCGGTGAGTTTGTGGGATGTTCTGATTTAAATGGAGACGGATATTGGGATATTTTTATAGGACAGCCGGACTATTCTTATTATGGGGCAGCATTCATTGTCTTTGGTTCCGCATCTTTACCGACTGTAGTTGATTTGCATGATGTTGACACAAGGCGAGGCCAGTTTATGAATCCCAGAATGACAAAAATCACAAAGGGTGATTATCTGGATAGACTGGGATGGTGTTTTAGCAGCGGTGATGTAAATGGGGATGGCTTCCCAGATTTATTGATAGGAACCGGAGAAGAAACTAACCCCGGCCATGTAGGAGCGGGGAAATTATATATTTTGTTTGGCCAAACTGAATGGCCTGCTTTTATAGAGTTGAGAAACTATAGCAAGAAGCTGACCATTTACGGCATTCGGGATGGTGACAACAGAGAAGATGGCGATGCCCTTGGTACAGAAGTGGCCATAGGCGATTTTAATGACGATGGTTTTACAGATATTTTAACGGGAGCGCCTTACTGGAAAAGAGATAATATCATGACCGGGCAAGCGGTTTTGATTTACGGTGCAAGCGATATTGCGAAAAAAGGCGACCTGAGATTGAGCGACAGCGCCGCACTTTCCCAAGTCACACAAATCCTCGGTTACCAGTTTCTTCAGGAGTTGGGAAGTGCAACAACCGCAGGCGATATCAATGGCGATGGAATAGATGATGTTATTGCCGCGGCGCCTGAGACAAAAACCAAGAATGGAGTTTTTGGCGGCGAAGTTTATATTATCTACGGTCGTTCCACCCAAAACCAGGAGCCGGCCGTTCAGCAGCCGCAACTGCTGCACAACTATCCGAATCCGTTCAATGCCAACACGGTCATTCGGTATCAATTACCGGTAGCGCAACGGGTGCGGCTGGCCATTTATAACGCCCGGGGTCGGGAAGTTCGCCTGCTGGTGGATGGCGAGATGGCGGTGGGTGAGCACCGGGCAATCTGGGATGGTCATGACGAACACTTCCAACCTGTGGGGAGCGGTATGTACTTTTGCCGTATGGTAGGCGAGGAGTTTACGCAATCGATTAAGCTTTTGTATTTGAAGTGATTGGAGCTGTCATAGCTTTAACGGAGTTATTTTAGAATTTAAAGAGGAAGGCCGGGACCATGAGTTCAAAATGTTTTCAATGTTTATTGATAGTATGGATATCTTTTACTGTTTTTATTTTTTATGGTTGTACTGCTATCGGATATGGTGTTGGGGCAAAAGTAGATGCTTCCGGGAAAAACCGGCTGATGATTCCTGCTCAACAATTAAAACAAATAAAACCAGGGAGTAAAATAAAATGTGTTTTTCCGAATGGCGATATAATTAGAGGTGAGTTTGCAGGTTTGAAACAGGTCGATTTTAAAGAATTTCAACAAATGTTCCGTGACGTTTTACAAATTGAGCCTGACTTCTTAGCGAAGAAAGGTGATCATATCGTCATCGTCGATAAGCACAAAAATGAAATAAAAGGCATCTTTGACGAAATTGGCTATGAGTCAAACGGTTATGTCGCAATTATTCCGGATGGAATGGACAAGCCAGAGAAAATTAATCTGTATTTCATAAAGGAGATTCAAGATAGCGTAGGTAATAAAACTGCAGCACCTCGGTTGGTTCAAACTTTGTTAAAGGGTAACAAAATACCCGGCATGACTGTCCTAATCGTAAATACACCGGGAGGTGAAAAGAATTTTCCATTATATGACCTATCGAGCCTTGAAGTAAAGCGAAATAAAGGTAAGTTTGTTGGGTTACTTACAGGGGCGGCGATTGATGGCTTCCTTATTTATTATTTTGGCTTAAGTACACATTCACTATAATATTGTCTCCCACCATTTGGGCTGCACTCATACCGTTGCTCTGGTTTTTGAGAGTCCCGTGCTGGCAAGCATCGAGAGGGTTGGCGGAGCGTAAAGATATTCCGGTTCACTGGAAAGCCATGCAACCGCACCCAAAACTAATAAAACCGCAGACAAAATGGCAAAACTAGGAGTTACCGGGCATTACCTGTAAACTATCCCGAAGAGTGGGGATTGCAGCGATGTCTGTTGTGCAAATGAAAATGTATTTTAGGAGTGAATGTTGGGTTCAGGAAGACGAGCCCAAAACCTATTTTACTTTGTTGCAAGAAGCACATGACGGTAACCTTTTGCAAAAAGGTCACCGTCTTTTCTCTTGTTCGCTGTGGATTCCATGAACACCAGCGAGGCCACACCCGAGTTCGGTGCTCTGTCTGCGCACTGCCACCGGAAACGACAAATAGGTGGTTGATTTTGTGCCGGGTTATTGAGGGAATTAACCTTGCGAAGGTTTCGAACCTTCGCAAGGTTCACCAGACCACTGCTATTCATGAAACACGGCTAACTTCAACACTTTGGTCACACCCAACTCCGGCATCTGCACATGGGCGATGTACAAGCTTCCGGCCACCGCCCTACCCGCGTCATTCAGCAAATTCCAGCGCAAAAACTGCCCCGGATCGTCTTTCTCCAGCTTGCGCACCATGGTACCAGACAGCGAAAAAATACGCACGATGGCCTTTTGTGGCAGGTGATTGAAGGTCACGTATTTCTGCTCCGGAAACGGCGACTCAAAGCGGAACAACCCGTAGTACGGATTGG
>CAYVXE010000213.1:0-3375 GCA_964455375.1 uncultured Calditrichaceae bacterium
GTATCCAGATTATCCCCGGAAATAGAAATGCCGAAAAAGGCCGGCAAGCCGCTGAAACTTTCATCTATCTTTTCTTCTGTGGGTTGATGAAACAGGAAGACCACTCCCTCAAGGGCGGAGAATTCTCGGCGCAACAGCTCCATTACCTCTTTGGAACTGCGTTGCCGCTGCTGTTTGTCTTTCAATTTAATGTGCAATTCGCCCCGATTAGCGCCTTCTATGTAGTAGGTGTTTTCCGGTGAACCAATTTTCAAGTATACATTCTCGACATCCGGTAATTGCAAAATCTCGCCCGTCAATCGTTCACCCATGCGGTAAGACTCACGCAAAGAAACGCCGGGCCTCATGACATATTCGATCAGCACCGCCCCTTCATCGATGGGCGGTAAAAAACCTGCCGAATTAAAGTAAACAGTGCCGGCCACAATGAGTAAAAACGCCGCAGTAAGAACGACGAATATTCGTTTTTTTCGCCGCATCATTTGGTGAAACCAACGGTCATTTTGACGAATAAACCGGGTAAGAAAAGCAGGTTGAGATTGCTTTGCCTTGACGCCGCCACCATACTTAAACATAAGACCGGGAATGACCGTTAAGGAAAGAATCAAGGAAGCGAGCAGCGTGTACGTGATGGTCAGGCCAAATGGCTTGATCAATTGACTCACAAATCCACTGAGGAACAGTAACGGGACGAACACAATGAGCGTTGTGACCGTTCCGCTGATATCGGCCCCCAATATTTGCCGTGTACCATCTAAAACCGACGGCAGCAACGGACTCCCCGCCTCCTGGTGTCGTTCAATATTTTCCATGACGATAATGGAATCATCCACGACCATTCCCACAGACAAAGTCAGAGCGGCCAGCGTCATCATATTCAATGTGTAGCCGGATAGAGACATCATCATGGCGGCAGCAAAAAGCGCCAGCGGAATCGTCACCGAAACGATCAACGTGGGGGTCAGACGCCGCAAGAAAAAGGTCAGAACGAAAATCGCCAGGATGGCGCCCATCCAGATCTCATTCCTTACGCCATCCATGGATTCATTGAGAATTTCCGACTGATCGTAAAACTTACTAACTTTACTCTTCGATGGCAATAATGACCTGAGCGTTTGCATTTTCTGATCCACCGCTGCGGCGAGGTCCACCGTACTGAAGCCATTTTCTTTCTGGATCAGAATCGCCACCGCAGGTTGTTGATTGCTGCGAATGATATAATGTTCGGGGAGAAATCCATCCTGTACCGTGGCAATGTCTTTCAAAAAAATCGGCAAACCGTTGGCCTGTTTTTTAATCATCACAAAGCGTAAATCATCGAGATTCTGTACCTGCCCCTTACCTCGAATCGGAATATCCAGGTAATGTTCATCCAGGTAGCGGCCACTGACATTCAGATTGTATTCTTTCAGAATGGACTGCAAATCGGTCATGCTGATTTTTAACCGACGCAGCTTGTTGAGGTCCGGTTCGACAACATAAGCCGCTCGCTTGCCGCCCATCACATCCACACGTGAAATGCCGGGGATACTGCGCAAAGCAGGCAGCAAGCGGTATTGCACCACCTGACGCAGCCGTGTTGCCGACACACTGACGCCGGTAATCGTGTAGCCAAGAATTTGTTGCAGCCGGCTACCAAGATTGTCAATGATCGGATGGACGCCTGCCGGCAATTTGCCGGTCAGGCGTGAAATCGCCGCCGACACCAATTGCCGGGCCGCCAGCAAATCATATCCCTGACTGAACTCCACCGTCACCTGGGACAGACCGTTGGCCGAAATGGAGGAGGTTCTGCGTACCCCGCGGATGGCCTGTACCTCACTCTCGACAGGGCGTGTAATTAAGAGCTCGACATCTTCCGGAGAGATACCTGGGCTCTGAGTGATGATGTTGAGAAGTGGGTAATTCAGACCGGGGAAAAAGTCGATAGGCATACGGAAAAGCGACCACAGACCACCAAACGCTATCAACAAGACGAGGATGACAATGTACACCGGCCGCCGCAAAAATTTCTCATAAAGTGTCATCACAGCCGGCCGCTCCATTAATCCTGAATCATATCTTGTTGTAAAGCACGATGAAACATTTCGAATGCGCCTCTGGTGATAACTTTTGTCGATTGTGGCGGACCCTGCCGTAATTCAACCATGTGTTGCCATGTACGGCCGGTCTTCACCGGAACATTTCTGTAATGCCCGTTTTCCGCAGTTACCACATAACGTCTGTTATTTTCTTCCACAAGAGCGCTGTCCGGTACAGCCTGTGCTTCGTAAGGTGCATAGAACAGCTCATACTTAACAAACATCCCCGGTTGTAAGCCTGACGTTTTAGAATCGACGTGAATCCAGAAAGTGTGCCCGCCGCTGGTTTGATCAACCGCTTCCTCAAAATAATGCAAATATCCGGTTGTCCTCAAACTGTCATCCAGAATAATGTTTATGGCGCTATCCCGAGGCAGTTCTGCACCATGACCATAATATTGCCCAACGAGTTTAAGACCCGATGCGGACAGAAACCGAGCCACTACCTTATCTTGAAACACATACTCACCCTGATTCACGGCAATATTGTCAAGCGTGCCGGCATAGGGCGCCCGGAACTGCGTCATGTCACGAAAATAGGCAGAAACACTATCTGCGGCAGCAACTTCCTGAGCAGCGATTTCAAAATCATGCTTTGCCTGGTCCAGTTCTTTAGTGGCAATGTACTGCTGCGGCTTTAGCTGCTTTTTACGATCATAAATTTTTTGTGCAAGGTCAAAATTTGTATGAGCAATGATCCGAGACGTATGTAACTCCTGGCGTTTCCGGTCGATCTCCTTCCCGGAAAGCGTAAAGATGACATCACCTTTGCGATAGTGCATGTCTTTCTTAAAGTGAAACGTAATCTCACCACTGAATTTCGCCACCAACTCTGTACACTTTTCAGACTCTAATTGCCCCTGGCCGGAATATCTGTTGTAAAATGAGGAAACGCGCACTTCTGCGGTATCGATTGCTGTTTGTAAAATTCTATCCTCCCCCGGATCATCGGTTCCACATGCTGTAAAGACCAGCAAACTCAGTATGATTGGATAAAGAAAAATCATTTGTAACATTTGTCTTTGGTTCTCTTCCATTCTTTAATTTCAACCTTCAAAAACACAGAAATATGCCTTCTTCTTTTCGACATCCTGTGAACACTCTTATAATCCGAAATGTACGGCTTCATTAACAAACTCGCAGGCCGTAAAATTAACTCGTTTTTCTCGAACCCGGGATGGTTATTTGACATCAGATACACCGAGTTTTTCTTCTTTTGCTAAATTGCTTTGTCCGTTCGATTTCAAATAAGCATTGGGGTCATGATAAATGGCTTCTTTTGGCAGCCAATTCC
>CAYVXE010000214.1:0-3362 GCA_964455375.1 uncultured Calditrichaceae bacterium
ACGCCCGGACTTGAAAACCGGTGTCGACAAAAAAATGGATTCAACAAAAACCAGCGCAGAAAAGAAACAATCCGTAAACGAGAACCAAGGCGTGCAGAAAATTATCAGCAGCATGGAAGAAGCAAACAAAATTCCCCGGAGAATTCCGGTTCCACAGCTACGTCCTGAAATCAATCTTTGCAAACCAAGCGGGGTGACTCTGGACAAAAACAGCCGGGTCATCGTCATGCCGGACAAGGGCGGCGTTGGCAAAGCCCTCATCTCCCGACTGAAAAAACTCGGAGCTCAACCATTGGTCATCGAGGGTGAACCGAAGACCGGGCAGCTTCGTAAGCAGATCAAAACCTGGCGGAAAGAAGGAGACATTCAAGGTGTCTACTGGCTGCCGGCTCTCGACTTCGAAGGAAACATCGATGAGATGACTCTGACTCGTTGGCGAGCTGCGACGCATTTGCGGGTGAAATTACTGTTTTCCACCATGCAGGCGCTTTACGATTCTATCAGCGCCACCGGAACCTTCCTCATTTCAGCAACCCGGCTGGACGGGCAGCACGGCTACGATGAAACCGGAGCCTTTGCACCCATGGGTGGCGCCGTTGCCGGATTCACTAAAACCTTCAAGCGGGAAAAACCGGATGTGCATGTTAAAGTAGTCGATTTTGAACCTTCCAGAAAAACGTCTGCTCTGGCTGATCGTCTCATTGATGAAACAGTACGTGACCCCGGCGCCGTGGAAATCGGCTACAAAAACGGCAAGCGCTGGACAGTCGGTCTCGAAGAAAAACACATCTCCGACGTCGACGTTACCGGCTTAACGCTCACGAAAGACAGTGTTTTTGTGATTACCGGCGCCGCAGGCAGCATCGTTTCCGCTATCACCGCTGACCTCGCGGCAGCTTCAGGGGGCACCTTTTATCTGCTCGATTTGGCGCCAAAACCGGACCCGAAAAATAGCGACATCAAACGGTTTGTGACGGACAAAGATAATTTGAAACGTGACATCTTCCAACGCTTAAAAGAAAGCGGCGAGCGGGCGACGCCGGCGCTGGTGGACAAGGAATTAGCGAAACTCGAACGGGAGAACGCTGCGCTTGCAGCGATTCAGAGCGTCCGTGATGCAGGCGGCAGCGCACACTACTACAGCGTCAATTTGATGGATGCCAACGCCGTGAAAAAAGTGCTGCTGGATATTAAAAAACAGCATGGAAAAATTGACGTTCTGCTGCATGCCGCCGGGTTGGAAATCAGTCACTTAATTCCCGATAAGAAACATCAGGAATTTGACCTTGTTTTCGATGTGAAAAGTGACGGCTGGTTCAACTTGCTGTCCAATCTCGGCAAGATGCCTCTGGGAGCTGCGGTCGTCTTCAGCTCCATTGCCGGACGCTTTGGCAACCAGGGACAGACGGATTACAGCTCGGCAAATGACCTGCTGTGTAAATTCATGTCCAGCTTTAAAAACAGCAGGCCGGACACCCGTGGCATTGCCATCGACTGGACAGCCTGGGGGGGTATCGGTATGGCAACGCGAGGATCGATTCCCACGATTATGAAGCAGGCGGGTATCGACATGCTGCCTCCGGAGGCAGGTATTCCCATCGTACGCCGCGAGTTAACATCCGGGGATAAACATGAAGAAGTCGTCATCGCCGGCAGCCTCGGTGTGATGCTGCAGGAATTCGATTCAACCGGCGGCCTCAATATAGAAAACGGCTTCGCACAACACGGCATCATGTCTGAAAAAATAACCGGCATGGGACTTTATTCCGGCTTGTCTGTGGCAACGATGCTCGACCCGAAGAAACAGCCGTTCCTGCATGACCATCAAATCAATGGTACACCGGTGCTGCCCGGCGTCATGGGACTCGATGCACTGGTAGAAGCTGCGAAAGTGATGTTCCCGCACCTGCACCCGGTCGCTGTGGAAAATGTAAAATTTACCGCACCTTTTAAATTTTACCGGAATGAACCCCGACAGGTTACCGTGACAGCCAAGTTTACTCAGGAAGGAGAGGACATTCTCGCCAACTGCCGACTTAGCGGGTCACGAAAACTACACGGTAAAACTGAACCGGAGATAACCACACACTTTACGGCACGCATCCGGATGAGCCGGCATCTTCCCGAAGCTTTAAAAGAAAAGATCCCGGCGGCAACAAAAGCAAAAAAAGTTAAAAAGAACGATATCTACAAGCTCTATTTCCACGGGCCTGCTTACCAGGTGCTTGAACATTCATGGCAGTCAGGTGATAAAATTTACGGCACCATGGCGACATCACTGCCGGTAAACCACAAGCCTGAAAAACTGACAACCGCCATCGCACCAAGATTGATTGAGCTGTGTTTTCAAACGGCGGGAATCTGGGAGATGGGCAAACAGTCAAAAATGGGGTTGCCGTTCGGCATTCACAAAGTGGAGCTAATCCAACCCGTGCCACTAAAAAGTAGCCACTTTACTGCCGTAGTGAAGCCCGAAAAAGACAACTCCTTCGATGCAAAAGTTATGGATGCCCGGGGGAATGTCATCTTGATTTTACAGGGTTATCGCACCATGGAGTTGCCCGACAAGATCGATGCAACGTTGCTTAAACCACTGCAGGATGTGATTAGCTAAAAGACACGGTGGGGTTGTCAATAAAATGAACCCTGTATGTTGACAGCCTCACATATTTGAATTTTATGAACATAAAAAAAATAGATAACAGAATTTTCTGGCTTGAGCAGCAACTAAAAGATATTCCGAAAGAAAATGCCTGGTTATCTGAAAATGAACAAAAGATACTGACAAAAATCAGAATATTAAAACGCCGGGCAGACTGGCGGTTAGGACGCTGGACAGCGAAACAACTTTTATCTGTTTTTTTCTCTGAAAAAAATCCATCACTTTTGCAAAACGATATTGAAATTTATGCGGCTGCAGACGGCGCCCCGGAGGCATTCATAAGCGGCAAGCCCACCGCAATTACAATCTCAATCAGTCACAGCCAGGGCAGAGCATTTTGTGCCCTGGCAGATTCTTTGCCGGCAGTCGGCTGTGATCTGGAACAAATCGTACCTCGAAGCCAGGCATTCATCACAGACTATTTTACATCTTCGGAAATTGCAGTCATTGAACTTGCGAAGGAAAAAGCTCGACCACTACTTTCAACGCTTATTTGGAGCGCCAAAGAAAGCACTTTAAAAGCCTTGCGTGAAGGATTGCGGTTGGATACCCGAAGCGTTGAAATCCATTTTACCTCAACTCAAACCACAGATAAGTGGCGCCCTTTCAAAGCAACCTTTTCTAAAACAAACAAAACGTTTTACGGCTGGTGGCGACATGACGGGAATTTCGTTCAAACGGTCGTCACAGAGAGTACACA
>CAYVXE010000215.1:0-3349 GCA_964455375.1 uncultured Calditrichaceae bacterium
TCACCTTTCGACTCCGCTCAAGGTGAACGATGGCGCTTTTGAAGACCGACATTGTCGTCAAATTGAGTTTTCGGTCAGGCACTATATTGACGAAACAAAGTTCCTAGGACAATTTATGATATTGAAAAATCAAAACATGGAGAACACGTGAGCACAATTCTTTTAGTGGACGATGTAAAAGCCGTGCGCGAACAGTTTCGCTACGACCTGCGGCGCAAAACCGGGTTTGAGGTTCTGGATGCGGAAAACGGACGACAGGCATTGGACGTGCTATCCGAAAGAGATGTCGACGTGGTCATTCTCGACCTGGAAATGCCGGTCATGGACGGCCTGGAAATGCTGGAGGTTATGTCGAAAAAACATTACGACGACATACCGGTGATCGTTTACACAGGCAAAGGCAGCTTTCAGCTCTGTGTTAGAGCGGTACAATTAGGCGCTTACAATTTCTTTGACAAAGAAGAGATAGAATTCGAGCAATTGATCCGCGCCATCGAAAATGCCCTGGAACATCGCAAACTCATATTGGAAAACCGGGAACTGCGACGCGCTGCGCGCCAGGATTCGCCGCTTATCGGCGGGAGTCCGGTTATGAAAAGCCTGAAAGATCAGATCGCAAAAATCGCCGCGGTGCCGAGCAACGTGGTCATTCTGGGCGAAAGCGGGACCGGTAAGGAACTGGTGGCCCGCGAACTGCACCGCCTCAGTCCGCGTGCAAAGAAACCGTTTGTGGCGGTCAATTGTGCCGCAATTCCGGAAAATCTGGTAGAAAGCGAACTCTTCGGGTATGAAAAAGGTGCCTTTTCCGGCGCCGTCCGCACCGCAAAAGGAAAGTTCGAACTTGCCAACAACGGCGCTCTTTTCCTGGATGAAATAGGCGACATGCCGTTGCCGGTGCAGGCAAAATTACTGCGCGTCCTGCAGGAAGGAGAACTGACCCGGCTTGGGGGCGGCGACCGGCTCATAAAAGTCGACGTACGCGTTATCGCAGCCACGCATCGGGATTTGGAAGATTTAATTCATAAAGGAGCGTTCCGCCGTGACCTGTACTACCGCCTTTGCACGCATTTAATTCAGGTTCCCCCGCTGCGCCAACGCCTTGAAGACATTGCCCCCCTCAGCGCATTTTTTATGGAGCGATTATGTGAAAATTTTGGAATGCCGCAAAAAAGCATGAACAAAAAAACAGTCCTCGCGTTGCAAGCCTACCATTGGCGGCAAAACAACGTACGCGAACTGCAAAACATCGTTGAACGTATGATTATTCAATGCGATGGTAAGGAAATCCTGCCGGAACATATTCCCCCGGATATTCGGCAACTCTCCCCCATTCCCTCACTCACCGACGGTAAGACGTTCAAGGAATTGAAAGACATTGCGGAAAAGAACATTCTCCTGCAGGCACTGCATGAAAACAACTGGCACATCACCAACACCGCCAGAGCCTTAAACATTGCCAATCACTCCAATTTGCTCAAAATGATGCGGCGCCTCAATATTAAAAAACCGTCTGCATAGGGTCGGACGTGCGATGTACTTTGGAGGCTGCGTCGCACTTAAATCAGGATACACTAAAAACAGTTTTTTCAGTGTGCCTCGCTGACATTTCGGTGTTCCATCATTCTTCAACCACCTTGCAGCGGACGCAATTTCAAAGTCCAAAATCCAAATGACAAATCAGTCCCACACATGATCGCTTTTTTTCGGTATTCAAATTTTCTTCAAAAACGACTCTTTCCAGCGTTACGCCACCACGCGTACCTTTTTGCGCCAAATTGCTCTCGGCAACCCAGTCTTGCAACGCAAAAGTACGGCAATTACAGGTCCATGTTTTGGAGTCGAACAACGTGCGACGCACTTTAGAAGCTGCGTCGCACGTAAATCACAGGATACACAGAAAACAGTTTTTTTCAGTGTTCTTCAGTGGCCTTCGGTGTTTAAATATTTTTTAACAGCAGCTCATGTTCCGAAACGTTGCAAAACCTGATAAATGGCATTTGTGCCAAAAGTTAGGGCATCGACGGGAATACGTTCATCAGCAGCGTGGAGCGTTGCCGTAAAATTGAAATCTTCCGGCAGTGGCATTGGCAGGAAGCCATAGCTCTGAATGCCAAGCTGTGAGAAAAAACGACCATCTGTAACGCCACTTAATAAGAGTGGGACCGGGATGCCATCCGGGTCAAGCTGGCGCAAGACATCAGCAAGCGTATTGAACAGCCCCATATCTGGTTCGGCACGGCCCGCATCATGTCGTACCACTTCCAACTCTATGTCGTCGCCGATGATTTGGTGCAACTCAGCAATCATATCATCCGGTTGGCAGCCTGGCAACAATCGCCCGTCAAGTTCTACCGAAACCTCACTGGGTATCACATTGACCTTATCGCTGCTGTGCAAAATAGTAGCGCTCACCGTGTTGTGCAACAGCGGGTCAAAGAGCCGGCCACGCTCACCAAGCAGGTTGAGCACACGGTCAGTCAATGCAGGATTTGTTAACCGACCAAGTAGCAGGCCGTTTAGCCCTCCAAGCGACGATGCCATGGTCTTAAACATGAGCCGGGCGGCCGGTGTAACATGAACGGGAAGACGATGCCGGTCAATTTTTCGAAGAAACTCAGAGAGCTTCGCCATCGCGCCGCCACGGACGGGCATGGAACCGTGACCACCCGGGCCACGAACGGTCGCTTTTATCCAGCAGATTTGCTTTTCAGCAATCTGAATAGGATAAAATCGCCGTTTTCCCACATGCAGAGTAAATCCGCCGAACTCACCGATGGCATAGCGAACACCAGCAAACAAATCGGCATGCTCTTCTACAAGAAATTTAGAGCCAAAATCGCCGCCGGCTTCTTCGTCGCTCACGGCGGCAAAAATCACGTCTCCGGGCAGCTCCAGACCCTCTGCCCTGGCGCGCAGGAAGGCAGCCAACATCATCGCTACGCCGCCCTTCATATCCAAAGCGCCGCGGCCCCATACAAAGCCATCCACCAGTTTTCCCTCAAACGGAGGATGGCGCCACTGCTGATTTTCAGTTGTGACGACATCCACATGCCCGTAAAGCAACAGTGGGGCAGCGTTACCATGTCCGGATAACCTGGTAATGAGGTTGGGGCGTTCCGACGATTTAGACAGAATTTCAGTTTCAATCCCAGCTTCGATCAGCAGTTTATTAATAAAAGCAATGCATTCAGACGTCTTGCCGGGCGGATTGGTCGTGTCAAACTGAATAAGTCGTTGCAGCAGTTCTACCGGATGGTAGGTTGAAGTCATATTATCCGATGATGCCATATTTATCAAATTTTCTACCCGTACTCAGTAATGATTTCATCGCCGTTTTGAACTTCTTTAA
>CAYVXE010000216.1:0-3234 GCA_964455375.1 uncultured Calditrichaceae bacterium
ATTTCGAATCAGGCGGAAGCCTGAGGAGAAATCTGACCCGGAGACAGAGCGTGACATAAGGATTTGTTTTTGTAAAGCATCATGATTAACACCTCACCAGATTCCTCTCCGGCAGTTGCCCATGTGCGTCAACTTAAAGGGCGTTCAACCACCATATTGTCACCCCGAACGGAGCGAAGCGTAGTCGAGGGGTCTGATTTAGGCGCAAACCAGATTTCTCTCTTCACTTAGTTTTGCTCGGACAGTTTGAGGGCTTAAGTTGCCGCTAAAAGGCAGTTGCCGGATCGGAACGACAAATCGGGGCATTGGGGACAGCCCCGACAGGGCGGGATGTACCCCAGGTTCTCAGACAAATTAAACCTAACAAATCCTCCCCCATGGCCCCTTTGGATCTACCTGACATGAAACGTCACTATATCGACGCCGGTATTGCCGCTTTGTGCATCATACGCATAAACCGTAATTTCATACATTCCCTTTTCTGTGGCTAAAAGTTCCCCTGCAAATGTATTTGCTTTCTCACTGATTTTGAGCGCTACCGTTTGTGTGATTTGCCCATCATGCGTTACCAGCGCCGACACCTCGTACTGGTCAGCATTCCACAGCCCCCCGGATGTGATGGGACAGCCACACATCATCACGACATTTGCCCGAATGGAAATCGTGGCCCCGGCAGCGCCGGATTTGAATCCTTCGCTGGTTTGCGGTGAAATGATATTTACTGCAAAGCCTGGTATTTCCAAAAGAACGCCGTCTCCTTCGATATGTTTGCCTGGAATCAGCCAGATTTGCGTGGAACTGGTGGCTGCAGATTGTCTTTGAGCAAGCGGTCCCGTCGCTGAGATGGTCACGAACGTCGGCTTCTTAAGGTCGAGCGTGGTTTCAAATTTTGCGGCGCTTGCATCGGAAAGATTCACGCCGCGCTGCCAGGGCTCCCGCATAATTTTGGTTGTGTTGCCGGTTCCACCCGTGGTAATCCCCTCAGCAAGGATGGCGCCCGTTTCAGCGTCTTTAACGACCACCAGCGCCCCGCCCATGGAAGTACCGATGAATTTCGCGTCTCTCGCTTTTACATGAACTACAAGTTTCGTCGTTTTTGCAAACCCGGCTGTCTGAAGGACGAAAAAACTCACCATTGCAACAAAGACGAATCCTTTTAATCGCATCATCTTACTCCTTATTTTTAGAACATCATTTAACTTTGGGTACTAATTAATTGTGATTTTTTCTAAAGTAGTCATTAATTCTTCCATAGCCTGATACCGCTCTGTTTTATCCTTTTGCAGAGCTTTTTGAATCACTCTTTCCAAATCATCCGGCAAATCCGGATTTGCTTGCAGCAACGGTTTTGGCTCTTCATTCATGATCGAATATAAAACAGACCATTCAAAGTCTCCCGAAAATGGTAAATCGCCTGTAAACAATTCGAAGAGAACCACCCCAAACGAAAAAATGTCGGAGCGCTGATCTGTTTCCAAACCGGCTGCTTGTTCGGGAGACATATATCGCAGCGTTCCCAGAGTTGTTCCTGATTTAGTCAGTGAGTCCTGTGCCGGTGTAAGCCTTTTGGCCAACCCGAAATCCATGATTTTCACCACGTTGTCTTTTGTGACCAAAATATTTTCGGGCTTTATATCCCGGTGAACGACTCTCTTCCGGTGCGCATGCGCGAATCCCTTTGCAGCCTGAATAGCGATGGCAAGTTGCAGATCAAGTTCCTCAGCATTGCGACTTCGCCATTGGGAAAGATTCTCTCCGTCTACAAATTCCATGGAAATGAAATGAACGCCCAGTTCTTCCCCAATCTGATAAACCGTCGCGATGTTCGGGTGGTTCATCGCCGATGCTGACCGTGCTTCCAGAAGAAAACGATTCCTGAATTCCGCATCACGCATCAATTCAGGCCGTAAAATTTTCAGCGCTACGTCTCTCCGCAATTGAATATCTTTTGCTTTGAAGACCACCCCCATGCCACCGGTTCCCAATTCTTCGATAAGTTCATGCTGGCCTAACCGGTCGCCGATTCGGGGAATCACCTCAGAGGTCATTTTGTCGATTGTAATTTCCGCCCCCCGGTCGGCTCGTTTAAGAACCGATTGCGAAAACAGTTTTTCTTTCTCCCGCAGCAGCCATGTCGCAAAAAAATAATTGGAAATCTTGTATTGACCATTTACCTGCTGCACGAAACCGAGCTGCGAAAGTTCGTACAATTCTCTCACCGGACTGTCTGCACCAGGCGCCGGTTGCTTTTGGAATTCATCAATACTCAGCTCTTTCCTCGTTGAAAGATGAAGTAGAATTTCTTTTTCCCGGTTACTCAATGTCTGGAAGTCACTTGCAAAAAAATGCCCGATGAGGTCATCCATGGCAATTTCCTCAATCACCTGTTGCAAGTCGCCAACCTCAAACAGACGCTTACAGAGCAACTGTACAAGATAGGGATGCTTGTTGGTTTTTTCAATGATTTCTGCGGTGACAGACTCGTTGAAATCGCCAAGCTGTGCGAGTTGCCGGACATCTTCATCTGCGAATGGTGGCAAATAGGCGGGCGGTAAAAACCCGTGCAGGAATGGGGATGTCTCAGGCATATTGGTTTTGGACAGTTCTCCCAGGCGTCTGGTGGCGGTTAAAATTGTGCAGAGATTGCCGCCACTCTGAAAAAAGCGCCGCAGTTTGGGCAAAATTTCAGGACTGTTTTTTTCGATCGTAAGAAGCTCTTCCGATTCATCGCACAAAAGCAGTAAGCACAGATGATGTTCCTTTGCCTTTCGCTTTACATGCCGTAAGACAGAAAAAAAATCTGACGATTCGAGTTCTTCAATGTCAACTCCGATGGCAGCAAATATTTCTTCGCAATCCTCAATGCTTTCGAGAAGTGACTCTCTCAAGCCTGCTTCATTTTGACTGCCCTGTAAATCCCAGAAAAGAGGAATGAGGCTCTTTGCGTAAACACCACTTTGCGTCAAATATTCAATTTGTTTCAAAAGCGATGTTTTCCCGAAGCGCCGGGTGCCGGCAACCCAAACCGTTTGCTTGCGGTTTTCCAGCAGCTCGTTGATAAATTCTTTTCTGCCAAAAAAGTGTTTACCCCGAACCCAGTTACCGGCAACATAAGGATTTTTTTTGTTCATTTTCGATGTCCCTGCAATTCTGAATTCGTTAAAACCTGTGGCTTCACCGCTTCCACATCCGCTCCGGTAACTCTCCGGCGTTTTTGTTCAATGATTCGGTTGA
>CAYVXE010000217.1:0-3230 GCA_964455375.1 uncultured Calditrichaceae bacterium
TTGGTGACGAGATCGATCACTGCTATTCGACGTTTTCGCATTCTTTCTCCCGATTTTTATTTACTTGAAGACATTAAAATAAAGATAGCGTTTTTCAACAATGGTGTGAATATGCTTATTTTACATAAAATTTTTGATGTTCAATTAATACGTCTGAAGGGAATAGCCAGATATAATTGAATTATGCAATATGCAAAACCATTTCACCAAACGCAAGGAATTTCAGCGCATTTGGTTTGTAACGATTAATACGCAGACAAGTGTTGTTGCTTTGAGAAATGAAATTTGTGAACTAATAGGGGAGGCATCTATTTTTTAATGTTTTGATTTTTCTTGATTCTTCAGTTTCTTTTTTGTAGTATTCCCCAATAATTTTAGGATCCCCCTGACATGAAAAATAACAAAAACAATGGACCTGCCGTCAACCTGAATCTCAAAGTTCGAGGTCTTCCGTTATCCGCGACATTAAAAATAAATGAAGAGAGTAAGCGAATACTGCAAACCGGGGGAAAAGTTTACAAATTAGGTTTGGGACAGTCACCTTTTCCGGTTCCCGATCTGGTTGTGGAGGAATTGCGAAAAAATGCATTTCAGAAAGATTATCTTCCTGTCAAAGGACTTGCCGAGTTAAGAGAGAGCGTTGCATCGTATCACGGTCGGATGGATGGTATAGAAGCGACAGCGGAGGATGTGTTGGTCGGACCCGGTTCCAAAGAGCTTATGTTTATTCTCCAGCTTGTCTATTATGGTGATTTGGTTATTCCAAATCCCAGTTGGGTTTCGTATGCTCCGCAAGCGACCATCATTGGCAGAAAAATTTGCTGGATACCCACGCATGAACAGGACAGATGGCTACTGTGTTCAGAAGAAATAGACAAGTTATGCCGCGAGGACGCGGAGCGCCCGCGTATTTTGATTCTCAACTATCCCAACAATCCCAGTGGCGCAACCTACTGTTTGGATGAGCTAAAAGCCATTGCACGGGTAGCAAGGAAATACAGAATTATTCTGCTTTCAGATGAGATTTACGGAGAACTTCACCACAAAGGAGAGCATGTTTCCATTGCCAAATATTATCCCGAAGGAACAATCATCAGCAGCGGTTTAAGCAAGTGGTGTGGCGCAGGTGGTTGGCGTTTAGGTACGTTTACTTTTCCGGGTTCCCTGCGTTGGTTACAGGAGGGGATGGCTTCAGTGGCGAGTGAGACGTATACGGCTACGAGCGCTCCTATACAGTACGCAGCAGTGAGTGCATTTCAGGAAGAGCCTGCATTGCAACAGTATCTCGTGTATTGCAGAAAAGTTTTGCGAGCTTTAGGCCGCAGTCTCTGCGAGAAACTTAGCAGCGCCGGTGTTTCAGTGCATGAGCCGGAAGGTGCGTTTTATCTTTTCCCGAATTTTAAACCGATGGCTGATCAACTTCATCGGCGAGGCATTACCACAGGTGCAGAGTTTTGCACCAAACTATTACAGGATACCGGTGTCGCCATCCTTCCGGGGTATGTTTTTGGTCGGCCTGAAGAAGAATTTACCGCAAGACTCGCTTATGTTGACTTTAACGGAGCGGCTGTGTTGGATGCTGTGGCTGCTCTGCCGGACGGACGGGAGTTAGACGCTGATTTTTTGAGACAGACTTGTGACAGAGTCATGACTGCGGTCGACCTTATTTGTGATTGGATTAAGGAGTGAGCCATGTCTGAACTATTGTGGCGGCCTTCTGTGGCCAGGGTGGAAACATCCTCCATGACCGGCTTTACACGCTTTCTGTCTAAAAGACAAAGCCGGACATTTGCCGATTACCAGGAACTTCATGAATGGAGCATCCAGCATTTGGATGAATTCTGGTCTGATTTCCTGGATTACACCCGGTTGCTGTACAGCTCTCCCGCCACTGCAGCGCTATCCGACCAACAAATGCCGGGTGCACACTGGTTTGCCGGAATGCATCTGAACTACGCTGAAAATATTTTGTCGCGTCATTTTACCGGGCTCGCACTCCTGGCATGCACGGAACAGGTTCCCGGGAAAGATGGAAATGTGAGCAAAAAATATACATTTGATGAACTGAAGTCACTTGTTTCAAGATGTGCCCGGGGTTTGCGACGACATGGGATAAAAAAAGGTGACCATGTTGCTGGTTATGTCGCCAATGTTGCGGAAGCCGTCATCGCCTGTCTCGCCTGCGCAAGTTTGGGCGCGGTTTGGAGCAGCGCCTCACCGGACTTCGGCCTGGATGCACTGGCCGATCGCTTGCAACAGGTGCAGCCGCGTTTGCTATTTGTCAATACACACTACCGTTATGGTGGCAAGGTTTACCGACTGGATAAGGTTGTGGGCTCAATTAAAGGCAGGATTCCTTCCGTGGAAAAAATTGTTGCCATTCCTTATCCCTCTGGCAACGTTCCGGTATGCGGTGATATCGCCTGGGTTGACTTCCTTGGCGAAGATGACAACCCCGAACTTGAATATGAGCAGGTTCCTTTCGAGCATCCGTTGTTTATTCTATTTTCATCCGGGACCACCGGAAAACCGAAATGTATCGTACACAGCACGGGTGGCACGCTCTTACAACACCGGAAAGAATTGCAGCTCCACTCAAACCTCAAAGGAAAAGATCGTCTTCTGTTCTTTACCACCTGCGGTTGGATGATGTGGAACTGGCAACTATCTGCGCTTTCCCTGGGAGCAACGATTTGTCTCTACGACGGCAACCCCGGGTACCCTGATTTGTCAGCGATCTGGCATGTTGTGGATGATTACCGGATTACACATTTCGGAACCAGCGGCAGATTTCTGGAAACCTGCATGAAGCATCAGCCGGCTTACGGTTTTGGTGAATTGGGGGCGTTTACAACATTGGAATCCTTGCTCTATACCGGCTCACCGCTGTCTGAATCCGGATATCGCTGGGTTTATAAAATAATAAAAAGGGATCTGCATTTAGCGGGTATTTCCGGAGGAACAGATATTATTTCCTGTTTCGTATTGGGCAATCCAAATCTACCTGTGTACGCCGGGGAAATTCAGTGTAAAGGATTAGGCATAGACGTTGCCGCATTCGATGCTGCGGCGCAACCGGTTCTGGGTGAACCGGGCGAACTCGTTTGCAGAAAGCCGATTCCTTCCATGCCAATTTATTTTCTAAACGATCCGAATGGCAAAAAATATTACGACGCCTATTTCGGCGTTTATCCGGGAATCTGGCGGCATGGCGATTATATTGAATTTAC
>CAYVXE010000218.1:0-3125 GCA_964455375.1 uncultured Calditrichaceae bacterium
AAGCAACAAGTTAGGAGGGAAGCATGCAAGTTGGAATGTTGGACTGGACCTTCGTAGCGATTTATTTTATTTTTGCTCTTACAATCGGACTTTATTTCTCGAAACGGGCTGGTAGTGATATCACAGAATATTTTACGTCCGGGAGAAGTTTGCCATGGTGGCTGGCAGGCACCAGTATGGTGGCAACTACCTTTGCAGCCGATACACCTTTAGCTGTTACGGAACTTGTTGCAAAACATGGAATTGCCGGCAACTGGCTTTGGTGGAATATGGTCATGAGTGGTTTGCTCACAGTTTTCTTTTTTGCCAGACTCTGGCGGCGTTCGGAAGTCATCACTGACGTTGAATTCACGGAACTGCGCTATGGTGGAAAACCCGCGGCAATTTTGCGTGGCTTCCGTGCGTTGTATTTAGGCATACCTATTAATTTAATCATCATGGGGTGGGTGACGCTGGCTTTGGTGAAAATCATTGAATTAACCATCGGTGTGGACAAGTGGATTGCCGTCGGCATTTGTGTGATTGTCACACTGGTTTACAGTGGATTAAGTGGCTTGTGGGGTGTCGTGATGACCGATTTTTTCCAATTCTTTATTGCCATGGCCGGGTCTATTGCCATGGCAGTCTTTTCGACAAAAGCAGTTGGCGGTATTGAGGGATTAAAGGCCGGTATTGAGCGGATTTACGGACCTCATAATGAGATACTGAATTTTACGCCTGAAATTGGTTCCGTATGGATGCCGCTAACCGCGTTTTTCGTTTATCTGGCGGTAAACTGGTGGGCGGCATGGTACCCGGGTGCAGAACCCGGTGGTGGTGGGTACATCGCGCAGCGTATGTTTTCAACCAAAAATGAAAAGCACTCCTTTTTTGCAACGTTGTGGTTCAACATTGCACATTACGCCCTGCGTCCCTGGCCGTGGATTTTGGTAGCTTTAGCGAGTCTGGTTTTATATCCGGATATTACGGATAAACAGACCGGCTATATTTTAGTGATGCTAAATTACCTGCCAACGGGATTCAAAGGCCTGCTTTTGGCTGCATTTGCCGCTGCTTATATGTCAACGATGAGCACCCATCTCAACTGGGGAAGTTCCTATATTGTAAATGATTTTTATAAGCGCTTTATTAAGAAAAATGCTTCCGCAACCCATTATGTAAACGTGGGCCGACTGACGACTGTCGGTCTTGTTGTTGCGTCTGCACTGGTTACATCTCAAATGAGCACGATTTCCGGTGCATGGAAATTTTTATTGGCCTTAGGGGCAGGAACCGGTGCTGTTTATATTCTGCGATGGTTCTGGTGGCGTATAAATGCATGGTCGGAAATTTCGGCTATGTTAGCTTCACTGGTTGTTTCAATTTTTCTGCAAACTTATTTAGGGATGGATACCAGCGATTCCGGCGTTTTCGCCAGGGTTATGTTGGTTACGGTAGGCGTAAGTACAATTGTTTGGCTAACCGTGACTTTCTTAACAAGGCCGGAGGCCGAAACAACGCTTGTACGTTTTTATAAAAAGGCCAGACCCGGCGGAAATTTATGGGGGCCAATCGCCAAAGTAACTCCAGAGGTTGTAACTGATACCGGCCTTGGCTGGGATTTATTGGATTGGGCTGTAGGGTTAATCTTAATTTACTCAACCCTGTTTGGTCTGGGGAAAATTATCTTCGGATTTTATGCAACCGGTGGGTTGTTACTCATTATTGCCGTTGTTAGCTTTTTGTTTATTCGCTGGGATTTAAACCGCCGGGGATGGAAGTCATTTTCCGAATGAGACCTTTCGGATTTGACAAAGAAGAATTTCTATGAGCAGGTTTTTCTGCACGAAGAATAATCACAAGATTGACTTTAGAAAGAGGGGCGGATGCATTTATTCCATTATATAAACAATGAACTTTATTGTGAAAAAAAATCAGTTCAAAGTATAGCGGGAAAAATAGAAACACCATTCTACCTCTATAGTAAAAACTCGCTACTTGAGAATTTTAGTCAGACGGATGCGGCTTTTGGCGATCTAGACCACACCGTTTGTTACGCTTTAAAAGCCAACTCAAATGAAACGTTGCTTTCTTTGCTGGCGGAACAGGGAGCAGGGGCGGATGCAGTCTCCGGCGGTGAAATATATCTGGCTCTGAAAAATGGATTTAAGCCTGAAAATATCGTTTATGCTGGTGTAGGTAAAACCGATGCCGAGATTAAATATGCGTTAGAGGAAAATATTTATTCCTTTCATGTCGAATCGGTGCAGGAATTACAGGTTATTAATGAGATCGCACAGTCCATGGGTAAAGTTGCAAGAGTTGGGATCAGGGTCAACCCTAATATAGATATTCATGGACATCCCTATATTTCTACCGGTAGATCTCAGGATAAATTCGGCATTGAATTGCAAGAGGTGGAACTGATTTTTTCTAAAATGGATCATTTCACGAATATTCGGCTAATTGGATTGCATTTCCATAACGGTTCACAAATCTCTGAAATAACACCCTATCGGAAAACCATCGAAATTGCAAATACCCTGCAATCCCTGTTGAAAAAGTCGAATATAAAGTTGCAGTATATCGATATCGGGGGAGGAGTAGCTGTTTCGTATGAAAATGTTTTTCAAGATACCAGCCGTATTTTATCCGCAGAATTGATTAAGACAATCCGGAATGATTTGGAATCGTTACGATGTAAGATTATTTTTGAACCGGGTCGTTCCCTAATTGCTGAAGCTGGTTGTCTGGTGACAAAAGTATTGTTTAACAAAGATACATCCGGAAAGAAATTTCTCATTGTCGATGCATCGATGACCGATCTCATTCGGCCGAGTTTATATCAGGCCTATCACGAGATTGTACCACTTAAAATGACCCATGTGTCCAAAGCGACGTACGATGTTGTAGGGCCTGTGTGTGAATCCGGCGATTTTTTTGCCCGGGAGCGGCAGCTACCGCAAATGAAAAGGGGAGAGCATCTGGCGATTATGACGAGCGGAGCCTACGGATTTTCGCTTTCATCAAATTACAATGCAAGATTACGACCTGCTGAGATTCTCGTTGATGGTGAAGAATATTTTGTCATTCGTGACCGGGGAAAAGTTGAAAATTTATGGGGTTAGAGTCAAGCGAGATTTCAT
>CAYVXE010000219.1:0-3125 GCA_964455375.1 uncultured Calditrichaceae bacterium
GCTTCTATTTCCCATGTGCCAGGATCGTTCCGGCGAGTGTGAAGATGCCGTTTCCCGGCGATCTGCTGGTCCCGCTCATCTTCAACCCCACGAAGTCCCCGCTTGTGCCCGTCGCCTTAAACGTGCCATCAAACATGCCGGCAGTGATTGGTCCCTTGACATTACCTGAAAAAGTCCCGCAGCCGAGGTCATCATGGCACACGTCGAAGATGAAAGGCCCTCGGGCATGGCCATTGCCATTCGCATCTACTTTGAGATCGATTATCGAGATTCTTTCCTCGCCTACGAGATCGCCGGTAATGGGCCCGCGAAAGATGCAGCGCTGAAAGTTGACCGTCCCCTTCTCGTCTACCTGAATACACGTTGCTGCATTCATCGGGTTCGACGGATCACTGAGATCCATCTCCGCCGTGAAGGATGTCAATGTTGCCTTCGCCAAAACTGCTTCCTGTTCACTTTGTGTGACCAGTGGTGAAATGGGTTCTTCCTGTCCGCAGCCAAAGATGACCAAGCATGCCACAATAAACGGGAGAATAACGTTATTTTTCATGATAAACCTCCTCAGTAATGAGTGATTTTATAAAAATACGCTTATAGGTAGTTTATTCATCCTAACTATTTCCCCTATCCAGCAAAAATATGATGAATAAACATGCGCATGAAATCGGGTAAGAATTAAGTCAATCAAACCATTAACCAACCCCAAACGACATGCTTATTCATCAACAATAGATCTCAAAAAGCAACGTCCTCACCAGATAATGCTATTACTGGTAACATCTATGCCTATTTCAGCAGTAGCATCCGTCGGGTCTGTTTAAACTCCCCGGCGGTGAGCCGATAGATGTAAATACCCGAGGCAACCGGCTCAAAACGGTGGTTTTTTCCATCCCATTCCACCG
Source organism: uncultured Calditrichaceae bacterium (assembly GCA_964455375.1). Lineage (GTDB taxonomy): Bacteria > Zhuqueibacterota > Zhuqueibacteria > Oceanimicrobiales > Oceanimicrobiaceae > CAYVXE01. The sequence continues at coordinate 903 of CAYVXE010000219.1, forward strand.
TGTACTGCCCGGAAAATTTTTGTTCATCCACCAACGTGCGCACCAATTCGCCTAAAAGATTATATATCTTCAGTTGCACCCGTGCCTCTTCCGTCAACCGCTCTGGAATATCAAAGCGAATGGTGGTCGCCGGATTGAAGGGATTGGGATAGTTCTGTGCGAGTTGAAAGTCTTCAGGAATACGTTCAAGGTCCAGAACATAGTCCACATTCTCCGCGCTGCTGGAAATCAGAATTTGTGCGGCACCTTTCAAGGGGCCTTCGAATGACAACTGCATGTCATTTTTTTCCTGCAAATAGGGCAACAAATCGATAGCTACTTTCCCTTCATACGGCATGGGATAAGCGTTCAATTCATTTCCCGCCCGGCTTGCATCGGAGTACAGAGTAAATTTGTGACCGTTTAAAGTTGCTCGAATAGCAGTCAGGCCCTGATTGTCCAATTCGAAATACCGGTCGGCAATTGGAAATGAAAATCGGTGTTGCCGGGTTTGCGAATCGGTGGACAGGCTGAGAAACACAGGGTCGCAATTAAAAATATTACCGCAGACATCGAGAACATCGATACTGAAAAAGACGTTGCGGTCCGGGTCAATGATGTCGATACGGAAGTTGACTTTGGCGTCACCCGGATTGAAGGGCTCCACGGTCAAAGTACCATTTCTGATTTCCACCGGAATGATCTGGCTGATTCCGCTCTGTCCATCGATGAAAGTACCCGTGATGGCATTGTCTTCGTGATTGAAAATACACGTCGGGCCTTTGTCGTCGAGAAGGACATTGATGGTGTCGGCGCACACCACCTGTCTGCCACAGCTATCGGTAATCGTGCTCGTGGCGATGATATCGTTTTTGAAAAATGTTACGGGAACCGTGGCTGTGAACATATTACCACTTACCGTCGCCGCAAATCCATTGACCTCAGAATTGACCGTAAACGGCGTTACCCCACCACTAATCGTGGTGATTCCCTGCACGGTTACGCTATCGACGCAGAACAGATCATTATTCTGCGGCGAGGTAATCTGTACCGAACAAATGGGGGCCGGCAGACATTCGACCTGTATCGTGTCGGTGCAAACAGTTTGTGCTCCGGCAGAGTCAACAATCGTACAAGATGCGATAAGCACATTGATTCCCTCGGGACAGAGTAATGTTGCGGAGAAAGTAGTGTCCGTGACCGTGGCGGCAACTCCATTCACGTCACAGGCGGTAATGGTATAGGGTGGATCGCCGCCGGTGATTTGGATGCGGCCCTCAACAGTGATTTTATCGCTGCAAAGGGTTTCGCCATCCCTGGGGGAGGTGATTTCCAGTCTGCACTGCAAATTCAAAATGGTGATAAGGCACTTTTCACAAACCGGGAGAAACTCATTGAATGTCGGCGCAAAAGCAAATTCTCCTCCTGTTGCCAGCGCACAGTTTTCCAGGGTAACGACATCGGCACCATTTCCTATAGCGATGGCACAAATGGTGATGTCGTTGGCATTTACATTGTTACAGGCGGCCAGAACATTTCCCGAACTGACACCATCGCTGGTGAGTAAAATAAACTGGTCGTCGGGAGCCCCCCCGGCAAGCATTCCCCCTGCCAGAACCGTCTGACTTGCCTGCAGGCCGGCCGGGATATTTGTACCGCCACCGCTGGAAAGACTATTAAGAACGGGCCGAATGATGTTAGCGAGGTTAGCGTTAGTGACCGGCGTCAACGAAAGTTGGATGGATGCCGTATTATTAAAGGTGACGATTCCCACGGCTACCGTGCCGTTTTTGGGAACCGTCTGAGCAAGACAGGAATCCAAACCATCGGTCTCCAGTTTTAACTCCGTGGAACTGATACTTCCGGAAACATCTATGCAGAAGACAATTTCCTTCTGCACTGCTGCATTTGCTGGTTCAGGCGGCTGTAAAGCATATCCTGATAAAGTCAGCAACATCGTCAAATAGTATAATCTCTTCATGAAATTACTCCTTCCTTGAATTTATAATTCAACTCTGATTGCCTGATAATTTTCCCCTGGCAACCGTGATTTTACGACCACGCAAACTTCTAACAATCAACGATGCAAAGCATCACCTCCTCATTGAGTAAAAGTTTCAGTGATGAAAATTGTTTACTTTACTTACCTGCTATGAAAATTTGTGCCAGGCTTTTTCAGTGTTTGAAAGAAAAAATACGATGTGATGCGTCGAAATGCTCCTCATTCCGGGAAACGGGATCCCT
>CAYVXE010000220.1:0-3110 GCA_964455375.1 uncultured Calditrichaceae bacterium
ACGGTGGGATAGTTTGTTTGCAACGTAAGTCGAAGTTGTGCTGCGCTTGAAGGGGGGCAAATTTTCCACGGGTAGCGTCTTAGCTTAACGGGATTGTCGAAAAAGTTGTTTTCACCTTCAGCCTGAGCGGAGTCGAAGGCTGTAACTTGTGGTTAAACGATGCTTCGACGACGTTCAGCATGAAGATTAATTTCATTCGATTTTTTACGCTAGAAGTGGCTAGGCAGCCAGCGTGCTCGGCCCATCAAGGAATCCCCTTCGCATTTTGTTGTGCCGGACGGGCGTGGCCGGGGGATGACAAATCCACCACAAGCAGAGTCAATGAGTTTTTTAATTTCCGGTAATAATTTTCTTGATATTCTCAAATATAATCTTTATCTTTATTATAATTCTCCCTGACCACGTAACAAAAACGGCTTATTCGATCTTTAACTTTCTTTTTCAACCCTAATGGGGATTGGGGTCGTTATTTGTGGGACGTTGATATGCAAAACCCTACGGACCTCGAAGTTTTACTCGAAATAACACAATTAGATCCTCATTCTGTACAGTTTTCAAGTTTGCAGGAATATCTGGAGTGGTTTCTTAAAAAAAGCAGCCGGCTTATTGAAAAAAAAGACCAACTCGTCCTGGCAAACGTCGCCTATATTTCACCCAAGTTAAAAATGCAGATCGCTGGAGGAAGCTTGTATGGCATCCCCAGCATAGTAGACAAAACAGCAATAGGTACCTGGAAGTTAAGTCAATATTTAGCAGGGACCATGGCTTTCTTAGGGGCGGTAAGATTATTGAAAAATCCTCCCCAAACTGCCGTTCAACATGCTATCGAAAATTTCAAGCATAAATTTCTTGTCGAAATAAGCCTACAGAAAAGTGGCGTTTTTCGGGAAACGGGATTTGATTTTAATCCGCAAACTCGTCACCTGACCCTCACGATTCCGGATTTATACACCACGGACAGTCCGGCTAAATATTTCTTAGACATTGTCAATGAAAACAAACAATTCATAAAAGAAAAACTGCCGAATGAGCGTCTGCTTGTTAATGGCTTGCAATTTGAAAATTGTGTATATAATCAACACTACAACTCAAACCATGAAAAGATAGTTAAAGAAATTACTGATTTTTTAACCTCTTCAAAGGTAAAGGACTGCGTGAAAACTCTGCAAGCCAATTTTTCAACCCAATTGACCGATTTGGCGGATTTTGATTTTGATAAAGAATTTATCGATATTTTTATTCTAACCGGTTTATTGCACAGTTGGCTAAAACAAGTCAATCACACCTATATGATTCCAATTTCCCGGACCCCGGCTGATCATAAATCCCCTTATGTGGCTATTTTTTTGATAAACACGCAAAACCGCCTGGGCATTGAAAAACTGAACAAATTGCATATTGCATTGAGCTCTGCACTAAATCATCTGATAGAAATTGAATCCAGTATCACGAATGAACCGCGTAAGTCGCAACAATCTTTAACAAGCTTCAGCTTTCCCAACATTCAAGGTAAACAAAAAGCCGAATCGCCTCAAAATCAAACGGAAAACGGAAAGAGGAAAAAAGACTCGCTGGTGAAACATCAATTCTGTGGCATGATCGGAAAAAGCGAGGCTATGCAGCAGGTCTTCAGGAAAATACAGAAAGTTGCACGCCACGATGACGCAGATGTTTTGATACTGGGAGAATCCGGAACCGGAAAGGAGGAAGTAGCAAAAGCAATTCACAATTCAAGCGCTCGGAACGGCAAACCATTTATAGCCATAAGCCTCGCCGAGCGTGCAGATAATCTGATGGAAAGTGAATTGTTTGGGCATGAACGCGGTGCATTTACCGGTGCACATAAACAAAAAAGAGGCTATTTTGAACTTGCCAACGGGGGAACACTCTTTTTGGATGAAATAGCTGATATTTCCCACCATGTGCAAACCAAATTATTGCGCGTCCTGCAAAACCGGGAATTTTATCGTGTGGGCGGCGCCAGGGCCATTCCTGTCGATATTCGTATTTTAAGTGCGACCAGTGAGAATTTGGTGAATGAAACAATACGGGAACAATTGAGATTTTCAGATCCGCTTTATTACCGGTTGCAGGAGTATATTATCAGTATTCCTCCGTTGCGTAAACGCCGGGAAGACATTCCACTAATCGTCAGGTTTTATCTAAATAAGTTTAACAGCAACACCGGAAAAAATATCATCATAAACCAAGGGACCCTGGATGCACTGTGTGACTATCCCTGGCCGGGGAATGTCCGGCAGTTGATAAATGTTACAAAACGAGCCTTTATCAACGCATACGATGACGGTGACATTTATTTGGAGCATTTTGAATTAAGCTCACCAAAAAATAATGTGCAGCAGACACAAATTAAAGAAGCAAAACTACTAAATGTTTTGCAGGCTCTCCGTAAAACCCATTTTAATATTGAACATACGGTCAGATTGTTGGCGCAAGAACAAAGTGGTTTTTATACGCGCAAAACCATTATTCGTCATTGCAGAGAATTATGCCTCATTTTTTTGGAGCATGAAAACTGGCATCTGAAAAATGCCGTAGAAACGTTGGCTGGTACATCGGACCTTCAATATGCTGCTGCACAAAAATACAAAACGTATCTCTTTGGTCTGAAAACAACGGACGGTATTTTGACGCAATTAGACAAAAATCCAGACTATTTATTAACACAATCCGTTGTCAGAAAAAGATACCACCCTCTGCTCGCTAAACTTTTCGAAAAAGCTAAATCGGGTGAAATATCATCTAAAAAATTGTTGTCCGTACTGATGAATTATTCGGCGGCATAACCGGCAAGAAAACAACAATCCTTCTCCTACCTCACCGGCAAGTGCAAACTTTTTACCCAGTCTTTACACACTTCATTGTATAAATTTACACACAAGAACCAACTGCGGTCGGCCATCCTTACAGCTTTAAGTCATTTCGGTTTTATACGTTACGTGGAATTTCACAAATAGGTATAGTTTATGCTGAGATAGTATTTAATTAATTGCTCACAAAATCATAAAAAGAACACTCAAACCATAAAATGCTTCTCGGAATGTCTGGCCAGCTTTTTACCTTATTAGTTTTCTCATCATGTGCTATTG
>CAYVXE010000221.1:0-3078 GCA_964455375.1 uncultured Calditrichaceae bacterium
ATACCTACGGTAAATTTCTTGCCAAAAAAACAAAGACTTGGTTAGTAATACTATATAGTGTCTCTTCGTAAATCAAAATCGTTAATCCTTGTTCTTAAATCATTTCTTTCTTGCACATAACAAAGTAATCAGGGTGGTGAACTATTACCTTTTTTTAACAATTTTCGGAATGATAACCTGGACTCTGGGTTAAAGCTTGAACAAATTCTTGTCAGGATTATCAATTGATATGAGCCAGGCAGGAACTTTATATTCTTAATTGCTCAAATCCTATATATTTTCACCCTTTTTCAATTTGTAAACCTGCGTGCCACGAACCGCAAAATGGTTGTAAAAATCTTCCTGTATACCTTTGTGATATTCCAGCTGCAGTTGATAAAATTCTTCACTGTTCACATGATCGAACGGCAGCCTCACCCTTTGGCCCGGGTGCAATTGCTCACCCGCTTTCATCCGATTGATGGTTAAAAGTTTCTCAAGACGTACTTTGAGCCACGCAAAAAAATGGCCAAACGTTTCATCTGGATAGACTTTTAAATTATAGTTATACTGGGGAAATTTCTATCAAGGCAGCTTATTCAAGTCTGCCTTTGTAAAGAATTTGCCAGAATTTTTGCAAATGGTATTACCAAATTCAGCACGTATTTTGACGGAAACGGGAATAAACCTCTAAAATTATTAAGCTCTTTCGAGTTACGAAATAGAACGAAAAGGGGGGTGGAAATATTTCAAGAGGCCGTATGTTCGTCTCTGCGACAAGAGTGTCCATGAAAGAGCATTTGGTTTTTGCGGTTGGAAAAGCAAAGAAGACCCGACCTGGGGATGTGAGGCCGGGGTTTCTTTGGGTCTGATGTAAAATTAAAAACTATAGCCAAGTCCCATCCAAAAAACGTTTTTCATCTGAGAATCTGTACCGATTGAATAATTATAGTTGACGCTCAGATTTTCTGCCAGGGATTTGCTTGCCCCTATGACGATATTTGTCACTGCTTCAGATTTTGGTGTTGCCAGCCATTTACTGGAATAAGTGCCGTAAGCAAATAAAACGTTCCATTCAGCACCGACTGCTTCCATGCCCAGAGAGGCTTCAAACCAGTAATCCGAACTGTTTAGATTATTTGTTGTGCTTGCCTGGCTGGGCACAAAATAAAAGGCAAGTCCCAACGCACCCATGCAGGCTTTGGCAAAGATTTCATATTCGATATCGGCGTCTACATTGAATGTCTGTAATAGATCATACGAGTAGATCGTTGCTCCTATGGAACTTTCAATGCCGCCGGTTGGCAGGCTTAATTCTACAAATGGGTCTGTTTCCGCCTCAGTGGCATCGCCAAAGTCCACGCTCGTTGCCCACACACCAAAAGACAATGACTTGTATCCGAAACTTGCCGTCCCTTGCAGTGCGGGTCCATTATATTGTTTTACACCACGCCATACATAGGTCGATACGCCGGTGACGTCTCCGGAAAAGCTCATTTCCTGTGCAGGTAAAATCATCGAGATGGTAAAAATAAAAATTAATAGCACGAGTCTGAAAAAAGTATTCATTTCTAATATCCTCCTCGAGGTAAAAGTCTGAAAAAATGTTATTGTGTCGAAAAGACCTGAAATCCGCTATACGCTTCCATCCCGTGTTCGCCAATATCCAGACCCATCAATTCTTCATCTTCAGTTACACGTATTCCAACTGTTTTTTTGATGATGTAGAAAAGCAGTAAACCTAAACCAAAAGCCCATACAAAGCCGGTTACAACACCTATTGCCTGAATGCCAAGAAGCTTAAATCCGCCTCCGTAAAAAAGGCCGCCTTCAACATTAAACAACCCAACTGATAGGGTACCGAACGCGCCGGTTACGCCGTGTACACTAATAGCGCCAACCGGATCATCTACCTTTAAGACATGGTCGATAAAAATTACACTCAGGACAACCAGAACACCGGCGATAAGGCCTATAAACAGAGCGCCGATTGGCGAAACTGTAGCACATGGCGCAGTTATAGCAACGAGACCGGCAAGGGTTCCGTTCAGCGCCATAGATCCGTCCGGCTTTTTAAAGATCAGCCACGATGTAAACAGAGCTGCAATTGCTCCGGCCGCAGCAGCCATATTTGTAGTTACGGCAATTCGACCAAGGTTTCCATCGGCAAATGTAGTGCTGCCGGGATTAAAACCAAACCAGCCAAACCATAGAATAAAGACTCCTAAAGAGGCTATGGCAATGTTGTGCCCCGGAATTGCACGTGGCTTACCATCGGGACCATATTTACCGATCCGCGGCCCAAGTACTATAGCGCCTGCCAGGGCCAGCCAGCCACCGATTGAATGTACGACCGTTGACCCGGCAAAGTCCTGGAAGCCTAAATTTTCCAGCCAGCCGCCTCCATCGAGTAATGATCCCCATGCCCACGAGCCGAAAACCGGATAAATGATAGCGCAAATGAAAACACTATAAACTAAATAGCCGATAAATTTTGTTCGCTCGGCCATTGCTCCGGAAACAATGGTAGCGGAAGTGCCTGCAAAAACAGTCTGAAAAATAAGAAACGTCCAGTTCCAGTCCGCCCCGAGAACGTTAGTCCCGCTCAATGCAAAATGCGTTGTTCCAAACAAACCGTTCGTTGCACCAAACATGAGGCCAAAACCGATAAAGAAAAAGGCCACGGTTCCAAAGGAAAAGTCCATCAAGTTCTTCATCATAATGTTCACAGTATTTTTCGCCCGCGTAAACCCTGCTTCAACCATGGCAAAACCGGCCTGCATAAAAAAGACCAGAAAAGCTGCTACCGCAGTCCATACAACGTTTAGATTCGTTTGCAGTTTTTCAAGATCAGCAGCAGTGACCAGTGCGGATTTTGTCTCTTCACCGGACTGAGCTGCGAATGCCGGAACAATAAAAATGCAGCTCAGTATAAAAAACAATAGAATCGTACGTAACGTTTTTGAGTTCATTAAATTTCTCCTGTAAAAGTTATTTTGTGTTTGTCCTTAACCAATAGCCTCTTTACCTGTCTCGCCGGTACGGATGCGAATACATTCGGACAGATCCTGTATAAATATTTTTCCATCGCCAATCTTT
>CAYVXE010000222.1:0-3030 GCA_964455375.1 uncultured Calditrichaceae bacterium
ATAATTAATCCGATGACATATCCTAACCCGGCGCCGGGATATACAGCTTTTACTTTTTCTCTCACCCATGATGCAAAAGTAACCATTAAAGTTTATACTGTCGCCGGACGTTTGATTAGAACATTTGACGGTTTTGCAAGCAGAGGATTCAATCATTTTCCTGAGGAAGACTGGGACTGCACAGATGAGGATGGTGACTTTTTAGCGAACGGTTTATATCTATACAAAATAATTGCTCAACGTAATCCATCGCAATTCGAGATAAAAGGCGAAAAGCAACGATCCGAGCGTATTGGACGCATGATTGTAATGAGATAAAAACTTTGCATTTCGTTTGTAACAGATAAATCTTTTCGCCCAACAACAGTTAAACACAGAAAAATTATTTGAAAGGAGGTGATGAAATTACTGAGAATAAAAACGTCAATAAAATTAAACTGCAAGGAGGTGATGTCCGGAAGAAAAAAACTTTTCCCATTTTAATCCATTGAGATTTCAAACGAAATAACTTCAAGTAGGAGTTTGCTATGAAAAAATATTTTTTTATTACCCTGGTTACAATTGCATTAATAGCACTTATGACCACGCTTGTTTTGGCGGGTGTAACAGAAATCAAGTTGTATAGCAACGAAAATCCTGTACGTTATTATGGCGGTGATCAGGTCGGCCCGAATAGTGCCGCTAACTATTTAGGCTATAAAGGAGCAATGCCGCATGTTAATGGTATTCTTATTCGAATCGGAATGAACGGCGATATCGATGTCACAAAAACGCCGCCGGACAGCAACCAGCTCTGGGTAAACCATGAAGCTGCTGCAATGGGACCTTATGGTATCAAATACCATTTTGTTACTATGCCGAATCCACGAACCTGGTGGGATATTCGCAGAGATGACACTCCGGGCTACACTAACTATCTGGATGTCTCCTCCACTGAAAGAGTAACTTTTTGGATAAAAGGCGAAACAGGCTGCCAGTATCCTTTTTGGCTGCGTATCAGAAGCCAGAATTCTCCGACTGATGGTAAAGACGTCGAAGGTGCTTATGTGTGCATTGATGGAGAAACAATCGTACGAACAGATGCCTTCGGCTATCATTATGCAGCTTCCGATGTGCCCTGGAACGGCGAATGGCAATTCGTTTCTATTCCCTGGACTTTTCTTGAACTCGGTGCAGACCAGCTTTCAGAACTACAGGATGCTATTCCTTATAGCTGGGCAGGACTTCGCGGCGGTGAACACCATGTCGGCGGCCCCGAATTCGACCTCCATACAATCAGAGCATTTACATTGGATACAAAAGAAGGTGGCAATGCCGACCAGGGAAATTATCCATGGCCCGATGGTGGAGCCGCGGTTGGTTCTTCTGATTACATGCTGGATGAGGTTACATTTACTTTGAACGAAGGAAGTGGCGTTACAGACGTTGATGGCAATTCGAACATTATGCCACTGACCTATGATCTTGGCAACAACTACCCGAATCCATTTAACCCGACCACGGCAATTTCTTACTCGGTCCCGGTTTCCAATAATGTGAATATCCAAATCTTTAATGAATTGGGACAAAAGGTAAAAACGCTGGTTGATCGCCAAGTAAATGCAGGTACGTATAAAGCTGTCTGGGACGGAACAAATGACAAAGGTGCCGTTGTTCCAAGTGGTATCTATTTCTACAAAATGACATCCAGTCATTTCTCAAAGGTCAAAAAAATGATTTTGAGCAAATAACGGATGGTCTTCAAAGGATGAGAAAAACTCCGGATGTCTCGCGAAGCGAGACTCCGGGCGTTTGCAATACGACAGTCCATCGAAGACTCGACGAACAGAAACAGCTTTATACAGTCAAGGGGCAGGAGACTTTTTCTGCCCCTTTTTTAATTGAGGATATTGGGGTAAAGATTAAAGGTATCCTCTCAAAATTATAGGTTAAGTATACACGTTTACCAAATCTTTATCTGGAAATTGATGCCAAAGTTATTCAACTCCAACAAAATCAAAGACCAAAAATGTGAATTGTTGGATTAAGGTTTGGTAAACGTAAATTTACCGTTAAATATTGAGTGGATACGATTAAAGGTCTTGTATGACTTTGCCTTTAATCGAATGTTAATTTCCAAAATCAAACCGGATTGACAATATCAATAAATTCCACATCTACTTTGAATTTTTCCCCAAGATGTTCTCCCAGCGCCCGAATCCCCAACCGTTCGGTCGCGTAATGCCCGGCGGCTATGAAATGAATTTGCCCTTCTTTGGCGAGATGCATAGTGGGTTCGGAGACTTCTCCGGTGATGTAAGCATCCAAACCTTCATCTATAGCAAGGCTTATTTCCCTCTCCGCTGCCCCTGAGCAGAGACCGATGTGTTCTATTTCTTGCGGGCCAAAAGCAAAGACAAGCGGTTCGGATTGAAAAACCCGGCGTACTTTTTCTTCCAGTTCTTTTATTGAAATTGGAGAAATCTCACCTTTGACACCCACCTCGCCGAATTCCCGTACGTTTTCCAGTCCCAGCTTTTTGGCTGCCTGAGCATTGTTTCCCAATTCGGGGTGTTTGTCCAGAGGTAAATGATAGGCAAGCAGGGTGACATCGTTTTCGAGCAATGTTTTTACGCGCTTTTTAAATCCGCCTTTCAGTACATGACTTTCCTTATCCCACAAGATGCCGTGATGAACAATAACCATATCCGCCCCGGCATCTGCCGCCTGCTCAAAAAGCTGCACACTGGCAGAGACGCCGGTTACAATTTTTTTCACATTTTCTTTTCCTTCCACCTGCAACCCCTGGGGGCCATAGTCCCGGAAATCATGTATGGAAAGATAGTCATTTAAATATGTGATGATTTTATCCCGAAGGAGGAGCATTTGGTTTTCTCCTGATGTTATTCTTTGTAACTATTCACCCCGGCAGTGTCATTCCGCTATATTGAAATGCAAGTACTTTTTTAAAGCCATGCTCGCAATTTTAAAAAAAAGGTAACTATTCAGGTATGCCACAAAGCCACGAAGGCACTAAGATTATAAAATAAA
>CAYVXE010000223.1:0-2961 GCA_964455375.1 uncultured Calditrichaceae bacterium
AAATTTAGTTTGCAAGTTTAAGAAATTATTTCTTTTTTACAGTAGAATTGGTTTAATCATAAACAGAGTCAGGTCGCAATTTAGGAAAATAGGAGGTAACTATGTCAGACAATCATGACGGATTGGAATTCTTTAAAGGGATGTTGTTCGGTGGGGCAGTCGGCGCTATTCTGGCCTTGCTTTATGCTCCGAAAACCGGTGAAGAATTTCGGGGAGAGTTGCGCAAGGGGCTTCTGGACGTGAAGGACGATGTGGAAGAAAAGCTGGTGCAGGTGCAAAAACATGCAGAGGAGCTGCTGCAGGAAACAAGAGAACAGTTAGCGGCTTTGAAATCTGAAAAAAATCAGCCGGTAGCCAAAACGAATGCAAAAAAAACGGCCACCGCATCTAAAAAAAGAACTCCCGGTAAAACCACAAAGAAGAGCTGAGATTTTTTATAAAATAATTATTGAACATTCAGGATAGTAAAACATGGAAATTCCCACAAGCGTTGCAATCATTGCCGGGTTGCTATTTATCAATACGTTGTTCATCATTGCCGGCATCGTGAAGGTGATGAAGACCATGACCGAGGCACAGAAATTCATCGAAATGGTGCGGCTGCAAATAGCGCCTGTGAGCCACGATGTGACGCAAATTCTAACCGATGTCCGGTCGATCGTCAGAAGTGCTGAGAAAGATATGGATAAAGTCAGCGACGGTCTCGCAGCCATGCGTGACACGGCGGAAAATCTGAAGGAATTTGAGGAGCGGATTCAGGACCGCATCGAGCGGCCATTGCTGGATATTGCCGCGACCCTTTCTGCTATTGCAAAGGGCGGTAAGGTGTTCTGGACTTATTTGTTGAAAAAATAAAAATTTTGTTTGTAGTCAATGGCGATCATTGGGTTAGCCGCCAAAATGCCTCAGGTGGGTTTAGACATTTTCCCACCAAAGATGGTTTTGCTGTGATCTGGAAGAACATTTGTAATTGATGTGTTTCCCAGAGCAAGGTGGAAACGAAGGAAAATCTACTAAAAATTTATGCGGAATCTTGTACATTTAGCCATTCCCGGATTTGTCTTACTGATGGTCATTGAATCGACTTTCAGCGCGATTCTCGATGCCAAACTCTATGACGTAAAAGACACGGCTGCAAGTCTGGCCATGGGAATTGGCAATGTCATTATCAAGCTGTTTTTTAAGATTCCCATCATTGCCGCCTATTTTTTTATGTACCAATTTGCTCTTTTCGATATCCGTCCGGTCTGGTGGGCCTGGATTCTGTTGCTGTTTTTAGACGATTTAACCTATTACGTTTTTCATCGCGTGAGCCATGAGTGTCGTTTCTTTTGGGCCTCGCATGTGAATCATCATTCATCCCAACGCTACAATCTTTCCACGGCACTTCGACAAACCTGGACCGGGGTTTTTACGGGCTTTATTTTCTGGCTCTGGCTGCCACTGCTCGGTTTCCATCCGCTGATGGTTATGACCATGCAGGCGATCAGTTTAATTTACCAGTTCTGGATTCACACGGAAACAGTGGGGAAATTAGGACCCCTCGAATGGATTTTGAACACCCCATCACATCATCGTGTGCACCACGGCAGCAACGTAATATATTTGGATCGGAACCATGCCGGAATATTTATTCTCTGGGACAGACTATTCGGTACCTTCCAGCCGGAGGAAGAAAATGTCGTTTACGGGCTTAGCAATAATATCCACACATATAATCCGGTTCGAATTGCCATGCATGAATGGCAGGATATTTGGCGGGACCTGCACTTGCCGGTTTCATTTTCCGACAAACTGAAGTATCTTTTTCGTGCCCCAGGTTGGAGTCATGACGGGTCGCGAAAGACTGTAAAAGAATTGCAAAAATCCATGAACGTGAAGGGACATTCATGAACTGGTCTTCATTATTAAACGCGGCACAACATATTCTCACCTATCCTTTGTTTCGAATAAATCAGACCACGGTCACACTCACGTCTATTTTCATGCTGATTCTGGTTTTGGTTGCGTTTATTCTTGCGTCCAGAATTGTCATCAAGCGTTTGCTTTCGACGCTGCTTTCCCACACCAGTCTCGATAAAGGCATTCAATACACCTTCACCAGAGTGACGCACTACCTGATTCTCATTATAGGTGCGGTCGTAGCGTTTCAATTTATCGGCATTGATTTGAGTGGGCTCATCGTCATTTTTGGGTTTCTTTCTGTGGGGGTCGGTTTCGGATTACAAAACGTCACGTCTAATTTCATTTCAGGCCTGATTCTTCTTTTCGAGAGGCCGATCATGGTTGGCGACCGGGTGATGATCGGAGATACGGAAGGGGATGTGATTGAAATCAACATTCGCTCCACCACGGTGCGTTCTCTGAACAATGTGTCGATTATTGTACCGAATTCAGAGTTTATTTCTGCCACTGTAGTGAACTGGTCGCACGGCGATACACGACTGCTCGTGGACATCCGGGTTGGCGTTGCGTACGATTCTGATCTCGATTTAGTGTTACGAAGTCTGCGCGAGGTTGCGGCCGCTCATGCAGATGTTCTGAAAACACCGCAGCCAGAAATTTACTTTGAGGAATTTGGCGATTCTGCATGGAATATGAATCTGAAAGTTTGGATCGCCGAGCCCCAAAAGCATCGCAAAGTTCGCTCGGATATCAACTGCGCCATTGTGCGCAAGTTTCGTGAAAACAAAATTGACATCCCGTTTCCACAGCGGGAAATTTATGTACACTCCAAGTAATCTGTTTCCACAGGAAAGGCCGCCTGTCAAGGCATGTGTTCAGGCATGAGTATCCGGTTAAAGAATTTGTCAGATAAAATCGAATACCTGCTTAGAAAGTTCCCTCCTTTCGTAAAGGAGGGAGAGGGAGGATTTGAGGCAAGTTGCAGAATTTGCTTTTTCGAATCCCTCCTGTCCTCCCTTTGGCCAAAGGGAGGGACTCACTCCAATGCGCAGAGGA
>CAYVXE010000224.1:0-2929 GCA_964455375.1 uncultured Calditrichaceae bacterium
ATTGCCGGATAAATATGTGGAATTTCGGTGAAAGTGTCAAGGAAATCCTGTGCCTGTCTGTAGCGTAGGCTTCAGCCTGCGAATGCAAAGACCTTCGCTAATACCAATTCGTAATTGAAGATTTGTAATTCTAAAATTGCAGAGCGGGCACACGGATTTTGCGGATGAACGGGATTTGCACGGATTTTCCTTCCACTTGGCACTAACTCATCCACGTGAACCGGGAAAGGTCTCTCGTAATTCGTAATTTTTAATTGTCGATTCAAAGTGGTATTATCTGTGAAAACGTTCCATTAAACACCGAGGGTCACCGAAGCCCACCGAAAAATCTTGCCAGCCGCTTATCGGTCATTTGCACCTTTGACATTGGGATTTCCGCTTGTAGCGTATGCTTCAGCCTGCAATGGCAACGACGCACACAAATGCCGCTTACACATTCGACGAAAAATAATCCTTGATTTATCTTTTTTCGTTGGGTAAATTAATTGTCCCACCTGAAAATATGCACCACAAAAACCGTTTAGGAAGGTATGAAAAACAAGTCGCATACTGCAGCAGATGTTGAATTTTTAGGCGATATGCCGGTCGAGGAGTTCCGCAAATCCGGGCAGGATGTGTTAGCGTGGATTTGCAATTTTCTTACCAATATCGATTCCATACCCGTGCTGCCGGACATCAGACCAGGCGGCATAAAAGAGAACTTACCTGAACAAGCGCCTCAAAAGAGTGAATCTGTGCAGGCTATTTTAGGGGATTTGGATGACGTCATCATGCCCGGGATGACGCACTGGAATCATCCGGATTTCTTTGCTTATTTTGGCATATCGGGAAGCGGCCCAGGTATTCTGGGTGAGTTTTTGAGTGCCGCCTTCAACGTGAACGGCATGTTGTGGAAGTCCTGTCCGTCAGCGACGGAATTAGAACAAGTGACCTTATCCTGGCTTCGGCAAATGCTCGGACTACCGGAAGATTTTTGGGGAATCATATATGATACAGCGTCCATCAGTTCCATGCACGCCATCGCCGCGGCGCGGGAATGGCTCACCGATTTAAAAATTCGTGAACAGGGCATGTGTGGTCGTCCGGGACTGCCACGACTGCGGCTCTATGCGTCGGAGCAGGCACATTCATCGATTGATAAAGCTGCGCTGGCGCTGGGTATCGGGCTGGCTGGAATTCGCAAAATTCCGGTGGATGAACAATTTCGAATGCGTCCGGGGGAATTAGAAAAAGCCATTGTGGAAGATAAACAGCAAGGCTGGCGGCCTTTTTGTGTGGTTGCCACATTAGGCACGACGTCTACCACGAGTGTGGATCCGGTTGCGGAAATTGCCAATATTTGCGAAAAAGAAAACCTCTGGCTGCATGTGGATGCCGCTTACGGAGGGAGTGCGGCGGTTTTGCCCGAAATGCGTGCAACGTTTACCGGCTGGGAACGCGCCGACTCCATCGTCATGAATCCGCATAAGTGGCTGTTTGTGCCAGTCGATTTGAGCGCATTTTACACCCGCCATCCCGATGTGCTGAAACGCGCATTCAGCCTGGAAGCCGAGTACCTCAAAACCAAAGAGGATTCGGAGGTGGAAAACTACATGGATTACGGTCTGCAGTTAGGCCGCCGTTTCAGATCCCTTAAACTCTGGCTGGTTGTGCGGTATTTTGGCATTGAAGGCATTCGCAGGCGGATTCGTTACCATATTCAACTGGCACAGAAACTATCTTCCTGGATTGATGCCCACACAGATTTCGAGCGCATGGCTCCCGTACCTTTCAGTACGGTCTGTTTTCGGGTGCATCCGGAAGGATTGAACGACCTCGAAAAACTCAACGCACTCAATGCACAATTGTTGTCTGCCGTAAATGAAACCCGAAAGATATTTCTTTCGCACACGAAATTGCGTGGACAGTTTGTCATTCGTTTTGCCATTGGCAATCTGCGCACGGAAGAGCGTCACATTAAAAACGCATGGCAACTGATCAACGAGATATTTCTGGAGATTTATCATGCAAGATGAGGGTAGGAAAACAATGAATTTAAAGGAAAAAACCGTTTTAATTACAGGCGCTGCGCGCGGTATCGGTAAGGCAACCGCAACGTTGCTGGCTCAATCCGGCGCTGATATCATCGGGGTTGACCTGACATTGGGTGATTTGCAGGAAACGAAAGGTGCCGTCGAATCCTGTGGCAGAAAATTTACCGGCTTCTCTTGTGATATTACGGATGCGGAAGCTGCAAAAGAAATGATCGCCGCGGCCTCGGTAAATGAGAATGGATTTGAGGTTCTGATCAACAATGCCGGGGTCCTGCCCAGCGGGCCGTTTCTGGAGCGTGATTTTGCCGTTTGGAATCGAACCATCGATGTGAATCTAAAAGCGTTGATGTACGTAACGTATTTAGCTCTACCGCATCTTCAGACGAAAAAAGAAGCGCATATTGTGAACCTTGCCAGTATTTCAGGGAAAATGGGAACCGAAGGTGTTGCGGCATATTCCGCCTCTAAACACGGTGTGGTGGGATTCAGTTCAGCTTTGCGTGAAGAACTTCGTCATACAAACGTCCATGTCAGTTGGCTTTGCCCCAGTCCGGCAAATACACGCATGGCTGCAGGGGTTCGGCACTCCTTTCTCACACCGGTAGTAGAGCCTGAAGATGTCGCGGCTGCCATCAAAAAAGCGATTGAAAAAAATGCGATCGAGGTGTTTGTGCCGGGGCGTGTTCGTTGGGTCGTTTCCGTATTACCGGCGCTAATGCCTTCATGGTCGCGTAAAATTTCCACCTGGTTTAAGGCGTCACAAGGCTGGCTAACGGCGCGCAAGGACCTACCGAAATGAAGACCCGTTGCGTTCAGAAAACGGATTTTCAAAAAACAGAATCGCCCCGCAAGCTGAAGTATAATTCCGTATTTGTTTTACATAATATTATTCATTA
>CAYVXE010000225.1:0-2911 GCA_964455375.1 uncultured Calditrichaceae bacterium
TCTTAACTTCTGATGCGAAGCTTGAAATTTCATCGGCGCACCCAACCGCAGCAGATTTCGGCGTCCAACCGGAAAACTTGAATTTACCCAAACGCTTTGCCTGTAAACACTACATTGTAAAATTGCCCAAGGAACAAACAACAGACTTTTCTTTGAACCTCACCTACAGAGGGAAAATACACTACCCGGTAAAAAAAATGGCGGAAGAATACGCCCGTAGTTTCAGCGAGACGCCGGGCATTATCGATTCCGCAGGTGTTTTTCTCGGTGCGCCTTCTTACTGGATTCCCTGGTTCAACGATCGGCTCATTACATTTAATATGACCGTGTCGCTTCCCGAAAACTGGGATGCGGTAAGTCAGGGAAAAAGGACGCTGCATCAGGTGACAAATCATAAACGATTGACCCGCTGGGAATCTTCCGAGCCGATGGAAGAAGTTTATCTCATCGCTGCGGCATTTAACGAATACGAACGCAGCGTTGGTGCGGTCAAGGCAATGGCATTTCTCCGCACTGCCGATGAGAATCTCGCCAACAAATATCTGCAAACCACGGCGCAGTATCTTGAGATGTACCGGCAGTTGATTGGCCCCTACCCTTTCACGAAATTTGCTCTCGTGGAGAACTTCTGGGAAACCGGTTACGGCATGCCCTCTTTCACGCTTTTGGGGCAGCAAATCATCCGCTTTCCGTTCATTTTGCATTCTTCCTACCCGCATGAACTTTTGCATAATTGGTGGGGAAACAGTGTTTTTGTGGATTACGATCAGGGCAATTGGTGTGAAGGGCTAACCGCTTACATGGCGGATCATTTAATTAAAGAACAACGCGGTCAGGGAAGCGACTACCGTCGCGGCACGCTGCAGCGTTACACCGATTATGTCAATGCCACTAATGATTTTCCCCTGACAGAATTTCGTTCCCGATACAATGCTGCCACCGAGGCAGTGGGTTACGGCAAGTGTCTGATGACCTGGAACATGCTACGTCAGAAAATCGGTGATGACCTTTTTGGGCAGGGTTTCCAATCTTTTTACCGCAAAAATAAATTTAAACGTGCCACGTTCAATGACATTCGGTTGGCATTTGAAAATGTAACTCATGAAAATTTGCAGCCTTTTTTTGAGCAATGGACGACTCGAAAAGGCGCTCCCGAATTACAACTGGCAAATATCAAACTGGATTCCACAAAAGACGGCTTTCTCCTGAATTTCAAACTAAGACAAGTTCAGCAAGAAGATGCATTCAACCTTCAGGTACCCATCGCGGTGTATTTTAAAGGAGAGGCAAGGTCAGAAAAAGTGGCGATGACGCAAAAAGAGCAATCCTACCAATTCAAATATCCGCATCGCCCAATCCGCATAACGGCGGATCCGGAATTCGATATCTTCCGGAGGCTGCATTATAATGAAATTCCGCCGTCGCTTTCCAAAGTCTTTGGTGCAGAGAAAGTGCTCATTATTCTCCCGTCAAAGGAAGCGCCTGAAAGCCGGAAAGCCTACCGAGATTTGGCTGATATCTGGTCGAAGGATCAATCCGGCAAGATTACCGTACGTTTTGACAAAGACGTTGAGAAACTGCCCGAAGACAGCGCCGTGTGGCTTTTTGGGTGCGATAATTTGTACCGCTCCGTCATTGAAGAAGAAATTGCCGATTACGATGCAGACGTGACAGCGGAATTCGTTCGGTTTGGCAAAACAGAATTAAAAATGGAAAACAACAGTTTTATTATTTCCGTACGACACCCACAAAATCCGACATCGGCGGTTGTTTGGTTAAAAACAGCCGTTCTTGCAGCCGTACCCGGTCTGGCGAGAAAATTACCGCACTACGGCAAATACAGCTACCTGGCCTTTGCCGGTGATGAACCGACCAACATTGCCAAGGGACAGTGGCCTGCCGTTCATTCGCCTCTTTCGGCAGCCATTCCGGACGCAAAAGGCAATGTTCAGAATGTGAAACTCACAAGCCTTCCGCCCCGACACGCACTGGCTAAACTTGGCGCCGTGTTTTCCGAAGACGCCCTCCGCAAACATGTGGAATTTCTCGCCAGTCGCCAATTAGAAGGCCGGGGCCTCGGCTCTTCCGGGCTCGACCAGGCAGCCGATTACATCGTAGCACAGTTCAGGAAAGCCGGTTTACAACCAGCTGGCGACGATGGTTCTTTCCTTCAAGAATGGTCTGCAAATGTCGGGGGAAATGGCAAAAGGGTTCTGATGAAAAACATTATTGCGGTGCTTCCGGGAAAGAAAAAGGAGCTGGCCGGGCAATCGGTTGTGGTCTGTGCACATTATGATCATTTAGGACATGGCTGGCCGGACGTGCATCGTGGCGACGAAGGCAAGATTCATTACGGCGCTGATGACAACGCCAGCGGGGTTGCTGTGATGCTGGAACTTGCCAACGTGCTGGCACAAAATCTGAAACCGGACAGAAGTATTGTATTCGTTGCTTTTACCGGTGAAGAAGAAGGTCTGTTAGGTTCGAAATATTACGTGAAAAATATGAAACGCTATCCGGCAGATAAAATAATTGGCACTCTGAATCTGGACACAGTGGGTCGCCTTGAAAACAATAAATTGATGGTTCTCAATAGTTCCAGCGCCCGGGAGTGGAAATTCATCTTCATGGGCGGTAGCTACGTCACCGGTGTTGAGTCGGAGATGATCAGTCAGGACCTGGATGCCAGCGATCAGGTTAGTTTCATTGGCGCGGGCATTCCTGCTGTGCAGTTTTTTGCCGGACCCAATGAAGATTACCACCGTCCAACGGACACTGCAGATAAAATTGACGCCGCCGGGATGGTGAAGGTGGCCACATTCGTGAAAGAAGCTGTCGTCTACCTCGGAGAGCGTGAAGAACCGTTGACATTTCAGGGTCAGGCGACACCGGCTGTTTCGACGTCTTCGAA
>CAYVXE010000226.1:0-2879 GCA_964455375.1 uncultured Calditrichaceae bacterium
CTCTTTTCAATATTTCTATCCATAGTTTTCCTATTGAATCCCAATATTAGGGATTATGTTTTGGGTAGAATAACCCAGTCTTTTACACTATCGCATATTTCCACCCAAGGTCACATTAAATGGTTAAAAATTGGTCTTGAAGCTTGGTCACACAATCCATTTTTCGGGGTAGGTTTATATAACTTTGGAGAGTTTTATGCTCAGAATTATCAGGGACAGACGCATGCAATGACGCATTCTGCGTACATGAATTTTTTGTCTGAAACTGGTTTGGTCGGATTTCTACTAGAGATCATAATTATAATGATAATAATAACAAATATTATTAATGCTATTAATAAACTTAGAAAAGTGCCAAATAATGATTATTATTATTTGTTAATTGGTATTTTGGCAGGATTTGTTGTAATATTGTCAGCTAACATAACTTATCATTTCTTTACTCAATTTTTTGTTTGGTTTTATATGGGCTATGCCTATGCAGTTTCTGTTTTTGTATTAAAAGAACGTGGGCATTGGGTTTAGTAGAAGAATGAAAATCGCCCTTAATGCCACCATTGCTGATAAAACCAGAACCGGTATCGGGCATTATGCTGTTAATTTGAGCAAGGAACTGCTTCGACGGGGCACTGACCATAAATTCATCGTTTACTGTCAGGAGGAGATGAAAGAATGGTTCGAAAGCAACGGCAGTGGGCAGCATGAAATTGTGAGTTGCCGCTTTCAATCACGGCTTCAGCGAATTTTCTGGGAGCAGACTAAACTCTGGAGCGATTTAAAGAGTCGCGGCGTGGAGCTTCTACATTCCATGGCGTTTACGTCTCCATTGTTTCGTTCGATGAAATCAGTAGTCACGGTACATGATTTGGCTTTCTTAAAATACCCGAAAACCATTCCGCTTTTAAAGCGGCTTTATTATCGCCCTGTTTTTAAACGTTCACTGTTGCAGGCGGAAAAAATCATTACGATTTCGGAGACGATGAAAGAGGAAATAATTGAATATTTTAATTTCCCTGAAGAAAAGGTTGTTGCGATTCCTCTGGCAGCCAATGAGGATTTTCGCCGTCAGATTTCTGGTAAGGTAATTGCAGGCAAATTGCAGCAACTGAACATTACGTTTCCTTACCTGCTAATCGTCGGGACCTTGGAGCCAAGAAAAAATTTGCCGATGCTTCTTAACGCGTTCCGGCTTTTGAAAGAAACAAGTGATTTGCCGCATCGGCTGGTAGTTGTTGGGAAAAAAGGTTGGTTTAATTTGAATTCTCCGGAGTTGAATTCTTTTATTGAACATTCAGGCACTGTGCTGTTTACCGGCTATGTGGAACAGGACGCAATGCCGGAGTTGTTTGCCGGTGCAGACCTGTTTTTGTTTCCTTCCTTGTACGAAGGATTCGGGTTGCCGTTGTTGGAAGCATTTGCCTGTGGGACTCCTGTGGTAGCTTCTGACATAGCCGTTTTTAGAGAAATTGCCGGTGAGGCGGCGGTGTTTGTTGTACCGAAAAATCCGGAGTTGTGGAATCGGGCAATCGGGAAACTGCTCGGAGATAAAACCAGACAGAATCGGTTAGTCTCGTCCGGCTTGGCCCGCCTCGAAAATTTTTCATGGAAGAATACAGCAACGGCAACCCTGAATGTGTACGGAATGAATTGAAATGGCGAAAGTAAAACTTTTACAGTTGGGTAAATACTACCACCCTTTTCCGGGCGGAATGGAAACCCATCTCTATGACTTGTGCCGCAGGTTTAATGACAAATATGAGGTGCACGCCATTGTGGCCAACACCATGGCGAGAACCGTACACGAAGTCGTCGATGGGGTGCAGGTGACAAGAGTGGCTAATTGGGGCGAGCTTTTTTCAAATCCCGTATGCCCCTCATTTGCTAATCAAATTAGACGAGTGAACGGGCGGCACAACAGCATTGTACAAATACATTTACCTAATCCCATGGCGCATTTTTCTTATCTATTTGCAAAGCCTAACGGCAAACTTATTCTCATGTGGCACAGCGATATTATCAGACAAAAAATACTTTCCAGGTTTTATCATAGCCATTTAATTGCGTTGCTGAAAAAAGCTGACTGTGTGGTGGCGACATCACCGAATTATATTCGCTATTCACCGTATTTGACAATGTTTGAGGATAAATGTGTGGTTGTACCGCTTGGGATAGAAACCAGTAAATTTACCGTGACCAACAGTCAAAAACAAAAAGCAGCGGCCATTCGTGGGAAATATGGTCAATCGCTTACGCTATTTGTCGGCCGTTTTACGTATTACAAAGGTTTAGACGTGCTGTTGCAGGCGGCAAACAGGATACCTGGTAAAATCATTTTAATCGGTGACGGTCCGCAGAAGGAGGTTGTGAGGCGTCTCATCAAAGAGCGGGGACTTGAAAATAAAATCATTCTGGTAAACTATGTTACGAATGAGGAACTCATTTCTTTTTACCATGCCTGCGATGTCTTTGTGCTGCCTTCCACGCATCGCAGCGAAGCATTTGGCATTGTTCAGCTCGAGGCTATGGCCTGCGGAAAACCCGTGGTCAGTACAAATCTGAAAACCGGTGTGCCCTGGGTAAATCAGCACGAAAAAAGCGGCTTGGTTGTGGAACCGGGCAACGTGGGTGCATTGGCCAATGCAGTGAATCGTTTATTGATAAATGAAAAAGAGCGAAAATCGTTTGGGGAGTACGGCCGGGAAAGAGTCGAACAAGTTTTTAGTCTGGATGTAGTTTCGCAACAAATGGATGAGGTCTACAGACAGGTTCTCGCCGGACGTCCGGTTAAAGAATTTACTTTTCGGGAGTATGCATAAATAGTAACTATTAAAAAATCGCAACAAATGCAGCAGTTTCATTTAAACACTTGATTTTTTACC
>CAYVXE010000227.1:0-1252 GCA_964455375.1 uncultured Calditrichaceae bacterium
CCTACCCCACTCCCACGATCAAGCGATCGCCGGGGTAAATTCTCGAACTCCATATCTGGTTCCAGCGCTTCAGGCTGGAGACCGAGGTGTGATATTTTCTTGAAAGCCGCCACAGGGATTCCCCTTTCCGCACCCGGTGAAAGGTCACCGAGTTCCGGGACTTTATGATATTCACTTCCTCTCCTATTGCTAATCTGTCCCGGCTAATCCATGGATTCCACACTTTAATTTTGTCAACAGAAACGGCATAATAACGGGCAAGGATGTTTAAGGAAAGTTCATCACGTTCAACCCTGTAAATAAATTTCAGATTATTCTCTGTCCCCGCCAATTCGGGTTGACTTACCGCTTCCGAACTGTCTTTTATCACCGAGGGTTGAATGACCGAAACCACAGCAATTCGCAATTTCCTTCCAGCCTTAATCCAACGGCGGCTGCGCAAATTATTGTCCGCCCGGATGGCATTCACCGTCGTCCCGAATTTTTTGGCGATTTTGTACAACGAATCTCCCCGTCTAACCCTGTACGTTGTGTAGGTAATTTCAACGCGCTCAAGCGGTGTTTTCTTAAATTCCTCTAAAAAATGCTCCTTCACACCCACCGGAACTTTGATTGAATATTTACCGCTGGGAGCAATATTGGCAGATAACGCAGGGTTATATCGTTTAATGATTGAAGGAGCCACGTTCGCTAAGCGTGCAATCTGGGCAATGGAAAACGTCGCCTCGATATCGACAGACTCATATTCGATGGGTTTTTGCGGTTGCGGTAAATGCACACCGTATTTTTCAGGTTGGGATAAAATATGTAAAATCGCATACAGATTCGGCACAAAATGATAGGTCTCCCTGGGAATATGGCGCAACGTCCAGAAGTCGAATGTTTTCTGCCGCTTCAAGCTGCGCAACAATTTGGCATAGCCATAATTATAGGCGGCTAAAGCCAGATCCCAATCTCGAAATTTGTTGTACAGAAACTGCAAATATTCTGCTGCGACAATCGTGGATTTCTCCGGGTCCTTGCGCTCATCGATCCATCGGTTATATTTAAGACCGTGATCCGAGGCAGTTGCCGGCATAATCTGCCACAATCCGACGGCGCCCACCCGGCTTCTGTTGTCTGGAATAAATCCGCTTTCCAGAACAGGCAAATAAATGAGGGTTTGCGGCAAATTGTATTCTTCAAAAACAGCTGAAATCATCGGTACATATTTGCCGGAACGTTTATAACTTTGCAGCAGATCAGCAAGTCT
>CAYVXE010000227.1:1352-2831 GCA_964455375.1 uncultured Calditrichaceae bacterium
TGCGGGTTACTTTTGAAAAATACGCACGATTCTCGGAGAAAAATATTTCGAGTCAAATTTGTAATTCGCATCTAATTCTTTAAGTTTTGTAAATTGTCGCCTGGCCGAATCAAGCAAGGCCCTGTCTCTGGAGCCGTTTAATAAATATTGCGTCGCGTAAGCACACCCAAGGAAGGCATAAAGATCAGGAGTGGTCTTTGTTACATTTTCCGCCGCTGACAACATTTTGAGGGATTTGTCAGTTTCTCCTTCAAAAAAGGCAGCCACTCCCTGTTTAATCTGGTTTTGGGTACGGTTAATTTTACTCAAATACTGGTCTGCCCTTTTATCTGCGGGATATTTAATTTTATACTTTTCAAACAGGCGTTTTGCAGAATTTAAAGCTCCGGAAGAAAATGAAACGACGCCTTGCTTAAACAAATCATCTGATTGTCGCAACCTGTCTTTGTCCACAGTCTTATCCGCAAGCAATGCATCTGGAGGTTCAACATCATCAACCTTACCAATTAATTCCAGGTATTTCAGAGCATCTTTGTTTTCAGCATCACGGGTTAAAATAGATCTGAAAAGTTTGCGTGCCCGTTTCTTTTTTCCAGTGTCAAACTGCTTTTTTGCAACAATCAAGTCCTGTGCAATCTTTGCAAACAACCGTTTCTTCTCCTCAATTTTCTGCAAATATTGCCGGGCTTCTTTATGTTGATTGTCGAGCCCCAAAACTGTGTTAAATTTTTGTTCCGCCAAATGAAACCGCTTTTGATTATAAAAACGCACGCCGTCTTCAAAGGCAGATTGAATTTGTACCTGGCGCTCTGCATCCGCTTTTGCCGCCGCCTGACGATTGAGTTCTGCATCAATCTGATTTAAAGACTCCCTTGCCAGATGGCTATCCGGTTGTTTTGTTAGAATTTTCTCAAAAGCAGATTTTGCCTGTGCATATCTCTTCTGATCAAACAGCGCGGTTGCCTTTTTTATCGCAGCATCTAAATCAGCCTTCCGGGCTTTCTTTGTCGCAAGTTGCTTTTTCTGCTGAATGAGCTTCAAATAAGTGTCTAAGTTCTTTAAAGCGCTTTTATCCTTCGCTGCTTTTTTTACTTCACCGGAAGACCGGGAATGCAGCAAATCTGCCTCTGCAAGATCAAATTTATTTAAATGATAGTAGGCAATTCCGCGATACAGGTAGGGAAAATAATCAATAAAATGCAGACCGTACGTTTTTGCATTGCGTTTGGGGTTAGCTTTTTTTGCAATTGCCTGGTTAAGGTAGTTTACAGCATCTGCCCATTTTTCTTGCTTAACAGCGTCCTGTCCCTTCTCATAGTTCACGTACCACTTTTCGGCAGCGCGCACTGCAAGCGCTGAAAAAATTAACAGATAAATGACGAAATATTTTTTCATAAAAAATCACGAGTGTCCGGTTAAGCGAAAGATAGTTTTAGGTAAAGTCGTTAAAAAACAATAGTCAAACTTCTCGTTGTGAAA
>CAYVXE010000228.1:0-2610 GCA_964455375.1 uncultured Calditrichaceae bacterium
GGTCACCGCCTGATTCGAAATGACACTAACCGGATCTTACAAGATTCTGTTGAACGAAATCAGAGCAACTTTTGTAAAAAGTCTTATTTATTAACATCGGTTAAAAAGAAACACACACAACCATAATACAAAAAAACTAATTTTCCAAAGTATGCAATTCTTAGTACGGGCAGCGTTTTCGAAAAATTCCTTGATTCAATGGAAAAAAAAGGTGACCTTAGCATTTATTACTCACTTTAACACTATCAGCTATGTCCAAACTCAATCCCAGAATTCATTACCGCACCTGCAATTTATGCGAAGCGATATGCGGGATCGCCATCACCCACGAAGACGGTCGCATTCTTTCCATCAAAGGCGATGCAGCCGACCCGTTCAGCCGGGGACATATTTGTCCAAAGGCGGTGGCGCTGGAAGACATCTACAAAGATCCCGACCGGCTCAAACAACCGCTGCGCCGCACAAAGAACGGTTGGGAAAAACTGACCTGGGACGATGCTTTTGAAGAGGTCACAAACAACCTTCTCACAATTCAAAAAAAATACGGCAAAAATGCAGTGGGCATTTACCAGGGGAATCCCACCGTACACAATTCCGGCACGATGCTGTTCGCGCCGCTGTTTTTCAGAACCCTGCGCACGCGCAACCGCTTTTCTGCCACGTCCGTGGATCAATTGCCGCACCAGTTTACCGCTTACTTTATGTTCGGACATCAGTTGGTTCTGCCGGTGCCGGATATCGACAGAACGGACTATTTTCTCATTCTCGGAGCGAATCCATTAACATCAAACGGCAGCATGATGACGGCACCGGGGTTTGCCAATCGACTAAAAGATTTGCAGAGCCGCGGCGGTAAGTTCGTTGTTGTAGACCCGCGACGTTCAGAGACTGCTGCACAAGCAGATGACCATCATTTTATTCAACCCGGAAAGGATGTGCTGCTGCTACTGGCTCTTCTGCACACGCTGTTTGCTGAAAATCGTATTCAGCCAGGCCACCTGAAGGAACACATTCTCGGATTAGAAAACATCAAAAATATCGTCACGGATTTTCCGCCGGAAAAAATTGCGCCAACCATTGGCATGGACGCAAAGGTCGTCCGGCAGATAGCAAACGATTTTGCCAACGCTGAATCCGCGGTCTGTTACGGCCGCTTTGGCGTGTCCACACAGGAATTCGGAGCGACCTGTCAATGGCTTATTAATGTGTTGAACACCGTGACCGGCAATCTCGACCGGCCCGGCGGCGCTATGTTCACGTTACCCGCCATCGATGTTGTGAGGCAGACCGCAAAGCGCGGGATGCCTGGACATTACGCCAAATGGAAAAGCAGAGTACGCGGCCTGCCTGAATTCAGTGGAGAACTACCGGTTGCAGTCCTGGCCGAAGAAATTCTCACGGAAGGCGAAGGGCAAATCAAAGCGCTGATTACCTCCGCGGGGAATCCGGCGCTTTCCACGCCAAACGGGTCTCAATTAGAACGTGCTCTGAAACAGCTCGAGTTTATGGTTTCCGTGGACATCTACATCAACGAAACCACCCGCTACGCCGACATCATCCTCCCCCCTGCCTGTGGACTTGAAACCGACCATTACGACCTGGCCTTTCACTTCCTGGCGGTACGAAACACAAGCAAATACTCCCAAGCGCTTTTCAAACCCGCAAATGGCGCGCTGCAGGACTGGCAAATTTTCGATGCACTGCGCAAAAGAATGGCTGCTAAACAGGGTCGTCACTCCTTTATTAAAAACGTCATTCAAAACAGCTTGACGCCGGAGAGGATGCTCGACATGGGGCTGCGTTTCGGGCCTTACGGCGCCTGGGGCGGCCGGTTCTTATCGCCACATGGTTTGAGTCTTCGGAAGCTAAAAAAACAGGTGCATGGCATCGATCTCGGTCCTCTGCAACCGTGTCTTCCAGACCGGCTTTTTACTGAGGACAAAAAAATTCATTTGGCGCCGGACATCCTGCTAAAAGACCTCCAGCGGGTGCAGACGTGTTTTTTCTCAGCGGGAAAAATCACGACATCAGACTTCGATCTATCGCTCATTGGCAGGCGCCAGCTTCGCAGCAACAATTCCTGGATGCACAACAGCGAACGGCTGGTGAAAGGCAAAACCCGCTGCACCCTGCTCATGCATCCGCAGGATGCGGCCGCAAGAAATATCCGCAACGGACAGACCGTGAACGTGACATCCCGCACCGGCAACATACGAATTGAGGTGGAAATCTCCGACGAAATCATGCCGGGAGTTGTCAGCATCCCGCACGGCTGGGGACATCAGCGGCCGGACGTGAAACTGCAGATTGCCAGCAAGTACCCGGGGGCGAACATCAACGACCTCACCGATGACACCCGGGTGGATGAGCTTTCCGGGAATGCGGCATTCAGCAATGTACCGGTAAAAGTTAGCGCTTAGTCGTCCACAAAAAAAATTATTTTCGCAACCGTCATGCAACACTTTATGGAAATACACAAAATCTTATTGAATAAAACCTTAAACTGTTAATATATAGTATGTTAATGGATCGTTGCCTTGAAAAATAAGTTTTTAAACGCAGAGTTACTCCGTTAAAAGTCAAGTTTTTTCCGAGCTAAGTTATGTGCGG
>CAYVXE010000229.1:0-2570 GCA_964455375.1 uncultured Calditrichaceae bacterium
ATCCTGGATAAGCACATCCAATTTTGAACGAATCACAGCCAGTGGCGTCTGCATTTCATGAGCGGCGTTTTCACTAAATTCTTTTAACGAGAAATAATCCTGCTGCAATTTGTTGGCCATCGTATTTAGTGTCCGGTTCAACTGATTGAATTCTTCAATATTCTCATCTGGTAAATTCAGTGTTTCCTGTCTGTTTAGTTTGAAAGTATCTAACTTATTTAACGTAAGGTAAAAAGGTTTCCATAAACGGCGGTCACTCCAGTAGTTGATGCCGTTTAGTAAAAGGATCATCGTCACAAATATGGTCATCATCATCACGGTTATACCTAATACAAGGTCATCTTTTTCGATAAGCGAGCGGCGCAGTGTGATCCGGTAGTTTTTGTCATCGATGCGGGAAGTGAAAACAAGTTGGCGGAAGGGCACCCGTTCATGTTCCTCGGCAACGAAAAGGGAAGTGTCGGCAAAGCCTTCTTGTATCTGAAGTGAATCCGGGATTTGTTTGATTTCAAGATTGCCGGAACTCAAAAAGTTCAGGTGGTTTACATCTGTTTTTATCTGTTCAAGTATCATCCGTTTTTCAGATTCCAGGGTTTCGCGCACTTCTTCACCAATCAATGTTTCCAGGACGAGGTACGTGCTGATGCTACCGAGAACAAAAACCAGGGCAGAGAACATTATAAAGTAGAGGCTAATTCTTTTTAGTAATTTCATTTTCCTCCGAATCGGTAACCAATTGCGTAAACAGTGTGCACATAATCGCCGCCACCGGCGGTAATGATTTTTTTACGTAAATTTTTAACATGTGTATAAATAAAATCAAATGAATCGAGCATATCGGCCTGATCGCCCAGAAGATGCTCGGCAATGGCTTCCCTGCTAAGCGTGCGTGCGTGGTTACTAATAAAAAAAGCAGCAAATCATATTCCTTTGGTGTCAAATCCAATATTTTATCGGCTACAAAAACCAGACGGTCTTCCGGTAGCAGACGAATTTCATTAAATATGACTTCCTGTTCTCCATCAAACTTTCGTCGCCGCAGAATGGAGTTAATACGCGCGCTCAGCTCCGGTAAATAGAAGGGTTTGGTCAAATAATCATCGGCACCGATATCCAGCCCCTTAATTCTGTCGTCCAGAGCATTATTTGCAGAAACGATAATAACACCGCTGCGCGAATGTTTCTTTTTTAACTCCCGAACGACCTCCAGACCATTGCCGTCGGGCAACATCACATCAACCATGATACAGTCATAGCTGTAGAGATTAATTTTCTCCATTGCCTGTTCAAAATTGAATGCAATGTCACAGCGAAAATTATTCTTGCTTAAATAATTATGAATGCTTTCCGCAATGCCCTCTTCGTCTTCTATTATCAGAATATGCATGGTTTAATCTATAATTAGTATCCGTTTAAGGTAGCCACAGTTTCTTTTATCATATTCCAGGCTTCGTCAACATGTCTTTTTTGGACATAGGTTTGACCGATAACCATACGGATAATATATGCATCACCGATTTTTGTGTGGGTCAAATAAAGGCTCCCCGAATCATTGAGCTTTTTCAAAAGCGCTGCATTCATTTTATTTAACCTGTCTAAATTCGTTTCGTTTTGCGGATGCCAGCGAAAGAAAAGGGCATTAAAGGTGCTTGGTGCCATGATTTCAAAATCTTTGTTTCCACGGATTTCTTTATGCAGGTCTTGTGCCATTTGAATGTGTTCACGCAGGCGTTTTCGGATACCATCCACACCAAAATCACGGATTACAAACCAAAGTTTTAATGCGCGGAAACGACGACCAAGCGCTACACCCCAGTCCCGGTAATCATTTACCTGGCCCCGTGTTTGTGTTTTTAAATATTCGGGCAATATCTCAAAGGTGCGGATCAGTGTTTCCTTGTCCTTTACAAAATAGGCGGAGCAGTCAAAATTTGTAAACATCCATTTATGCGGATTAAATACAAAACTGTCCACCTTGTCCAAGCCTTTGGCCATCCAACGATACTCCGGCAGGATAAGCGCGGTACCGGCATAGGCCGCGTCCACATGCAACCATACATCGTATTTTTGACAAATCTTTCCTATGGGCTCAAGTGATGCAACGGCTGTTGTCCCTGTTGTTCCCAATGTTGCGATGACACAGATGGGTTTTAGACCGGCCGCAATATCGTTTTTTATGGCTGTTTCCAGTGCAGCGGCCCGCATTGCTAAGTTGTTATCTACATCGACCTTGATTAGGTTGTCCGATCCAAGACCGGCAATTCGCACGGCTTTATCGATTGAAGAGTGTGTTTGCGTTGAGCAATAAACACGGAAATTATGATTTGCCAGGCCTTTATGGTTTGTTTTAAAATCGGAGTATTTTTCCCGGGCAGAAAGAATAGCACTTAGTGTCGATGCCGAAGCTGTGTCCTGAATAACGCCATCCCATACACGAGGCAAATCGAGCATTTCCTTAAGCCAGTTCAGCACTTTTTCCTCCAGCTCTGCAGCCGCGGGCGAGGTTTCCCAAATCATGCATTGCGCGCCCAGGGTTGCCGTCAGCATTTCGCCCAGGATGGAAGCGTAGC
>CAYVXE010000230.1:0-2556 GCA_964455375.1 uncultured Calditrichaceae bacterium
TTTTGATGTTTGTCTTTAAGCCAGCCCAACGGCCCACACGGGATTCAACACCATCCGCACCGATAACGATTTTGGCAGGAATCTCATAATCTTCCCCAAGATGCTGAAATCTGACCCCTTGCACAGTCCCGTTCGGTTTGATCAAATCATAAACATACGCTTTCGTTAAAACTTCCACGCCGCTGGTCGTTGCGATCTGGGCGAGATCATAATCAAAAATCTTGCGCTCCAGCATGTACCCCTGCGCAAATTCACTGGTAACGGTAACCTCACTGCCATCGGGAGCAACTAAGACCGCCCCGTGAATGACATTGCTGATCCAGCGCGCTTCCGGCTCGACCACAGCTTTGAGACCTGCCGCTCCCACGGCTTCCGCACAGCGTACCGGCGTTCCGATTTCCCGGTCTTTTTCCAACAGCAGAACAGTGGCTCCCTGGTCTGCCGCATGTTTTGCCGCCCAGGAACCACCGGGACCGCCGCCGACTACGATACAGTCGTAGCTTTCTCGCATCCCGCATCCTCTACTTGTTCCACCGGCGCCAACGTTTCTACCGGGCAAATCCAAACACAAAGCATGCAATCGATGCAGTTTGAATTTATGACGATTCTCGCTTCGTACAAATCGATACAATCCACCGGACAAACGGCCACGCAGGTGCCACAAAAGTCACACTTGTCATTAACGGCAATGATCATCGCTGCATCCTTTACGTTAACAACGTAGACTTATTCACGCCGAACCGCAACCTATGAAATATTTTCGATGCAATATAAACGGCCGCTAAAATAAACACGAAAACGTAATTATCAAAGGTTAAAATCCATTTAATACTGATTGAAATCGCAAACATAGCCACGGGATATTTTATCACTCGCTCCAATTCACTCTGATTGAATTTCAAACCAACCCAAATCAAAAATGGCAGTGAAAAAAATGTGGGATAAAAAATAAGTTCATCGCCAGAGTTCAATGAAAGTATGAGAGCAATAATAGCTAATAGCAATGCAATCAGCACGGTTACTGTAGAACCGAATGTTTGTGCGAAAGTCTTTTTTTCAGACGTTTCATTTTGCATGTCAAGCATGGTGAGAAACAGATAAATACAAGCCGTTGACAGGACATACGGGATGGACGTACGCAGCATCTGGTTGGAAAACGTGCCGTTTACAAACCAACCGAGTGCAAAAATAAGCCCTCCGCTTATTATTATCGCCAGCAATCCGAGGAATGCATTATTCTTCCAATTAAACGGTTTGAAATTAAAAAGATACCCGGAGATAAACAGCAACAACAACAAAATGACGCCGTCCGTTAACGAGAAGAAAAAAGAGGCGATTAATGGGATGCCAATCAAAACACCGGCTTCAAAAAAGGCTGCTTTTGGGGTCATCTTTTCCGGGGCAATAAAAGTAAATTCTTTTTCAACATGCCGGTCAATCACCTGGTAAAGGACAAAAAGACCACCCATCAGTAATGTGAGGAACAAACCTGCTACATCGAGTTTTTGTAAACTTTGAACAACGTTGTCATTAGATTCGCCAAACGTGTGGGAAGCCATCGCAAATTTATTCTGTGTATAAAATCCGGCCAAATACAGTGACCATAACGGCAGAAAATACATGGGCCGCAGAATAAAAACGTAATCGAACGGTTTAAGTAACTTTTTCATTTGCTCTGATAAATTCCTTTCTAAGTCGAAAATTAGTCGGTTTCTAATTGTAACTTCTTAAAATCATCTTCGGGCAGTAAGGGATACTTTCCAGTAAAACATGCTGTGCAGAACCCACCTTTATCTTTTGAGACCGCACGCACCATTCCGTCCAGGGAAAGGTAGCTCAAACTATCTACCCCCAGGAATTCCCGTATTTCATCGATAGATTTTCTATTGGCGATCAATTCCTCTTTTGTGGGAAAATCCATCCCATAATAACAGGGAGACACAATTGGCGGCGAACTTACCCGGACGTGCACTTCCTTGGCGCCGGCTTTGCGCAGCATTTTCGTTAAATGTTTGAGTGTGGTGCCACGGACAATGGAATCTTCAACAATGACGACCCGTTTGTTTTTTAAAACGCCTTCCACCGGATTGAATTTTACCCTCACGTTGAAATCCCTGAACGACTGCTCAGGGTGAATAAACGTTCGGCCTACATAATGATTCCGGATGAGACCTATTTCAAACTTTATGCCGGAACGGCTCGAATATCCGAGAGCCGCCGTGTTGGACGAATCCGGCACCGAAATTACAATGTCGGCATCCGCGGGATGCTCGAGAGCTAAATTTTTGCCGAGTTTCCTGCGCGCTCTGTCCACATTTTCGTTGAAAATTTTGCTGTCGGGGCGGGAAAAATAGACATGTTCAAAAATACAGGCACATCGTTCCGCCTTTTCTTCAAGCCAGGTCGTCTCAGGCCCGTTCTGGTCGATGGTGACGATTTCTCCCGGTTCAATTTCACGTACATATTTCGCATCGATTAAATCCAGGGCACAGGACTCCGAAGTGATAAACCAGGCGCCCTCTTTTTCTCCGAGGCATAGCGGCCGCCAGCCGCGCG